>JAIKWN010000256.1 GCA_024684665.1 Clostridiales bacterium | reverse complement strand
TGCGAGATGCGGCAGTGGCGGATGTTCGGGAGCCCGTCTCGCTTATCCTGCGGGAAGTAGAGCAGCGGGGAGATGCGGCAGTTCTTGAATACACGGAGCGCTTTGACGGCGTCCGTCCGGAACCGCTGGAAGTTCCAGCGGAGAAATGCAAAATGGCGGCGGAGGCGTTGCCTCCGGCGCTCGCAGGAGCCATGCGCAGGGCGGCGGATAACATCCGCGCATTCCACAGCCGACAGCTGCGGGAAGGCTTTACGATGGACTGCGGCAACGGTGTGCACATGGGCCAGAATGTGACGCCGATAGAAAAAGTTGGACTTTATATCCCCGGAGGCACAGCGGCCTATCCCTCCACGGTGTTCATGAATGCCATCCCCGCGAAGCTGGCTGGCTGCCGGGAAATCGTACTCGTTTCACCACCGGGAAAGGACGGACAGATCGCCGCACCGGTGCTGGCAGCGGCATACCTTTCTGGAGTAACTCGCGTTTTCCGCTGCGGTGGGGCGCAGGCGATAGCCGCTCTGGCTTTTGGCACAGAGACTGTCCCGAAAGTGGATAAGATTGTAGGTCCGGGAAACGCCTACGTGGCAGAAGCGAAACGCCAGATCTTCGGACGGGTGGCTATCGATATGATTGCGGGACCCAGTGAGATCCTCGTAGTGGCGGACGGAAAGAGCGACGCACGCCTTGTAGCAGCGGACCTGCTCAGCCAGGCGGAGCACGACCGCATGGCCGCTGCCGTCCTGGTGACGGACAGCGGATCTTTGGCGGAAGCAGTGTCTCTGGAATTGGAGACACAGCTGGCGACCCTCCCCCGGGAGGCAATTGCGCGCGCTTCTTTAGAGCGCAATGGGCGTATCCTCGTAGTGGACAGCCTAGAGGAAGCTGTAGAAGCAGCGAATGAGCTGGCGCCGGAGCATCTGGAGCTGGCTGTGGAAGAACCGGACAAACTACTGCCCCTCGTGAAAAACGCCGGTTCAGTCTTTCTGGGGCGATATACACCGGAATCCTTGGGAGACTATCTGGCGGGGCTAAACCATACCCTCCCCACAAGCGGAACAGCCCGGTTTTCCAGTCCATTAAGCGTGGATGACTTCATCAAGAAAACACAGTTTCTCTCCTATACGAAAGAGGCTCTGTCCGAAGTGGCGGAGGAGATCGCCGTCTTCGCCCGAGCGGAAGGATTAGAAGCCCACGCGCGCGCGGCACTTTTTCGCAGGGAGGACGCATGAGCTGGCTTACCAGGCGGGCTGCGGCGCTCCCGCCCTATGTTCCAGGCGGCCATGAGGAAAGGGAAGGGGTCCTGCTTCTGAACAGCAACGAATCCCCCTTTCCCCCCTCCCCAGGGGTTCTCAGGGCTGTGGCAGCTGCGGTTTCTGGTCTTAACGTCTACAACGATCCGGACTGCCGGGTTCTGCGGGAGGCGCTCGCAACGCGGCTGGGTCTTCGACCGGAAAACGTCATGGCCTCGAACGGCTCCGATCAGGCGCTGTATCTCTCTCTTATGGCTTTTGCCGGAGATGAGCGGACGGTGCTTCTACCAGAGATCACATACGATTATTACGATGATTTTGCGGCTGCGCTGGGGGTGAAGCTTGAAAAGAAATCGCTTCTGGCGGATTACACCCTCGATCCGACGGATTACAAAGCGTCGGGAAAGATGGTACTCTTTCCAAACCCGAACGCGCCCACCGGTCTCGCCCTGTCGAGGGAGGAGATCGGGGAGATCCTTTCTGCTGATCCCAGAAGGGTAGTGGTAATCGACGAGGCGTATGTGGAATTCGGTGCGGAAAGTGCAATCCCGCTGATCGGGGAATATCCGAACCTTCTCATCACGCGAACTTTTTCGAAGAGCGGGAGCCTAGCGGGCGGTCGCCTTGGGTATGCGCTGGGATCGGAGGAGATCATCCGCGAGCTGTCCTCGGTCCGCAGCGCCTGTGACCTTTACGGCGTCAGCAGCTTTGCCCAGGCTGCCGGAATCGCCGCTTGCCGGGAGTGGGACTATTATGCGGAAAACTGCGGAAAGATCGTGGTAGCGCGGGAATGGACGAAGGCGCGACTTCGGGAGATGGGCTGCGCGTGTACAGATTCCCTCGGCAACTTTCTCTTTGTGAAACCGCCGGCGGAAGCAAAGCGAATCTATGAGCGGCTGTCGGACGAAGGTGTTTTTGTACGATACTGGGAGAAACCAGGCGTTTCCGATCGCCTGCGGATCACCGTGGGCACGAGGGAACAGATGGAGCGAATGTGCGCCGTGGCGGAGCGCATCCTGAAGGAGGAACTATGAGAACAGCGGAACGGAATCGGAAGACAGCGGAAACGGACATCCGACTGTCCCTGAACCTGGATGGATCCGGAAAGACGGAAATCCAGACCGGTGTTGGATTCCTCGACCATATGCTGACACTTTTCGCCCAGCACGGGCGCTTCGACCTGTCCGTCACCTGCAGGGGCGACACCTTCGTTGACGCCCACCACAGCACGGAGGACATCGGCATCGTACTGGGCGCGGCTCTTTCGGAGGCCTTGGGCGAAAAAAGGGGGATCCGCCGATACGGCAGCTTCATCCTGCCTATGGACGAAGCGCTGTCTCTCGTTGCACTGGATCTCTCCGGGCGGTCATGCCTGCGTTTTTCCTGCGCGTTTCCTACGGAGAAGATCGGCGCGTTCGACACGGAACTGGTGAAAGAGTTTTTCCTCGCTGTTTGCCGCTCTGCCGGAATGACGCTGCACATCCGTATGCTGGATGGTGAAAACTCCCACCACATGGCAGAATCGATTTTCAAAGGCTTTGGGCGGGCACTTTCAGAGGCAGTTTCCGTGGATACCCGCCTTGCCGGAGAGATTCCTTCGACGAAAGGGACGCTCATATGATCGCTATCGTGGATTACGGGGTGGGAAATCTTTTTTCCTTGCGCTGTTCCTTCTCCGCCATCGGTGCGGAAACCGTTGTAACCGGGGATGCCGCGGAGCTCGCTAAGGCGGACCGCATCGTCCTGCCCGGGGTCGGCGCTTTCGGGGATGCGCGGAAGAAGCTGGCGGAACGTGGGCTGGACATGGCGCTCGTCTCGCTGGCGGCGTCGGGGAAGCCGCTGCTCGGCATCTGCCTTGGAATGCAGCTTCTCTTTGAAAAAAGCGAGGAGTTCGGTGTACACGAGGGGCTGGGCCTGCTGCCGGGAGAGGTGACGGATATGGCGCCCCGCCTGCCAGAAGGCCTGAAGACTCCGGCTATCGGCTGGAACGCGCTGCATCTCACGCGGCCGGAGCATCCGCTGCTCGCAAACACCCGGGAAGGGGACTGCATGTATTTCGTGCACAGCTTCTCCGCGGTGCATTGCGGGGATGCGCTGCTGGCCGAAGCGGAATATGGGATCCCTGTGACAGCGGCGGTCGGTTCCGGAAACGTGATGGGCTGCCAGTTCCATCCGGAAAAGAGTGGTTCGTGTGGCCTGGCGCTCCTGCGGGCGTTCTGCGAAGGATAAGGAGGGGGACGATTTGCTCATTTTCCCCGCAATCGATCTGTATGATGGTAAGGCGGTTCGCCTGCTGCACGGGGATTACGAAAAACTGACCGTCTACAGCGATGACCCGATTTCGGTGGCAAAGGATTTCGTGCTTGCCGGGGCGGAAGTCGCTCACCTCGTGGATCTGGAGGGCGCGCGGGATGGAGGAACGCCCCATCTTCCGCTCATCACGCGCATTGCTGCGGAATCAGGTCTCAGAGTCGAAGTCGGCGGCGGCATCCGGACGGAGGAGGTGGCGGAGCGCTATCTTTCCGCCGGCGTCTGGAGGGTGATCCTGGGCACGGCGGCCGTGGAGCATCCGGAGCTGCCTGTCCGGCTGGCTACCCGCTTCCCCGGGCGGATCGCCGTGGGTGTGGATATAAAGGATGGCTTCCCTGCCGTCCGCGGCTGGAAAGAGACGTCCGTCCTGACGGTGGAGGAACTGCTCTCCCGTCTGAGAGATTCGGGCATCACCGACGTGATCCTCACGGATATTTCCCGGGACGGCGCGATGCAGGGCAGCAATATGGCGCTTTATGAGCGCATGACCCGGGCTTTTCCGGAAATCGGCTTTGTGGCCAGCGGCGGCGTTTCATCTTATGGCGACCTTTTCGCCCTGCGAAAGGCAGGCTGCCGGGGGGCAATCCTCGGTAAGGCTTACTATACCGGCGCGGTGGATCTTGCCCGCGCCATACGGGAGACGGCATGATTACAAAGCGTATCATTCCCTGCCTTGACGTGAAGGACGGCAGGGTGGTCAAAGGGGTCCGTTTCGCGGGGCTGGCGGACGTATCTGACCCTGTGAGCCTTGCGCGGGTCTATTCGAGCGCCGGGGCGGACGAACTTGTCTTCTATGACATAACCGCTTCCCATGAGGGGCGAAAGCTCTTCGCGGACGTGCTGGCACGGACAGCGGCGGAGGTCTTTATTCCCCTGACGGTGGGTGGGGGCATTTCCTCCCTTTCGGATTTTGAACGGGTCCTCGACAATGGTGCGGACAAGGTGAGCGTCAATTCCGGTGCCATTGCGAATCCTGGTCTCATCGGCGAGGCGGCCCGGCGTTACGGAAGCCAGTGCGTGGTGCTCTCTGTGGACGCGGCGCGGGTTGGGGACGGATGGCACGTCTTTGCGAAGGGAGGACGCATCGACACCGGCATGGACGCCCTTGAATGGATGAAGCGGGGCGTAGACGCCGGGGCGGGGGAACTGGTGGTCAATTCCATCGACACGGACGGGGTGAAGCGGGGGTTCGATCTGCCGCTGCTCTCCGCCGTCTGCGCCTTTTCGTCTGTTCCAGTGGTCGCTTCCGGCGGCGCGGGCTGCGCGGAGGATTTTGTGACGCTGTTCCGGGAGATCCTGCGGGTGGACGCGGGCCTTGCGGCTTCCATTTTTCACTATGGAGAAGTATCCATCGCGGAACTGAAAGCCCGCCTTTCCGAGGCGGGGATCAACGTGCGAAGAACGCGGGAGGAGAAAACCGATGTTTGACGTAAATGAACTGAAATTCGATGACCGGGGCCTGATCCCCGCCATCGTCGTGGATACGGAAACGAAACAGGTACTGACCCTGGCTTATATGAACCGGGAAAGCCTCGGCATCTCCATGGAGAAGGGCCTGACCTGCTTTTATTCCCGCTCACGGCAGACCCTGTGGTTGAAGGGGAAAACCAGCGGGAATTACCAGCATATCGTTCGGATCACAGCGGATTGCGACCGGGACGCACTGGTGGTGGAGGTCAAGAAGGACGGGCCCGCCTGCCACCTTGGCACGGACAGCTGCTTCTGTGAGGAAATCTACGAAGGCGAAACCGCGCCGGGTTTCCAGTATCAGGATCTCCTGGATATGCTGAAGGGACGAAAAGAGAATCCGAAGGAGGGCTCCTATACTTCCTATCTCTTTGCCAAGGGCAGGGATAAGATTTTAAAGAAGATCGGCGAGGAATCCACGGAGGTCATTATTGCCGCCAAGGATGACGACAGGGCAAACACGATCTATGAGATTTCGGATCTCATGTACCATGTGATGGTGCTAATGGTGGAACAGGGTATCAGCCTCGAAGATGTCCGGCGGGAAATGGCTTCCCGCCACGTGATCGATCGTAAAGTGAAGCAGGAGAAGATGAAGTAATGGTTTTCCGTAATCTGCATATGCATTCCACTTTCGACGACGGGAAGGACACATGCCACGACATGCTGGAAGCCTGTTTGAAGGTGGGGATGCCTGCGGCGGGGATCAGCCTGCACAGCCCGATGCCTTTTGAAAACGATTGGGCTCCGGAGAATACGGAACCTTTTCTCGCCGAAATGGCGCTGCAGAAGGAAATCTTTTCCGGGCGCATGACGGTATTCACTGGGATTGAACTGGATACCCGCAGTATGGCGGGAGTGGATCTCTCCCCCTTCGACTATGTGATCGGTGCGGTGCATCATCTGCCCGGGGTGGAGCCGCCCCTCAGCGTCGATCACGCCCCGGAAATCACCATGCGCATTTTCAGGGAGTTTTTTTCCGGGGATCCGGACGCCATGGCAGAGGGCTATTTCGGGGAACTTCTTAAGGTGGCGGAATGCAGAGAAGCGGCTATTTGCGCTCATTTCGATCTGCTTACCAAGTTTGACGAGAAGTACCATTTTATGAACCCGGAAAGTCCTCGCTACCAAAAAGCGGCTTTACGCGCCCTTAATGCCCTTCTGGATGCAGAAAAAATCATCGAGGTGAATACTGGGGCCATCTCCCGAGGGTGGCGCTCAACGCCCTATCCTTCAAAAGAATTCCTGCTGGAAATCAGGCGACGGGGCGGAAAGGTCACCGTTAGTTCTGATTCCCACGCGAAGGAGACTGTGGACTGCGCATTTGGTCAGGCTGTGGAGATTCTTGCGTCCTGTGGCTTTGCGGAAACCTGGCAGATCTTTCCGAATTCGAACGGAGGGAAGCCGTTTTTCGCGCCCGTTCCGCTGGAAGTCTCTCGATAATAGTCCGTGGACGGGAACGCGTTTCACTTTGTGCTGCCATGAAAAGCGGCTAAATATGAATGCTTTATAACAAAGTGAAATAAGTATGTGACAGTTATTAAATCTATATTAGTTTTCCCAAAACCCTCTGGAAAAACCGTGTAAATATCTTATACTACCACATCATGTATAATACCGGAAAAAAGTGATACCAGCGGTTGATGGAGGGGGAAGGGAATATGCGACGCGTTCTCTGCGCTTGCCTCTTGTCTGTCCTGTTCCTGTTTGCTCCGGCGGCGCTTGCAGCTATCGGTACGGTAAACTTCGAGGTTACCGCCGTCTGGCAGGGGGGTTACGAAGGGCCGCTGACCCTGACGCTGTACGCCAACGGAAGAAAGATGGATCCGCAGCCGGAATACGAGATCGTAGACGGTGACCGTTATGTCTACAGCGGACTGAGCCGCTACGACAGCCGAGGGAAAGACATCGTGTATACGGCAAAGGAGCATTATTTCAAAGGCTACATTGCCATGTATGTGAACAAACGCCCGCATTACGCAGAAACTAAAAAGGTTTATCACAACGGCATCATCATCAATCGGGCGGTAGACTACGCCGCTGTTCACTAAAAGAAAGAATTTCCAGAAAAGTCTTGACTTTTCTGGATTCTTGTTTTACAATTAAATTGTATCAAATCAAATTGAATCCAAGGAGGAAGAAATATGAGCATCTATGATTATTCCGTACCGATGGCGAAGGGCGGCGAGCTTTCTCTCAAAGACAATGAGGGCAAGGTCATGGTGATCGTGAACACAGCAACCGGCTGCGGATTCACCCCGCATTACAAGCCGCTCGAAGAAATGTACGAGAAGTACCACGACCGGGGGCTCGAAATCATCGACGTGCCCTGCAACCAGTTTGCTGGGCAGACCCCGGGAACGGACGATGAAATCCATGAGTTCTGCACACTCAGGTACAACACAAAGTTCCCGCAGATGAAAAAGTCCGACGTCAACGGCGAAAACGCACTGCCCCTATTCAACTATCTGAAGAGCCAGAAGGGTTTCGCAGGCTTTAACGGCCCCATGGGACTCGTGATGGGCGCGATGCTGAAGAAGATTGACAAGGATTACAAAAACAATCCCGACATCAAGTGGAACTTCACAAAGTTTGTGGTGGACCGGCAGGGCAACGTGGTGGCCCGGTTCGAGCCCACAGCGGACATGAAAGAAGTCGAAAAGTGCGTGGCTTCGCTGATCTGAACGAAGAAAAACAAATCGAGGGGAATACTGATTCCGCCCGGGGAATGCTCCCGGGCGGACACATGATCAGATTGGAGGAAGACGGGATGAATAAAACGGGGGGAGAAGAAGCCCTGCTGCTCAAACGGCAGCTGTGCTTTCCGCTGTACGCAGCGGCACGTCGGGTCGTGGGACTGTATACGCCCGCGCTGAAACCACTGGGGATCACCTACACCCAGTATCTCCTGATGCTGGTCCTCTGGGAGGAAGAAGAGATCACGATGGGTTCGCTGTGCGAACGGCTGGCGCTTGACAGCGGTACACTGACGCCGGTGGCAAAAAAACTGGAAGTGATGGGTCTCCTTTCCCGCAGGCGCAGCGCGGAAGACGAGCGGGTGGTCGTTCTCTCGCTGACGGAAGCGGGTCGCGCCCTGAAGGATGAAGCGCGCAGGGTGCCGAAAACGGTCGGTGTCTGTTTGCCCCTCTCTCCGGAAGAGGCGGGGCAGCTGTATGCGCTGCTGTACAAGCTGCTGGACGGCCTGAAGGAATCGGATGACTGATTTTCGGAATTCTTGCCTCAGCCTTTTGCTTCTGCGGTGTCTTTGCCTGCTCTGCTACGTCGGATTGTTTACGTTTTCTTTGTGACGCCCTCTCCGAATACGGTCAGCCAGTCGTTCTTCATTGAGATCGGGATCCAGCCGTATTCGGCGCAGAAGTCGTAGACCTCCTGCGCTTTTTCCGGGCTTCCGTTTTCCCGGACCTCATCGTCGCAACAGACGAAAAATGCCGCCGTTTTATACCGTTCGTTGCCCATGACATAGTTGGTTATGCTGATATCGCCGGCGCTGTTTCCAAAGGAGAGCACAGGGCACTGCCCGACCTGCTCGGCAACCATGGACACCTTGGTCATTTTGAGATTCTTTGCAGCGATCTTTCCGCTCAGGACCAGTTCTTCATGGTGACTGAAAACATATTCCGAGCCGTCTGTATCTCCCTGATTCTTTGCCGATATCAATTCTTCCGTCCCGATGACATATCTTGCAGCCAGGATGAGGCCGCCTTCGACAATCCCGCGGACGACCAGCCGGTCGCTTCCGCTGCAGACATAGACAGTGAAACCGTTATCTTGCAGATAGTCTATGACCTGAACCATGGGCTGGTAGAACGCTTCACCGACGTTCATGCCGTTGTAAGTGGGCGATGGTCTTTCCGCGTAATCCCTGACGTAGTGAGTGAAATCCCTAACGCTCATCCCAGCAAAGGCCCGGGCAATGCAGTTGCCGATCTCCACTTCGAAACCGTCCGGGACGACGCCGGTGTCAATGGCGGACTGGACGGTGCGCGCGACCTGCTTTTCGTATTCCGTCGCCTGATCTTTATAGGTGGGATCTTCGAGGATCCGGTATTTGTACATCATAAAGTCGAACCATATCGGATCCGACTCGCAGAAGAGAGTGCCGTCAAGATCGAAGACCGCGATACGGTCGGTGGTCGGGATATAATCCGGGCTGTCTTTGTTTGTCACGGAGTCGACATAGTCGGTTAGGGCCTTCTTTGACGGGGCGTCCTTGACCCAGAGCGTAAGAGAATTGGCCTTCTGATAGGCCTGTTTCTTTTTTTCTGCGGCCATCATCCTGAGATACCGCATACCGAGATCGAACATAAGATCGTCGGCGTTAACCGTATCATCGATCGGCTCATCCAGCGTCTC
>JAIKWN010000213.1 GCA_024684665.1 Clostridiales bacterium | reverse complement strand
CCTCATTCTGCATGAGGCGCAGATCCGGCTGTGTTTTGCTTTACGCCAGGAGCGCAAGGAGTTCCTCACGGTTCAGCGTTCCGAGGGAAGAACCCTCCGAAGAAATGATCTCTTCCGCGAGGCTGAGCTTGAGTTCCTGCATCTTCTGGATCTTTTCTTCAATGGAATTCTTCGCAATGAGTTTAAACACCGTGACGACCCGCGTCTGCCCGATGCGGTGGGTACGGTCGGTCGCCTGATTCTGGGCGGCGGCATTCCACCAAGGATCGTAGTGGATGACAATATCTGCCCCCGTAAGGTTGAGGCCTGTACCGCCCGCCTTTAGGGAGATCAGGAAGACCGGGATATCGCCTGCATTAAAGGCGTTTACCATAG
The DNA here is from genome assembly GCA_024684665.1 of Clostridiales bacterium. The sequence continues at coordinate 3,089 of JAIKWN010000213.1, read as the reverse complement.
CCAGCCGCTCCTTTTTGGGCGTGGCACCAGTGAGCTCATAGAACCGGACTCCCTCCTTCTCCAGATCCTCCTTCAGCAGGGCCAGCATGGAGGTAAACTGCGAGAAGATCAGGATGCGGTGCTCCCCTTCGATGGCGGAACGGACAAGATCAAGACAGGCTTCCCGTTTGGCGGAGCTCCCGGTATAATCCTCAAAGAGCAGGGCTGGATCGCAGCAGATCTGGCGGATCTTTGTCAGTTCGGCGAGGATGCGTATCCTGTTTTTCCCAAGCTCGGATTCCGCTGTGGAGGCGAGCATCTCCTTCATGCGGAGTACCTGAGCGTCGTAGAGCTGCTGCTGCTCCTTTTCGAGGCGGACGATGCGCGTCTCTTCGACCTTCTCCGGTAGATCCTTGAGCACATCGGATTTGACGCGGCGCAGGATGAACGGCGAGACCATACGGCGCAGACGTGCGGACGCCTCCTCATCCGCTTTTTTGACGATTGGCGCTTCGAATTCCCTGCGGAAGACCTCATACCCATAGAGGAAGCCGGGCATCAGATAATCAAAAATACTCCACAACTCGCTGAGACGGTTCTCGATCGGCGTACCTGTCAGAGCGAAGCGGTACCGGCTGCGGATGATCTTGACGGATTTCGCAGCGGATGTGGCGTGGTTTTTGATATACTGCGCTTCGTCAAGGATCTCATAAAGGAAGACGAGGTCTTCATAACAGGCGGCGTCACGCTTGAGCAGGTCGTAGGAAGTGATGAGAACATCCCACCTCGCATATCTCTGCAGTATTGCGGTTCGCTCGGCTTGCGTGCCAACCACAGGGCAGACCGCAAGTTCCGGTGCAAAGCGGGCGAACTCATCCGCCCAGTTATAGACCAGCGAAGCCGGGCAGATAACAAGGGAGGTGCCGATAGCGCCGCCCTCTTTCTCCGCAAGCAGGACGGCAATCATCTGCAGGGTCTTGCCAAGGCCCATATCATCCGCCAGGATCCCTCCAAACCCGCAGGAAGCCAGTGTGCGCAGCCACTTGTAGCCGTAAGTCTGATAGCCGCGCAAAACGCACCGGAGCGTCTCCGGCACTTCAAAATCAGAATCCTCAACGGTTTTGAAGTTTTTTACGAGTGTACGAAAATGCGTGTCGCGGTTTGTCTGCAGGTCGCCGGCCTGTTCCAGCATCTTGTCCAGATACAGCGCGCGGTAGGCAGGCAGGTGCATATTGCCGCGGATAAACTCTTTAGGCGAAAGCTGAAGTGCGCTGACCATGGTGCTGAGTTCAGCGATGGTATCATCCAGATTGACAAACTCACCGTTTTTCAGGCGGTGATATTTCTTCTTCAGTTTATAGCTGTCCAGAATATCCAGGAGCTCCTCCAGGGAGACGTCCTCCGAAATGATGGAGAGATCCATAAGGTCGCTCTCGAGGGAGACGCCGAGCCTGACGCTCACCCTGCGGCGCACCTTCAGCGCATCAAAAGCGGGCGTCGCCAATACCAGCCCTAAGCGCCATAGTTCATCGATGCCTTCCGTCAGCAGGCTGTAGATGCTTTCCTCATCTTCCCCGCAGGAGAAGACAGCTTCTTCCGCAAACAACTGCGGGAAGAAACGTCGGACGACATGGTAAGCCGCCTGTTCGCGGATGGTATCCCTGTACAGGAGGCCGGATGACGAACCGCCGGAAGCCCAGTCCGCAAGATCTTCCTCCCGGGTCCCGTAATTTGCCTTTGCACGGCACAGCGGTACGCCAGCAGCGGCATCGAGATAAAACCGGAATTCGACCTCCGGCTCAAGATAAGGTGCGATCCTTTCCGCATCGGGCTCCTCCAGGTCGCAGGCTTCCCGCAGAAGTGGCAGGATATTATGCGTGAAAAGGGACAGGTTCCTGCGCCCGATTACAAGAGAGACCTTGCCGGATTCCGCCGCATCGAACAGCGGCTTGAGGTGGCGCAGCTTATTGTCGGAGATCCGGATTAGCTCTGCGGTGTCTTCCCTGCAGAAGTACTGGAAGCGCGCGCCCTTGTAGACCGTCGGGAGGGTACCCGTCAGCCGGACGCCTGAAAAATCACCCCCAGAGGGGTCTCGCATCTCTGTCAGTGTAAGTGCTGGGCGGGCTTCCCCTTCGGAGAAGCGCAGCGGGATCTGCCTGGAAACGGCATTCCCCTGCACGGCAAAGGCTCCGTGTTCCCTGCCGAGATCATAAAACTCATCGAGCCAGGAAGCGCGCAGCGGGATATTCTGCCTCGGATTGCCTTCCGCCCCGGAGAAGCCGGAAAAACCGTGCATTCTGCTGCGTTCATCCTGGACGTAGCGGTTGATAAACTCATACCATGCCCTGGAATCCTCATCCAGCCGATCCGCAGCGAAATTCAGGGATACGGATTTGCCGTATCCGATCTCCCTTTTCTCCTCCACGGCGTCCACGAGCTCCTCAAAATCCTTCACGATAAGGCTTCTGCCTCCGGTGCCGATCCGGAAGCTGAGGGAAAGCGCTCCGGCTCTTTCCTGCAGGCGGGGAACGATGCCGACGTCCTGCCCGGCCGATGCGGAGTCCTCCTCGTCCGAGGCAGGCAGGAATCCACCCCGGGACAGCGTGCTGGAAAAGCGGTTGAGCATCTGCTGGGCTTCGCGGTCGGTGCTGTCTCCGTAATTCCGTTCACGCAGTTCCTTTTCGAGGGCGAGAAAGAGCGCCGTTTCGTGTACGCAGGCTTCTCTGCGCCCGCCGAAACTGAGCTTCGTCCAGTGCCTTGTTCCGGGACAGCCCGGGACATGGCAGCGCACGTTTACCGTAGGCGATGAGCGGAAAAACATATCCGCCGCAGGCATCCCGCTCGGATTCTCATCGGAAAATATCTGCGCCCTGCCTGCGAGAGTATTGTCCATCGATTCGTAGCCGCCTGTATAGCCGTAATCCACGCGAAACGAATGGAACGTTCCGTTTTCGAGCAGTTCCTTCGCTTTCTGTACAGTATCCTCGTAAAAGCGGAAAAGGGCAGTAATCTCCTCAATCCGGAAGTAACGGTACGGTTCCTCCCCGGCTTGCGCCTTGCCCGCGAAGGGATGGACCACCATTCGCTTTCTTTCCGGCACCGCCGTTTTC
>JAIKWN010000164.1 GCA_024684665.1 Clostridiales bacterium | reverse complement strand
TCAGCATGCGTATATTCTAACTGCAGCTGATGGATTAGGTCCGTAAAGGCTGTAGGACCGAAGAAGGCATCGCGAGAGCGCATGGGCGTGACAAATGTGCCCAGCTGTCGCTCTACATACTGGCGGACTGCTGCTGGCGCTTTGCCTGCTGCTGGCAGTATCCGCACTGGGTATGGCAGAACTGTCCTTCACGCCGGGAACGTATACAAAAGAAGTTCCGGGCATGCACGGGCCGCTTACGGTGGAAGTTGTCGTTTCCGACAACGCCATCACTTCCGCCGCCGTGACGGCTTCCATGGAAACGCCGGGAATGGGTGACCTGGCCGGCGAGACCGTGACCGCGGAGATCGTGGCAAATCAGTCGCTGGATGTCGATATGGTTTCCGGCGCGACGATTACGAGCCGCATCGTTCTCGCGGCGGTGTCTTCCTGCCTCCAGGAAGCCGGCGGAGACATGGACGCGTTGAAAGCGCCGAGAGAACGCCATTATGACATTGAGCCGGAGTACACGGCGGACGTTGTCATCGTCGGCGCGGGCGGCGCGGGTCTTTCCGCCGCTGCTTCCGCGCTGGAGGAAGGCGCGAGCGTCGTTTTGATCGAGTCCACAGACATCCTGGGCGGCAACTCTCTGGTTGTTGGCGGATTCATGAACGCGCCGATCCCTGAGCTGCAGGATCATGCGTTTGCGGAGCGGTCCCCTTCGATCGATTCTCTGATCGAGACGGCTCTTTCGGAAGAGCCGGTGAACGAAGAGCATAAGGCGCTGCAGGACGCCGTGCGTGAGGAGTTTGAGGCGTACAAGGCGAGCGACAAGACGCTGTTCGACAGCGCGAACTGGTTTGCCCTGCAGACCTGGAACGGCGGCGATAAGCTGGGCACGCTGTCCATCGTGAAAAAGCTTGCCGGCGCTGCTTATGGAGATATGCAGTGGCTGATCGAGAACGGGATGGAATTCCGGGATACCGTGACGATGGGCGGCGGAGCGCTGTACTACCGCTCCCGTTACGCCGTGCTTCCGAACGGATTCGGCTATATTCAGGCCATCCGCAGCGCGATCCGCAAGAACGCCGGCGATAAGCTCACCATCCTGACGAGCACCCGCGGAACGGAACTCATCACTGAAGACGGCCGCGTGACGGGCGTCAAGGCGCTGAACAGCCGCACTGGCAAGGAAATCGTGCTGCACGCGGGGAAAGGCGTCATCCTTTCGACCGGCGGTTTCGCAGGTAACGTCGAGCTTCGCCAGAAATTCTGTGAAGGCGAAAAGTGGCCTGACCTCGGACCGAACGTCCGTACGACCAACGTATCCGGTGTCCGGGGCGACGGCATCTTTATGGCGGAGGCGGTTGGAGCAAATCTCGTCAACATGGATCAGATCCAGCTTCTTCCGTACTGCAATCCGCAGACCGGCATTGTGAACGACACGCTGGGCGGATACAACGGCTCCTCCATCATGCTGAACAAGGAAGGCCGCCGCTTTGTCCGCGAAGACGGGCGCCGGGATGAAATGTCCAAGGCGATCATCGCGCAGACGGACGGAATGATGTATATGTTCTCTAATGCGGTCACTTTCAGCGTCACCGATCTGCGCGATGCGAAGACCATGGGAGGACAGCCTGTTTCCTACTTCCTTGACAATCATCTAAACGGGATCGTTGTTGGAGAGACGCTGGAGGAAATGGCGGATCAGCTTGGCTTCCCGGTGGAGAACCTGCGTGAGACCCTTGAAAGCTACAACGAGCATGTGGCCAGCAATACGCCCGACGAATTCGGCCGCGTCACTTTTGTGACTCCGCTGGACAAAGGCCCGTACATCGCGTATCCGCGTAAACCCGCTGTGCATCACACGATGGGCGGTGTGCAGATCGACGAGAACACACATGCTCTCACGGCGGAAGGAACCGTTATTCCTGGTCTGTACTGCGCCGGTGAAATCACGGGAGTCATTCATGGAACGAACCGCATCGGCGGCAATGCCATCGTGGACTACCTGACCTTTGGTCGCGAAGCCGGACGCAACGCGGCCCATGCCGAGTAAAAGACGATACACCCCAATTAAAGACTTTGAGGAAGGAACGGCCGTTCCTTCCTCAATTATTTCGTTTTAACGCAGCTGGCATCGGAGCAACACCGGATTGTGATCCGTGGCGCCGAAACCCGCGTCCTGTGTTTTGACGGAGAGCACCTCTATGTTGTCCGATACGATGAAGCCGTCGATGGCGTAATACTGAAAGTCGTCAGGATCGGCGCCGGCATAGGGGCGGTCCAGGGAACGACAGGTTGGCTGAGAGCTGTCGCAGAAGAGGGTCAGGCCGCCTTCAAACTGTTCCCTCTCCAGTACGCCGGGCTTCCACAGGCCCTCGCGGACAGCGTAGGCCTTTGCGTCCTCCTGGGTGAAGTACTGGTTGAAATCGCCGCCGGCGATCACGTAATTGCCCTTTTCGTATTCTGAGCGGAGGAAGGAGGCAAGCCGTCGGGTCTGAGCGATCTTGCCCTCCCCGCTGTCGTAGGCCTCGAGGTGCAGATTCACCAGGACGAGCTCGCGGCCATCCTCGACGGGATGCCGCGTTACAAGCAGGCAGCGTTTCAGTTGTGCCAGCCGGATGGGCCAGGAAAAGGGGCAGGGGAGCGAAAGGCGTGTCGCGTCCGGGTTTGACGCATAGCGGCTGAGACTCAGGATGCCGCTGTCCACATGTCCGATCGGAGGAATAGGAAAGGGCACGTACAGCGCGCGGTAGTTACTCGCAAAGGCGGAGGCGAAGTCCGGGAATGCGGCGCGAAAAGAAGCTGTTTCATCTATGTGTCGGCTGCGATCGGAATCGACGTCCACCTCCTGCAGAAGGCAGAAATCCGGAGAGAGCGTCCCGATGGTTTCTCGCATGGCTTCGAGGTTTTGCAAGATGCGGGCTTCGTCTGCGGTATATACACTCCTGCCGCCGTCCATGAAGAAGTCCGCATTATCCCCCAGCGCTCCATATCCCGTGTTCCAGACGAGAACTCGAAGCTCTTTGCTGACGGGAACCGGATTTTGTGCGTTTCCCGGAGCGGCGGCTACCGTCTCCTCTTCTTCAGGACGGTATTCGAAAACTGTCAGTACCGCAAAGAAAGCGAATACGAGAAGGAGAAGACAGAGAAGAATGGCGCAGATGCGTCTGATAGCCCCGGTCATTCGGAACACCTCTCTTCAGATTAAGTCGTAAAACATGTGATGGAAAACGCCGCGGCATTCTGTCCTTTACTGGGAACAAATGCCACGGCGTTTCTGTGCTTTACACTGCGGAAAACCGCTTCCCGCTAAAGATTAGGATGCTATTGCTCTTACTCTCCCATTAAACCGCCGACCAGATTCATGGCACTGGGCGGAAGCTTCGAGAGAGCATTCATAGCGACGGTCATAAGGTTCTCGGAAACTACTTCCTGAATGACTTTCTGGAGTGTTTCCTCGGTGAAATCGTTGATGGGATAGAGTTCCGCAGTAATCCGGGAGGGCTCGGTTTCGCCGGGTTTGCTTTCAAGAGCGACGGAGACAAGAGCCGGTCCGTCGGAAGTCTGCTGCGCATCCGCGTTAAAGTTGAGCACATCGCCGTCCGCGGTGAGGAGCAGATGCAGTTCGCCGACTTCCGTGGGGTTCTTTTCTGCGTCGTAGGTGAAGGCCGCGTTGCTGCTTTCGAAGCGGAATCCGCTTTCGGTAGAAGTATGCACGGCGTCGCGGACAAACGCGCCGATCGGTGTCATCTGATCGGATTCGTCCACGCTGTAGAGAACGAGATTCAGCTCGCTGTTGTCGCCCGAGGTCTCGAGAGAATTTGCTACGAACGCGCGCTCGTCGCTTCCTTCGACCGCAACAGTCACGCCGCCCTCCCAGAGAACTTTTTCTGTGGTAGTGCGAGCCTCATCGACGGTCACAGTTACGGCCTTCTTTTCATCGCCGTTTGCTATGTTGCAGGAGGCCTGGAAGGTAAAATAGACCACTTCGCTTGCCATCGTAACTCCTAACTCAAGGGATAGGAATTCACCCTCGGGCAGGCTCTCTTTGACAGTCGCAATGAATTTCTGGATCTGCTCCTCGACGCTGCCGGCGTCGGCTGGCAGGGTAACGTTCGAAAAATCAGCCGCAGAAAGATCGGCCTCCAGCGCGTCAAGCACCTTCGCTGCGTTCTCTGAGGAGACGGAGATAACTATAGCGAGGTCCGGCTTATCGCTTGTTTCATCCCATTCGGTGATTGTGGACTGACCCATCTCCATCGCGCTTTGCAGGGCAGCCATGGTATTGTCCAGGTTCAGATTCGCGGGGGCTGCCGGGGTGGCGGAAATGTGCAGCTGTTCCATAAGGGCGTTAAGTGTTTCGCCAGAAATGGTCAGCGTTTTGTCCCCAAGCAGATTGCCGGCCACGTAAAGATTCTGGTTTTCATCCGCCTCAAAAGCGAAGTCGAGCACGTCTTCGTCGGAGAGCGTGAACGCGAGGACGAACTGCCCGTCCTGCGTATGCGTACGGAGACCAAAAGCGTTGACTACGTCGATAGCTGCGGTCATGGTCTCATCCGTCGCGAGAGCATCGCTCACGTGAAGGGACAGGGTGGTATCCTGCGCCTCAGCCAGAGAAAGACCGGGCAGGAGGAACAGGCATGCGATGAGTACTAAGGAAAGAATTCGGTTCATACGGTTGCTCCTTTCAGGTGATGATACTAAACTGCAGTCCGATTATACGCGATTTTTTAGGGAAAAGCAACAATTCATGTGAGAAAACAGACGGATAAGAATTGGGCTTTGAGAATTACAGATCTTCCAGCTTTTTGACCTTGGAAGAACCAACCATTTCGATAGCCTTCGAGATGGCGGACATATGGCCGGAATCCACTTTGCCTGAGCCGTGTGTTCTGGAATTCAGAAAATGCAGGCAGAACTGTCCATCGAAGTTGTTGTCCGTGATCACCTGGTCCCCGTGGGGAACACCGTAGATGGAACAGACGAACTTGAATCCGGTTTGTGAGGTAAAGAGCATCGGACGCCGCTGCCAGCAGGTTTTGGAGGTGATCTGCGATGCGGAGGATACTCCGTAGATGGCGCAGAGCTGTTTTGTATCTTTGGCTGTGCAGGGTTCGACGTCAAGATGATTGCCGGCTGACTGGATGCGGACGGATATCTTCCGCCCGGTTGTGAGATCCTGTACAGTTCCGGTATAGCCCTTATACAGGCCGATCGCCTTAAAGATGCCGTTATTCTTTGCCTTGAACCAGTTCAAGTTGAATATGGTTCCCTTGACGTTTACGGTACCGGAGGACGAGGAGGATGAGGAAGATGAGGAAGAAGATGAAGAGGAGGACGACTGGAGCTTTCCAGAGGCAGCGTAGACCGAGTTGAGTTTCTTAATGGTCTTCGCTCCGGGGACACCGTCTGCAGTGAGCCCGTACTTTTGCTGGAAGGAGCGGATTGCAGCCTTCGTCTTGGAGCCGATGTTGCCCGTGATGGAGCCGGAATAGAAGCCCAGCGCCTTCAGTTTCGTCTGCATGTCTTTAATCTGGGAGGAGGAAAGATTTCCGCCAGAGGAAGAAGAGGAAGACGATGAAGAAGACGAAGAGGAAGAAGAGGAGGATCCGGAAGAGCGGGAGAAGGTGCCGACCTTCTTGGAAGGCAGGTTCCCGCCGGAAACCGAGAAGGCCTTTTTCGCTTCTTTCGCGCTCAGGGGATCGATGTAAACGGTATTGCCGACCTTTTGGGCGGACCAGCCCGTCTGTATACTTCCATCGCTTGCCCGGTAGCGCAGTTTTGCAAAGGTTGTTCCACTACTCGTTTTCGAGGATACCATGTATACGCAGGCACCCTTGATGATGTTGTCGATGACCTCGGCGCTGGTACTGGCCGAGGCGCGGACGCGGAGGCGGGAAAGTGTTTTCCCGTAAACGTCCGAGAGAGATTCTCCTGCGGCCAACGCTGTGATCGCGAGGGCCAGGATGAGAAACAACGCAAAAAACCGGCGTTTCATTTTCATTGCAGTCTCCTGTTTGTTATGATCCGGGCGAAAACACCCGAAATATGATATCGCCTGAAGCTTGAATGAAGATGGAAGCTTCAGGATTCTTCCGGGATGCGGTAAACCTGACGGTTTTCAAGGCCCCAGACCTTTTCAGAGAAGCCTCCCGGGTTTGCCTTGCCGATAGCTTCGTACATCTGATAAAGCCGCGCGTCAAGCGTATCCAGAGCATGCAGCACTTCCGCTTCCGGGAACATGGGAGCCTTCGGGCTGCCATATTCGGCGACGCCGTGGTGGGAGAGCATCATGTGCTGGAGAAGGAGCGCCTTCGCAGGGGAGGCATTTGTATCTTTTGCCGCTTCCTCGATGTCTACAACGCCTCGCACGATGTGCCCGATCAGTTTTCCGTCCGTGGAGTAGTCGGAGATCATGCCCAGCGCATCCTCATCCATTTCCTTCAGCTTCGCGAGGTCATGCACGATGACCCCCGCTGTAAGCAAGCTTTCATCAAGCTTCGGATACACCGGAAGCAGCGCTTTCGCGGCCCGCAGCATGGTTAGGGTGTGATAAAGCAGGCCGCCTCGCTCCGCATGATGCATCTGTTTCGCGGCCGGGAAGGTGATAAGACGGGCGCCAGCCTGGTCCAGCAGGCGGCAGGCGATGCGGCGGAGATCCGGATCCGCAATGTGATCCGCAGCCCGTGCGATTTCCTCCATCATGGCGCGGGGGTCCTCCGGTGCGCTGGGGACGAGCTGGGACATGTCCACGCTGTCCCGGGGTTCCGCTGCCCGGAACTGGGTGACGCGCAGCTGGATGCGTCCGTTGAATTCGTTGCCTGTCGCGCGCACCTTGATGACGCTTCCGGCTTTCGGGGGCTGGACGGTTCCGTCCCACATTTTTGCGTTGATGGAGCCGGAACGGTCAGCCAGGGTCATATCGAGATAGTATTTTCCGTTTGCGGACTGCTTCTGATCCGCGCTGCGAACCAGCAGGAATCCTTCAAACCGGTCGTCCCTGCGGATGTCCATCAGGCAGGAAGGGCCGGGGATGTTTCTTTCTTCCATGCGTATTCCTTTCCGCGGCAATTTGCCGCTTCCAAGCGGCATTATAACGAAACTGCCGCCGGAATGCAACCGGCGGCAGTCTGGAGAAGGTTTGCGGAAAGATTTCAGGTGCTTATGGTCTGCTGGAAGGCGATCACATTGCTGTTCTGCTCCAGGAAGGAGAAGATGGCATCCTGATTGACGTCCGTGCTCATTTTCAGCACCATGGAATACGAGGTGGATCCGTCCTGATTGCGGACGATGCTGCTTTCCACGACTTGGGCATTCCAGATTTTAAGCTGTTCCGCCAGAACGCGGCGGAAAGACGCATCATCCTCAACAGTGATCTGGATACGGTTATTCTGATACCGGTCGTTGAGAACGGGAATACGGTGCATGATGATCTGACTGAGAAGGACCACAAGCGTGGAAAAAATACCGAGCGGGAACATACCTGCACCAAGGGCCAGGCCGATGCCCGCAGTGGCCCAGAGGCCAGCGGCGGTGGTCAGACCCTTGATCGAGGCGCCCTGTTTGAAGATGACGCCTGCGCACAGAAAGCTGATGCCGCTGACGACCTGCGCAGCAATGCGGGAAGGATCTGCGCCGCGATCCCCCCAGAGGGAGCCGATTTCTGTCCGTGTCAGGTCGGCGAATCCATATTTGGATATGATGATGATTAGAGCAGCTGTGCTGCATACCAGCAGGTGCGTCCGGACACCGGCTTCTTTCAAGCGGTGTCCGCGCTCCATGCCGATGAGAGCGCCGCAAATACATGCAGTGACAATCCGAATGAAAAAGTCCGTATATTGCAGAAGCGAGATGTGCTGATTCATGATTTCCGAAAGCATAGTAGTATCCCTTTCGGTTCCTGCCTTTTACCTGGCGATATATGGACGGAGTATGCATAAGACCACAAATGGCTACAGCCGCAGATGAACAGAAAGAGCGCTGAGGTATGCCCGGCAGCTTTCATCCGACAAAAGCGCGTCAGATGCCTTTTGCAGGGCGATGCGGAATGCGAGAGAAAAACCGTCCGTTCCGCTTGCAAAAAGCGGACAGACAGCTGCGGCCCGGGGATCCATTTTGATCTCCCCGTCCGGAAGAATGCGGGCCGGAAAAAGCCGGCAGGAGAGGGGACGCAGTTCACGCGGACATTCCCCCCTGCAGACAAAGAGCAGCGCCTGCTGCCCGGCCAGGGAATAGTTCGCAGGGAGGATTCGGCCGAAGGAACAGTCTTCGTACAGGGCCTCTTCCCCGGGGAAAAGCAGCATCCCCGTCTCCTCGTCCCCTTGGCAGCAGGCGGCACCACAGTACAGCCCGCAGTTGCGATTGAGGGGCGTCGCGTCCCGCAGGCATTCGCGTGCTTTCAGGACGGCGGACAGCGCTGTCACAGGCATCCTTCTTTCATTCGGCGAGGTAGGGCATATTGGATTTCATCAGCCAAGCGGCCGGGTTTCGGTCACTTCGTAATACATGGGTGTATAGCCCTCCGGCGCGTTCTTCAGGAGCTCCGCAATGAGCGCCTCGTCTTCGACCTTCTTAAGGAGCATCCGGGCACCCGTAGTGGGATAAGTTGCGCCTTCCGCCGGAATCGCCGCATACATCGCCATCAGCGCTGAGCCGTTTTCGATGTTCGCAGTCGTCTGGTTCGGGCTGATACCGAGCTGCACATAGTACTTGTCTCCGGCCTTTGCCATGCCGTAGATGAAAAAGGCGACGTTTGGTGTCCCATCCGGGTTTACCGATGAAATGGAGTAGAAGCCGGTGTAGCTGTTGATGGCGTTCATGAGATCGTCGCCCGTCATGCCGCCGTAGAAACTGTTCACGGAAGCGGAAGCGACGGCGTCCGGCGTCTCCGCGGAGGCGGTGGCGAGGAGAAGAAGCGATGCGAGAAAAAGAACGGCGAGTTTTTTCATGGTGGGGCCTCCCTCTCTTGTTTTTAGAGTCATTATAACACACCAGATAGCGGATGTCTCCTTTAATTTCCAAGGATATACAGGTTCAATAATAAAGACGATAGATACTGTATCCGTCTTGCCCGGCTACATATTCGCTGACGATATCGTACCTGGCCAATAATTCGCTGTTATCCTTTGTAGAAAAAAGATACCGGATATTCATAGATTTAAGACTTTCGGGGTTAACATTCAATTTAATGCTATCCGCCCAATTCAGTTCTACGCTGGTCTGCTCATCCGTCAGGGTCGCTTCTTCGTTTGCGTAACGATCAGTTATGCGAAGTCATTAATGACCTATCGTCTGCTGATATAAAAAGCATCACTGGTAGACAGTGGATTTTAGATATGTTTTAGATGATGTTTAGTATGAAATCCGGTTCTCCGGCCCGGCGAAAACCCCTTACTTTTCGCATATAGCTTCTTCCAATCCCCAACTTGGTTGCGTAAAAGGGCGATTTGTCCAAACAAGAAAAGCTCACCTGTAGGTGGGCTCTTTTCAATTGGTTACGTCAGGTGAGCTTTTCTACTTATTTCGTCTCATCTGTTCCCGAAGTTTTCAGGGGCCCTGGTGCTTTGTTCTTTTCTCGCGATAAATGGGCTTTTTTCATTGGTCACTCAATCCTCGTCATGTATTCTGAGTAGAAAACCACGTGAACAGATGGAAGAAGGAGAACGTCATTCTTTCCGATTGTCCAGTAGGTCCCAGATGGCGTCGGACAGGTCGTCCAGGAGTTCCATCTTGTCCTCGCGCTCGTTCCATTCGTCGCTTCCGGGCTCTAAATCAGAATCGTCGCCGTACCACTCGTAGGCAATGGCGATATCATCCAGCAGGGCGCGGAGTTCGCTGGTCTTCATGGAAGAAAACTCGCTTTCATCCAGCGCAAGGAGGCGTTCCGCCTTCTGCTCCTCTGGGGATTTCCCCGTGCCAGGAAAGGGAATGATCTTCGATTCTTCAGACATGGGATACCTCCTTGTCTGCAGCGGAAACGCCGGCGATGGATACGCCGGGCAGTCGGGTGAACGCAGGAATGACGCAGGAGTCGATCTGCATCGTCTCCCTACTCATACGGAAATCTTTCAGGAAGTCGGCCATGTTCCCGGAGACGGAGCCGCCGGTGACGGGCGTGACTGCTGCCCCGTCGTGCCAGTAGGCCAGTCGGATTTCCCCCGCGATGTCCCCCGTCACAGGATTCACCTGGAAATCGGAGAATTCCACTGCCTCGAGATATGCGCCCGTCCGCAGCTGTTCTTCCGTATGCGTACCGCCGGAGAAGGACAGATTGCCGGGGCGGAAGGAATCGGCGAGGCCGAGATAGCAGCTGAACTGCCGGCTGCCCAGGAAATGCCGCGGTACGCCGTTTTCCATCATCAGCGTTTCATGGATGGTCGCTCCCTCCGCGTCGAATGCCGAATTTTCGGAGGAGTTCGGAAGGAAGGGAACGGAGCGCAGCGTTACCCGGTCGCCCTTCGCATCTTCCGCAATGGGCTTGCCGATTTCCCAGTCCGAATAACCCCGGACCTTGTAAGCGGCATCCAGACGGTCCGCAAAATACTCGTAGAGGGGCAGGGCGACCTCGGTGGAAAAGAGCACGTCGCATTTCTTAAGGGCGGGCGTAGGTCCTGCCTGCAGGCGGTCCTTTGCAAGGGACAGGGCACGGGCGAGGGATCGGGACAGGGTTTCCCGGTCGCATCCGCCGGCGGTGATCATCCGGTACAGCTCGATTTCGTGCCCGCCGTCCCGGGCGTTCAGCACGACCTCCAGCGCGGCGCGGGGACCACTTTCTTTCCTGTCCACACCCCGGCTGTTCGCAAATCGGGTCTCATATTCGCCGGTGAAGAGCTCGAAGGAATTGATATCCTCGGTCTCCGTTTCCGGAAGAGCGCGCATTACGGAGAGGAAGTCCGCCGCCAGTTTTGCGGTATCAACGGAAGAAACAGACGTCTTTTCTCCCGCACCTTCCTCCGGGGGGACCAGCGTGTAGGCGGGATTGCGCACAAATGCCGCGGCCTTCAGCCAGTTCTGCAGCAGCGCTTCCGTTTCTGCCCGGTCCGCAGTCGGGGACAGGGAGCCGCCCGCGCTCCCCAGATATTTCCCGTCGTCAAAAAGACGATATACTTTGATCCGGAACTCCCGCACCTCACGCAGGCGGTGCTGATCCAGCCTGCGCCGGATGAAGTAGAATTCCCGCACATGTCTCCGTTCTTCGGTCAGTTCCCAGGCGTCCGCGCCGGAGGATTCAAGGAGCGCCCGTACTTCTTCGAATGTCATCCCAGCCTCGCCCTCGCTTTCAGATAAGGTCCCCCGTCGGAAACCTTCACCCATTCCTTCGTTCCCTTGCCGCAGTATCCCGTGCCGAAAGCTTCCGCTGAACTGCCTGCCATCGAGATGGAACAGAGCAGGTCCGGTACATAGCCGGTCAGGATGACGGGCGCGACGACCTTTCCGGTCAGCTTTCCGTCACGGATCTCATAGCCGCGCTGCACGATGCACTGGATGCCCCAGTGCTTGGGATCTTCCATACCGGACTCGCAGCCCCGCAGGAGGTAACCGTGCCTGACGGTGGCGATCATCTCTTCCGGAGTATGGGTTCCCGGGGCGAAGAGCGTATTGGTCATGCGGGTATAGACTTTGTGCTCGAAGTTCTCCCGCTTGCCGTTGCCTGTCGGAGCGGCATGAAGCCGCAGGGCGGAAAGCGCGTCGCACACGCCGGTTTTCAGGATCCCTCGGTCGATTTCTACCGTATCACCTGCCGGTGTCCCCTCGTCGTCGAAGGCATAGCTGGCGACCTGCGTGCAGGCGTTTGCTCCCTCGTGCATCGTCACGAGATCAGAGGCGACGCGCCGTCCGATGTACTCCGCACCCAGCGCGCGGCCTTTAACGAACATGTCCATCTCTACGCCGTGGCCGAAAGCCTCATGTGCAATGAGCCCCGCGACTTCCGGGTCGCAGACGATTTCGTATTCCCCGGGAACGACGGGTTCGCTTCTGAGAAGATCGGATAGGTCGCTGAGCGCCTCGGAAAGCTTCTCCGGGATGCCGTCGAACAGCTCCGGTCCGCGTCTTCCCGAAAGTCCGGTATAGCCCATCTCCGTGC
Source organism: Clostridiales bacterium (assembly GCA_024684665.1). The sequence continues at coordinate 10,565 of JAIKWN010000164.1, read as the reverse complement.
GATCCCCCTCACTTCCCACAGGCATGCAGGAGGCTTCCGAATAGACGTAGCTCTGCCGGAGGTCGCGATTTTTCGTGAGAAAGAGCTTTGAAATATGGGTGGACTGGGCGGAAAGAGAGCAGTCCACAAGATCGTGTTCCTTTGCCGCTGCCTCCGCGAGGGCGGACAGGCGCGTGACGAGGGCGGGAAGGTCTTCCTCCTCCGGCAGGCGCTCTGCTTCCATCTCCGCGAAGATAGACTCCGGTTCGTCCGGAAGCACGGCGGTTTCATAAGGCGCGACGCCGAGGGAATCCAGCAGGGTGTACTGCTCCTCCAGCGCCTGCGCTACCCGCTCCGCCTCCCGATCGGGATGAGAAGGGTCGAATTCGTTCAGACTGTATTCCGCATACAGGCCGCCGCGGCATACGCGCACGACGCTGCCGCGCTCCGTGGTCATGGTCTCTGTGGCAACGGATTTCGCATGAGGAGATACGCGTACGGCGAAGCCCACGCTGTCCGCCGAAAGGACGGAAACATAATCATACCGCGCGGAAAGGCAGCTGACGAACTTTTTCAGCTCCGGTGCGATTCCGGCAAGATAAGGGGAAAAAGGTGCTTTCATATAACCTCCGAAGGGAAACTGTGACGTACAAACAGAAGCAGAACCGCCGACGCGGCAAGAAAGGCGATACCGGTCAGAAGCAGCGCCGTACCGGGTTTTCTCCGGCGCTCCCGCCGCATGATGCGGTAGTCCGCGTAGGATGGCAGATCCTCCGGTCTGCGGAAGGGAGTGAACAGAACGATCACGCTTCTCACCGCGTAGGAAAAGATATCGAAGAAGCCGTCCTGGGAGATGAAGAGCAAGAGGCCGAAACCGGCCTCCAGCAGACCGGCGGCAAAGCATCCGTCGGACAGGGCAATCAGCCTTGCCGGGGCGGACGCGGAGGAAAGCCCGCGTCCTTTCGCAGTGAGGAACGCAAAGACTGTTCCGGCGGCGAAGGGAAGAAACCGGCGGACGACGGGCGGAAAGCGCTTCACTGTGCGGCCCCCGCGCGGAGGGCGGGAAGCGCCTTCTCACCGCAGCGGACGAAGTGCCCGGGAAGGATTTCCCGCAGCGTCTCCGGATCCGCCGGATCCTCCAGGTGCTCTTCCTTCCGGTAGACGATGCGCTTCCTGCCCCGTTCATACAGGGGATCCGGCAGGGGAACGGCGGAGAGCAGCGCCCGGGTGTAGGGGTGCAGCGGCCTCATAAACAGCTCGTCGCTTTCCGCCACCTCCACCAGGTGCCCATAGTACATAACGCCGATCCGGTCCGAGAAGTATTTCACCACGGAAAGGTCGTGGGCGATGAACAGGCAGGTCAGTCCCATCTCGCGCCGGAGATCGGACAGGAGATTGATGACCTGCGCCTGAATGGATACGTCGAGAGCGGAAACCGGCTCGTCCGCGATGATCATGTCCGGCTCCATTACCACGGCCCGGGCGACGCCGATGCGCTGCCGCTGTCCGCCGGAAAACTCGTGGGGATAACGCCCGGCGTGCTCACGCACCAGGCCGACCCGGTCGAGTATGCCGTAGACTTTCCGGTCCAGGGTTTCCTTATTCCGTTCCCCCCGGATGCGCAGGCCCTCCGCGATGATGTCGTAGACCGTCATGCGGGGATCGAGCGAGGCGATGGGATCCTGGTAGATCATCTGGATGCGGTTCACGAGGCGCTGATCGGCGTTTTTGTGCGCGCGCCTGGCTTCCCGCATGGCGGACTGCGCTTCCGAGATGGTTTTGAGAAGCCCGGGCCGTTCATTGGGCGCAGCCCCCGGGAGCGCACGCGCCGCCGCCCGGATAGCGTTTTTGTAGGAAAGGGTTCCGGCGGCGATGCGCTGGCCCTTGAAGTCGATGGTTCCGCCGGTGATGTCATAGAGACGCACGATGCAGCGGCCGGTCGTGGTTTTTCCGCAGCCGGATTCGCCGACGAGGCCAAAGACCTCTCCCGGATACACGGAAAACGAAACGTCGTCGACCGCCCGGTTGTTTCCGAAGTACTGGCAGAGATGGGAGACCTTAAGGAGCGGTTCCTGTTCACCCATGGCGCTCCGCCTCCCTTCTCGCCTTCATGCGGGCAATGCGTTCCCGGAGGCCTTCCGGCATGTCCGCGCGGGGGGCGTCCGGATGGAGCAGCCAGGTGGCTGCCCGATGGGTATCCGTGATGCGGAAGAAAGGCGGCTGCTGCTCGAGGTCGATTTCGAGGGCATATGGGTTCCGGTCCGCGAAGGCGTCCCCCGGAGGCGGAGCCACCATGTTCGGCGGCGTTCCGGGGATAGCGTCCAGCCTTCCTTTCGTGTCCAGGTCAGGCATGGAAGACAGCAGCGCCCAGGTATAGGGATGGGCAGGCCGGTAGAAGATCTCTTCCGCAGTCCCTTCTTCCACGACGCGCCCGGCGTACAATACGGCGACCCGGTCTGCCACGCCGGCGACCACGCCGAGGTCGTGCGTGATAAAGATCATGGAAAGGGAGCGCTCTTTCTGCAGCCGCTGCAGAAGCTCCAGGATCTGCGCCTGGATCGTCACGTCCAGGGCCGTGGTAGGTTCGTCGCAGATGAGGATGTCCGGGCTTGCGGCCAGGGCGATGGCGATGACAATGCGCTGCCGCATACCACCGGAGAGTTCGAAAGGATACTGGCGATAGCGGCGCTCCGGCTCCGGGATGCCAACCTCGGCGAGGAGGGACAGGGCGCGCGCCTTTGCTTCCGCCTTGGGGACGCCGGAGAGGCGCATGACCTCCGTCAGCTGCTTTCCCACCCGCATGATGGGGTTCAGGCTTGAAAAGGGGTCCTGGAAGATCATGGCGATTTTCCGCCCACGGATCCGGCAGAACTCCTTTTCCGGGAGCCGCAGCAGTTCTGTTTCCGCGGACTCGCCAGACGGTCCCGGCGTTCTCAGGATGATTTCTCCCCCGATCTGTACGGCGTTTCCGGGAAGGATGCCCATTACGGCCTTGCAGGTGACGCTCTTGCCGCAGCCGCTTTCCCCCACGATGGCCAGGGTTTCCCCTGCGGCAAGGTCGAAGCTGACGCCCCGGACCGCGCGCACGAGTCCCGCAGCGGTGCGGAAGGATACGGAGAGGTCGCGGACGGATAAAATCGGTTTTTCCATCTTTATCCCTCCTCCGATCCCCGCAGGGACGGGTTGAAAGCGTCCCTGAGTCCGTTGCCGAAGAGATTGAAGGAGATTTCCAGCAGCGCGATGAACAGCGCCGGGAAGAAGATGATGTGCGGGTCGGTGGCAAGATAGGCCTTGCCTCCCGCCAGCATGCTGCCCACACTGGTCATGGTGGAGCTCTCCAGATTGATGATGCCGAGGTAGGTCAGCGAGCTTTCCGAAAAGATGACGCCGGGGATGGAAAGCACGGAACCGGTGATGATGGTGCCGATGGCGTTCGGGAAGATGTGCCCGAACATGATCCGCCGGTCCCCCGCGCCCATGGTGCGCGCGGAGAGGATATACTCCTGTCCTTTGTAACGGTAGAATTGCATGCGTACAAGGCTCGCCATGCCGATCCACCCCGTCAGCACGAAGGCGAAAAGCAGCGCGGGCACGACACCCACCTTGTTTGCAAGATGCAGCTGAAACAGGGTGGTCACCACCATAAAGGGCACGCCGGAGAGCACGTCGGAGATCCGCTCCAGCACGAGGTCGACGGCGCCGCCGTAGTAGCCCTCGATGGCCCCGTATATGGCGCCGATCAGGAGGTTGATGGCGGAGATCCCGATGGCCAGGAGAAAGCTGAAGCGGGCCCCGTGGGCCAGGCGGGTGAAGATGTCCTGCCCTTTGTCGTTGGTTCCGAAGAGAAACGCAGGCCGGAAACCGTAGCGGGAGAGGAAGTAGGCGTTCTTTTCAACGCGCACAACGTAACCGGGCGCCTTTGAGGTGCCTGTGATACGGGCGTAAGCCAGGGGATGCTCCGGATCACTGTCCCGGGGAATGCGAAGGCTGTGATAGCTGGTATCGCCGGGGGAAGCCTCGCGCCAGGCAGGAACGAGGTTTCCTTCCTTATCAAGCTTCGGGGCGCCCTTTTTGTCCGCCTCGTACCAGATGTTCGCGTCCGACTGTTTCGCGTCCCGTACGGCGGGATAAATGACCTGGATCCCCGTTTTGTCCTGCCAGGCCTGCAGCGCCTCGTACTCCTCCCGGGTCAGCGTGAGGCTCATCATGCCCATGGCCGCGTACTGGTCGACGCGCAGATCGTAATACGAGGTCTTTTTGCTGCCGGAGGTGTCCTTCCGGTCCGCTGCGTAGACCTTTACGATGGGGTTGATACCCGTCTCCTCCGCGATGGCGCGGAGGGCATGGTAGCCTGCGGCGTTCACGGTCTTGTCGGTTTCCCCGTCGAAACCGGGCAGGGGGAAGGCAGCCTTTGGCGGCAGCTTTGCGTACGACAGGGCCATTGTGTCCTTAAGCGCGCGGGTATAGGGGTTTTCCGCAAAGAAGGGAACGAATACCGCGTAGAGGACCAGTAGAAGGATAATGAAGGCGGCCGCGACGGAACTGCGGTTGCGGGTAAACCGGTACATGGCATCCGCGAAGTATCCCCGGGGCTTTGTCTCCGGCGGTTTGTCGTGCAGGATCTCCCGCCCCTCGAGGAAGCGGAGTTTCTCCTTCGGGATCCCGGGAGAATCCGGACGGTTCTTTTCTTCAGTCATTTGGCGCTCCCGATTCTGATCCGGGGATCGATAAAGCCGTAGGAAAGATCGACGATGATACCGGAGAGCAGGCCGATCAGCGTGTAAAAGGCGGAAAGCAGCATAAAGAAGTTGTAATCCGGCGTGGCGGCCGTAATGGAAGCCACGTACAGCGCGCCGACGCCTGGGATGCCGAAAATCTGCTCGATGATGAGGGAACCGCTCATGATGCCTACGAATTCGCCCAGAATCATGGGGAAGATGGGCACCATGGCGTTGCGGAGGGCATGGCGCAGCGTCGTCTGGGCGCGGGTCAGGCCCTTCGCCCGGGCAAGGAGCAGGTAATCAGAGGTCAGGACCTCCGTCAGCTCCGCGCGGGTATAGCGGGTCAGTCCCGCTACGGTGCCGAATCCGAGACTCAGGATCGCCGGCACCATGGAGCGGAACATGGAGGCGGAAAAGAAGTCGTACCCGCTGTCCGCCTGAAAGGGGAAAAGCCGCAGACGGAAGCAGAGGAAATACTGCACGAGAAAGGCGTACACATAGCTGGGCACGGAGACGAACACCACCACGGCCGTGGAGATGAGATTGTCCTGCCAGCGATTTTTGTGCAGCGCGGCATAGATGCCAAGTAAAAGCCCCAGGGGAACGGAGAAGAGCATGGTATAGGCGTTCACCGCTACGGTGGCGGGCATCTTCTCCATAAACTTTGAAAACACATCCTGCCCCAGATACAGCGACTCGCTGACACCCCAGTCCCCGCCGAGCAGCGTTTTCCGAAGGAAGAGGACGTACTGCTCAAGCAGCGGCTTATCGTAGCCGAGGGCCGCCCGCCGCATCTCGATCAGCTGCTGATCCTTACCGAACTGCTTTGCAGGGCGGTTGGGCAGCAGCTTGATGAGAAGAAAACACATGGATACGATGATGAAGAACACCACCAGCATGAGCAGGACGCGCTTGACGACGTATTTGAGCATTTTTACTTGTAATTGAGCGTACCGCCCTGTCCGGCCACGAAGGCCTCCCATTCCGCGTCGGTGTAGTTATAGGTCATGAAGCGGATGCCGCCGCGGGAGAGCGGGAAGATCTCGTCCTCCGTGTAATACTCGATCTGCATGCCCTTCATATGAGCGGAGGAGTCGCCCATCAGCGGGATGAAGTCGTAGTTCTGCAGGATGGTGTTTTCAAGTGCGCCCAGGACCTGAATGCGCTCTTCAGCGTCCTCGGACACGTTCATGGTCGCCGTTTCGCCCGCTGCGTTCCGGACGGCGACCTCCTCGTTGTTGACCGAACGGTACCAGGTGAACACGTCCGCCGTATAGGTTTCGCCCCGCAGGGTCACGCTCATATCGGTGGTGTTCGGATCCCAGGAGGGATCGTACTGGTAGTCGCTCGTCACATAGGCTTCTATCAGGCTGAAGGGATCGAAGGTGGAACCTGTCCAGCCAACGCCGAAGAGCATATCTACCCGGTTCGTGCGCAGCGCGTCGGAGAAGCCGTTGCCGAGGGTCGCGTCGCGCTTGAAGGTCAGTTTGCCCTCAAGCTTGGTTCCCTTGACGGCCTCCGTGTAATTGTTCACGATGAATTCGTACCCGCTGTTGTAGAAGGCGGAGGTCTCATTGGGCGTGCCAATCATGATCTCCACCGTATCTTCTTCCGTCATGAGACCGGAGGAAATGGCCTGTTCATAGGCGCTGTCAAAATACTGCCGCGCCATTTCGAGGTTATAGCCGGAGAGATTCTCAATGCCTTCGTCTGCGGTTGCGTAGAGCTTTCCTTCGCCGATTTCATCCGTGAGTCCCCAGAAGTCCACGACAACCTGTTTGGCCACGTCTGTGTTGCGGTAGAACAAACCGATTTCCGGATCGGCCACGATCTGGGAACCGTAGAGGGCGAAGGCCGGTTCATTGGTGGGAGAGGTGGCAAGGCAGAACTCGCGGCGGTTGAGGCCGAGGGACATGGCCATGCGGAAGTCCTTGAGCGTCAGGATGGTCTTGTTGATGTGCTCGCCTGCGGCCTTCTGCTGGGTTTCGAGGGCGGATTTGTCCGGGTTGAACACCATGGCGAAGACGGAGTCGCCCTCATCGTAATAGGTGTAATCGGAAGTGGCATATTCGGTGATATAGTCCTTGTCGAGACCTACGGCATCCAGCTGCCCGTTCAGGAACATTTCCACGCGGGTGGCCGGCTCTTTCACGCAGTCCACGCGGTAAGCGGTCGTCTGGTAGCAGCCTTCGTTCTCCGGCAGGGAATAGCCGAACCAGCAGGGGTTCTTTTCGAGGAGAAACGTCTTGTCGGACTGGTATTCGGACAGCAGGTACGGACCCCAGGAAAAGGAGGTCGCAAGGCTGGTCATATAGGTATTGTTGTAAACTCCGTCCGTTACGCTTTCGCAGCTTTCATAGAGCGCGGCGTTTACGAGCCAGGAGTCTGTCAGGCTGTAATAGAGATAGAAGCCGGAAAGGGGTTTGGTCAGGATCAGCACCAGACTGTGCTCGTCCTCGGCAAGGACGCCGACCTTTTCAAAGTCCATGGCGTCGGCAAACTGCATATAGGACAGGAAGAGCTCGTCGTTTGCCCACTCCGTCATCTGCTCGTCCGAGGCCCAGGTGGCATAGGCGCGGCCCTCGCCCGTCGTATAGAAAGCGTAGAGCTCCGACAGGGTCAGGGGCGTTTCGACGGTGGCGTCCTCCGCCTCTCCCGTCCAGGCGCCGGCGGCGAAGTCGTAGGTATCGCCGAAGGAATTGCCCCAGCTGATCATGCCTTTTTCATTGCCGTATTTTTCGAGGAGCCCGGCCATGTCGAGTCCCTCGGCGGCCATGACGGTGGAAAGGGAGGTGGGGCTTGCGAGCCCCTGCTTCAGGTACGCTTCGGCGTTCACGACGACGAGGTTGCCGGAATACAGCATGTCCGCCCGGTGATTCTGAGCGGCGGGGTTCAGCAACTTCTTCGCGCTGTCCACGAAGTCCTGCGCGGTGATGGGCGTTCCGTCCTGCCAGGCGAGGTTTTCCCGCAGCGGAATGCGCCAGGCGCGGGCGGTTTCGCCTTCTGCGATGCCCCATTCCTCACCGGCGTAATCTGCACTCACGTCTGTGGGGAAGTCCGCGGCCGCATAGGGTGCCATGCGGTAGCCGTCCATGGTTTCGTTGTAATCGAAATGATAAAGACCGCACTGCAGGAACTCCATGAGGGTGGAGTCGGTGTTTGTCTGGTTCTGGTGCGGGCTCCAGTTGGTTGGAAACTCCGACTGGGCGGTGTTGTAGGTATAGCTCTCCTCCGCAAGGGCGCATACAGATGCAAGACAGAGGACGAGAAGGACAGCAAGAAGTTTTTTCATATGGTACCTCCTTTTGCCCGGGCACGGGCGAATTCATGATTGCAGATTATAGCATCTGCGGAGGGGAAAAGGAAGCGGGAGAAAGAAAAAGGATCCGCTGCGTTTTCTCTTTCCATGTCCGCTTTCCGTATGATATAATGCTTTTGCACATCATGCGGGGATTATATGGAGGGGGAGAACGTGTCGGAAAAACTGGTGACAAGCGCCATCGTCCTCAGGCGGGCGGATTACCGGGAGAATGACCGTATGCTGACCCTCTTTTCGCCGGAGCTGGGCGCCGTAGACGTGCTGTGTCGGGGATGCCGCAGGCAGAACAGCCCGCTGCTTTCCGCAGGGGAGCTTTTCGCTTCCGGGGAGTATGTGCTGTTCCGGAGAGGGGACAGGTTCACGGTCACGGAATGCAAGATCGACGATTCCTTTTATCCCCTGCGGGAGGATGTTGAGCGGCTGTCACACGGAATGTACCTGCTGGAACTGACGGGCGCCGTGGTGCAGCCTGAAGAGGAGAACAGGAGGCTGTTTCTCTTTCTTCTGAAAAGCCTCGCACATCTCGCATACGGGGATATTCCGCCCCGTCGGGTGACGGCGGTATTCCTTATGGGGATCCTCTCCCTCTCCGGATTTCGCCCGATCGTCGGACGATGCGTCCGCTGCGGAAGGATGATCGGCGGGGAGGATCCGGCCTTCTTTTCCGTCTCTGCCGGCGGTGTTCTTTGCGGGGACTGCCGCACGGGGGACGCCAAACCGCTGACGCCGGAGGAACTCGCGTTCCTGCAGGCTATCATGCGGCGGGGTCTTGAGACGCTTTCGGAACCTTTCGAGTGTACGGACCGGGTGTTCCACCTGCTTCGTGCTCTTGCGGAGGACCGGCTGGAAATCACCTCCCGGGCCGGGAAGATGCTATAGAATAGGAGGCGCATTTATGAACGAAGAGAATATCAGAAAACTGCAGTCCTGGGTTTCCGAGGCGAAGAGCATTGTCTTCTTCGGCGGGGCGGGGGTATCGACGGAAAGCGGCATCCCGGATTTCCGCAGCCCGGACGGTCTCTACCACCAGCAGTACGATTATCCTCCGGAGACCATCATCTCCCATACCTTCTATGAACGCAGACCGGAGATCTTTTTCCGCTTCTACCGGGAACGGATGCTCTTCCCGGACGCGAAACCCAACATCTGCCACAAAAAGCTGGCCGAATGGGAAAAGGAAGGAAAGCTGCTGGCAGTCGTGACGCAGAACATCGACGGCCTGCATCAGATGGCGGGCAGCAGGCGGGTCTATGAGCTGCATGGCAGCGTACACCGCAGCACCTGCCAGAAATGCGGCGCGAAATACGATCTTGAAACCTTTCTGAAGCTTGGCGATATCCCGAAATGTCCGGCCTGCGGCGGCCGCGTAAAACCGGACGTGGTGCTCTACGAAGAAGGGCTGGACGGGGATGTCATCCGCGGTGCGGTGGATGCCATCGGCCGGGCGGACGTCCTCATCGTGGCGGGCACGAGCCTGACTGTCTATCCCGCTGCGGCCTTCCTGGACGAATACCGAGGAAACCGTCTGGTGCTCATCAACAAGACCGCTACCCCCCGGGACGGCATCGCGGATCTCGTCCTGCACGAGAAGCTGGGGGATGTATTTTCGAGGCTTTGAGAATGGAACAGGCCACCCTTTTTGAACAGGAGCGGGATCAACCGCTGGCGGCGCGGATGCGGCCGCGGGATCTGTCCGAATTCTGCGGACAGAAGCACCTGATCGGCCCCGGAAGAATCCTCCGCAGGCTCATCGATGAAGACCGCATTTCCTCCATGATCTTCTGGGGACCGCCAGGAGTCGGGAAGACAACGCTGGCCCGCATCATTGCGGGGAAAACCCGCTGCAAGTTCATCGACTTCTCCGCTGTGACCTCCGGCATCCGGGAGATCCGCGAGGTTATGAAGCAGGCGGAGGAGGCGCGGCGTTTCGGGGAGCGCACGATCGTCTTCGTGGATGAGATCCACCGCTTCAACAAAGCGCAGCAGGATGCCTTCCTTCCCTTTGTGGAAAAGGGAAGTATCCTGCTGATCGGCGCGACGACGGAGAATCCTTCCTTTGAGGTCAACTCCGCTCTGCTTTCCCGCTGCAAGGTCTTTGTGCTGAGGGCGCTTGAAACCGATGACCTTCTGGAACTCCTCCGGCGGGCGATTTCCGATCCCCGGGGCTTCGGGGATCAGAAGGTCACGATTGAGGAGGACGAGTTGCGCGCGCTGGCCGTGTTCGCGAACGGGGACGCCCGGACGGCGCTGGGAACGCTAGAAATGGCGGTGCTGAATGGGGATCCGGACGGGGAAGGCGGAACGATTGTGACGCCGGAAACGCTGGCCCAATGCACGAGCCGCCGCAGCCTCCTGTATGACCGCAATGGGGAGGAGCATTATAATCTCATCTCCGCGCTGCACAAGTCCATGCGCAATTCCGACCCGGACGCGGCGGTCTACTGGCTCTCGCGGATGCTGGAGGCCGGAGAGGATCCGCTGTACATCGCGCGGCGCGTTGTGCGCTTTGCGGCAGAGGACGTGGGCCTCGCGGATCCGAGAGCGGT
>JAIKWN010000113.1 GCA_024684665.1 Clostridiales bacterium | reverse complement strand
GTATAAGTAAATCCGTCTGCTTTCATTATAGCCGTTTTTCAGCGGCCTGCAATAGCAGGCCTTGTTAAGGTTACTCTTTTTCTGTTCTCAAAGTGCTCAAAATCTTCAAAAATCTGCTTGACAAACATTAGCAAGATTTGCTTTAATCATTGTACCATTGCTGACTCGCGTGGTCAATTACCCTGCTTTCAAAGGGAAGGAGGCACTTCCTTACGAAGTGCCTCCTTCTGCCCGGTCTTTTTGATTTGCATTATTCTGTTCCGCACGCTTATTCCCGAGTTTCCCGGCGGAGCAGCGCTTCGACCTGCGCCCGTTTCTCATACAGTACGCAGCCGCCCGCATGGTCGTCATCGAGCAGCCCGCCGTTCTGCAGCGCCGTGAACAAAGGAGACTTCAGCGCTTCCCGCAGAGGGCTTTCCCGGACGTTGACGTCCGAATAGGGGGAGAAGGGGCACGGTTCCGCGCCGCCGTGGGAATTGATGTGGAAGAATCCCCTGCCTGCCGCCATGCAGCCTTCGCTTTCTTTTTCGTCCCCCGGGAACGAGATATATACCATTTCCGGGCGGTCCCGCCTCAGGCGGGCGAGTTCGCCGCTGAGGTAGGCTCTCTCTTCATCTCCCGGCGCCAGCGCTTCGCTGTCTTCCGTCACCGGAACGAACTCCACGAAGATGACTGCCTTGCAGCCCCGGTCGGAAAGGTTCTTCAGGAAAGCTTCCGATGAGACTTCCCGGAGATTCTGCGTGGTCACGGTGACCGACGCGCCGAAGATCAGCCCCCTGCGGTGAAGTTCATCCATGTTGCGGATCAGACGGTCGTAGATCCCCGCGCCGCGGCGTGCGTCCGTGACCTCCCGTCCTCCTTCGATGCTCATGACAGGCACCAGGTTGCGGCAGCTGTCAAAGAGGTCAAAACAGCGTTCGTCCATGAAGGTTCCGTTCGTAAATACCGGGAAGAAAATATTCGGGCGCTTTCCGGCCGCTTCCATGACGTCGCGCCGGAGCAGCGGCTCTCCGCCGGCAAGCAGAATGAAGCTCACGCCGAGGTCATCCGCCTCGGCGAAGATCTCCGCCCACTCTTCGCCCGTCAGCTGCCGTATGGGAGCGGCGTCAACGGTGGCGTGGTTGCAGCGGGAATAGCAGCCGGCGCAGTGGAGATTGCACTGGCTCGTGATGCTCGCGATCAGAAACGCCGGGATATGCTCTCCCTGCCTTTCCGATGCCTCCCTCTTTCTTGAAGCGGCTTTGCTGGCCGCGGCAAAGCGCAGCATGTACGCGCTCTGTCTCGGATTCCTGAAAGTTGCGCGGAGGATGTCCGAAACGATGGTTTCGACCCCCTGCGAGATATACGTCTGAATGTTGAATTCCTGTTCCATCTGTTCCCTTTCCCGGCACTGCCGGACGGCTTTTCCGGCTCTCCGCGCGATCCGCGGGGAACGTCACTCCTCCGCGAAGTCGGTGTCCATGGCAGCCTGCAGCGTATAGTCTGGGAAGGCCTTCCGCACGTCGGCAACCGCTTCCGCGAATGCTGCCCGGCGGTCCTTCGCGTCAAAACTGACCACGAGGTCGAAACGCATGGATCTCTCTTCCCTGTTCAGGTAGAAGCCGTGCATCTGCCTGACGTAAGGGTGCGCGAAAACGGTCTCCCTCAGTTTGTTTCGGACCGCGATGACCTCCTCGTCCTTCGTATTCACCGAATACACGCCGATGGCCGTCAGGATCACGCGGTGCTTCGCGTAGACTTCCGTCTGGATCTTCCGTAGCAGCCGGTCCAGCTGATCGGCGGAATAGGTATCCGGCACTTCCACATGGATGGACCCGTTCCAGGCATCGGGACCGTAGTTGTTCAGAACCAGGTCATAGGCGCCCTGCACGTCATCAAACGACGTGACCGTCTCCTTGATGCGCCTTGCCAGTTCCGGGTCGTTCTGTTCGCCGAGGATCTGCGAGATCGTATCCTTCAGCATTCCGACGCCGGACTTGACGATAATGAGGGAGATGACCGCGCCGAGCCAGGCTTCGAGCGAGATGCCGAAGATCAGAAAGATGCCCGCAGCGACCAGCGTGGAGGCGGAAATGATCGAATCGAGCGTCGCGTCCTCGCCGGAATTGATCAGGGAATCCGACTTCACCTTCTTTCCCACGCTTTTCACATAGCGCCCCAACAGGATCTTCACGACGACCGCCACGCCCACGATGATCAGAGAGACCGTAGTATAATCCGGTGTCTCCGGGTGAATGATCTGTTTCACCGATTCCACGAAGGAGGTGATGCCGGCGTAGAGGACGATCACGGAAATGATCATCGCGCTCAGGTATTCGATGCGCCCGTAGCCGAAGGGGTGCTTCTTGTCCGGCTGCCGGCCCGCCAGCTTCGTCCCGACGATCGTGATCAGCGAACTGCCCGCATCGGAAATGTTGTTGACGGCGTCAAGTACGATGGCAATGGAATTCGTCAGCAGACCGATCACCGCCTTGAAGCCGGCCAGCAGGACGTTGGCAATGATGCCGCTGATACTGGTCCTGACGATCGTCTTCTCGCGGGTCATTTCCTTCCTGTTTGATGCTGCAGTTTCCTGAAGACTGCTCATGGACTTACCTCCCTTATCTTACAGCGGGTCCGCGCTTACAGCGCCGCCTCGACCGCTTCCTT
>JAIKWN010000190.1 GCA_024684665.1 Clostridiales bacterium | reverse complement strand
GCGTCAGATCTGTTTGGGCGGCTTTCCCGGGAAGACTGTGAGCCGGACAGAATCGTCATTTGCGGGGATTATACGAATGCGGGAGCAGACTATACAGGCGAAACGGATAAGGATATAGCGAATCTGAAAGAGGATCTTGCGATCTTTTTTGACGACACGAGGCCGGATCGCGAGGAGATTTTTATCCAGGGAAACCATGACCGCGACAAAGGACAGTTTGCCGCGAACGGGCCCCATGAGTCGGAGCATTCGATTGTTTATGTGATGAATACTGAGACGGCAAATCCCTGGCAGCAGGGCGTCGTCGGGGAGCCTGCGCGGGAAATCCTTATGGCTTCCACTCAGAAACTGTGTTCGTATCTTGCCGGGAGGGTTACTGCCGGAGAGCATCGGCCCATCCTGATCGCAACGCATGTTCCGCTTCATTTCAGCCAGTGGACGGAGACCTCCGGTGACAACTTGTACAGCGGGATCCTGTTTGACGTTCTGAATGAATTCGGAGATGCGCTGGACATCGTGTACCTGTTCGGTCATTCGCACGGCGGGCATGGGGATTCTTCCATTGGAGGGAGCCGGATCTGCCGCGTGCCGGGGGAAACGATACTGATCCCGGATCCGGCGCCGGGAGAAGTGACTACGACCCGGTATCGGAAAGAAACCCTGCGGTTTGTGTACATGAACGCCGGCTATATCGGTTATTGCGCGAAGGTGAATGGAGAACGGGGTTCCTCCGTTGGCATCCTGACCCTGTATCAGGATCGGATGGAACTCAGCCGAAGCCCGCTGAAGGGTAAGGCGGACGTTTCCGCGGCGGGAGAGCGCACATATGAGGGATTCCCTGAGGATTATCTGTCTGTACAGCGGGAAACCGCGTATCTTCTGCGGAAACGTGGTTACGTTCAGTCGGATTGAGTGGCGCCTTTCGTCTCTTCGAAGGTCACTCTTCGGACTGAGCGTTCTTCCGTGATTTCATAAATGGCGTCCACGTGGCTGAGCGTGTTCAGTCGGTGCGCTACCAGGATGACGGTACATTTCCCGAGGAGCGCTTCGATCGCCTGCTGCACTTCCTTCTCGCTTTCGCTGTCCAGGGCAGAGGTCGGCTCGTCGAAAAGGATGACGGCCGGGTCGCGCAGCAGGGCGCGGGCGATGGAGATCCGCTGCCGCTGACCTCCGGAGAGGTTTTCTCCTCCTTCAAAGACAGGCCGCATGAGACCGTCCGGGTGCGAAGCGTACAGATCGGAAAGCCCCACGCTGTTAAGGACTTCCATCACTTTTTCAGTCGATACGTACCGCAGACCGTAGACCAGATTGTCCCAGAGTGTTCCGGAGAAGAGAACGCTTTGCTGCGGTACAAGGGCTATGTGACTGCGGAAGTCGTTCTTGTCCAGCAGGGCAAGATCGCAGCCGTCGATGAGGACGCGCCCGCTCTCAGGAGCGTACAGACCGATCATGAGTCCCAGGATCGTGCTCTTTCCTGCGCCTGATTTGCCGATGAAAGCGGCGCTGCTGCCAGCGGGGACCGAAAAACTCACACCGTTCAGTACGGAGGGCCGTTTGGGATCATACCCATATCCCACATTCTGAAACTCGATTTCCCCGCGCACGGGGAGAGCAAGATGCTGATTGCCGCTGCGCTCTATGTCCCGCTCAGAAAGCAGTTCGTGGATGCTGTCCAGGCTGTCAAGCCCTTGGGTGATCTGGGGCATGGAATCGAGAAAACGCTGCATGCTGTTGATCAGCGTGTCGAACAGGGACTGGAATAGCACGACGGAGGCCACGCTGATGCGCCCGGCAAAGCAGAGGGAGACAGCGACGCACAGGCAAAGCAGCCGGAACCCCTGCGAAACGCCGTACCCCGCGTTGTTCAGCCGGATCTGCAGCCGGTCCTGATAGTCCGCTGCCGACTGAACGGAAAGAGCGCCGCCGGAGAGATTCTGGTACTCTGTTTTCTGAAGGCCTTCCGCGCGGGTCAGGCTGTCCATGGCCAGCATTTCCTTGAAGGCGGCGCTGTTTGCCTCTGCTTTCCTGCGCATATCCGCCTTGCTCTCACGCAGAGGGCTCAGAAAATGGCGGAGTATCCCGGCGGAAAGGGGAATCACCACGGCATAGAAGAGGAGCATGACCGGCATCCTGCGGATAGAAATGACGATGACGAAGACGATATCGATTGCAAGGTGCAGCACGTTGATCAGATTCTCATTTATGAGAAGCTTCACGAACTGCACGTCTGAAACGAGCTTCGAAAGCACCTTTCCGTCGGAAGTGTTTTTGTGAAACCGGGTTGAAAGGATTTGCAGCTTGCGCACGAGAGCCATTTTGAAACCAGTTTCCACCCGGCGTGTGAAACGCTGATAGACTGCGTTGTCCAGCGTCGCGCAGACGAGGTTAACGACAAGAGCAAGTACGGAACCGAAAACATTCCAAAGAACCGGCGCATCCCAAAAGGAATGGCATTCGGACAAAGCTCCGATGATGTTTGAAGCAAAGACAGGCAAAAGCAGCGCGCACATGTGTTTGACCGTCTTGTTCACCATGGATAGGGAGACAAGAAGCCAATGCCGCTTTGCGAGATATGAAAGAACCGCCGTGGATTTTCCCGGCGCGTTCTCTTCGTTTTGATAGAATTCCAATATTTCGTTACCGATGTCCCCGTCGTTCTTTCCGGTTAGATGAATGCGGTACCGCTCTATTCCCCGGGCGGGGAGCCGGATGATATAACTGTCGTATTTTTGCAGCAAGCTGCGCCGGATCTCCGCTTCCATACGAGTGGCTTCATCAGGAGGCGCGGGCAGCTGCTCGGGCGTATACGCGGATATTTCTGCAGATGGGAAGGGAAACACGCGGGCGCGGACGGTGATTTCTTCGCAGCCACGGGAGAATAGATCCCGCAAAAGCTCTTCTGATACGAGGCTAAGCAGGGCAGGGTCTGTTGCTTTTCGGGAAAAGGCTTTTTCTAAAACCGAAAGAGCGGATGGAATATCTGAAGGAGAATGAACTTTGGTTTGCATATTCAGTCCTCCGTTGTGCGTTACACCGGTTCAGGCCCCTCGTCCCGATAGAGATCCGGATTTGAGAAGTAAATATGATCAAGGGCGAAGAAAGCGCCCTCTGCGTCCATCTCCGAGAGATCCCGGCTGTCTGAGAGAAGCTGGAAAGGGATCCCGTCCGCAAAATAATGGAAGCCTTCCATTGCACGCTTCAGCTCTTCGCGGAATCTGCTGTCTGCGGCGGCATAATCACCCTGCAGTACAATGGTGTCCGGATCAAACGCCAGGCTGACGTTGCGTAGGACGGGAGCGAAAACCCGAGCAAGCCGTTCGGATACAGCGCAGGCGGCGGGTACGCCTGCTTCGCTTTCCCGGAAAAGCTCAGGAATGGACAGATCCGAAAGCCGGGCGGAGAGATCATCGGAAGGGGAGAGAGCCAGCTCTTCCTTCAGCATCCTGCGCATTCGCTCCGGGCTGATCATCCGTTCGAAGCAGCCGCGGCTTCCGCAGCCGCATAGCTCCGGATCGTCCGGTTTTACGGTCATGTGGCCGATTTCGCCGATCAGGGAGCGTCGGCCATTCGTGATATGCCCCCGCTCGATGAAGGTACCGGAAACGCCCCAGGTGGTGAAGAGAACAAGCAGGCGCTGTTCCCGTAGCGCGGGATCCGCGAGGAAGGGCCGCGCGCACATCTTTCCGGCGTTTTCAAGAAAGATCGGGGTTTCCGTCCCCAGAAGAACGGAGAGATCGTCCAGCAGATGCACCCGCGTTCCCCAACCGGGTGTGTGCGAGCTGAACATCAGCGTGTTCGTTGCCCGGTCTACGGTACCGGAGGTGGAAACACTGGCGGCGCATACGTCCTGGGGCAGCACGCACTGTTCCCGGAGCAGCCGGGCGGCAAGAGCTGCGGCCTGGCGTGCCGTTTCTTCCGGCGTATCGGGGAGCGACATGGGCAGGGAAATCTTTCCCAGCATCGCATGCCCGAGCGTATACAGGCAGGCGCGCATTTCCATAGGCCAGAGCGCTATACAGAGGAAGTAGCGCTTTCCGGAAAGCGCGTAGTTTTCCGGCCGCTTCCCTCCCGTTGCGGTGGAGGCGCCTTTACCCTGAGAGACCAGCAGCCCCTTCTCCCGGAAGAAACGGATGCACTTGACGACGGTCGGACGGGAGATGCCCGTCTCCTGGCTGATTTCCCCAGCGTTCTTTTGCACGCCCTGTCGGAAGGCAGAAAGTACGCTCTTACGATTCGCAATTTTGAGATCGGTGAGCATTGCGGGCGAACCAGCGGGGATTTCAATATCCATGGAAAGCCTCCTTGAGTTTGGAAAGAGAGATACGTAACTTTCGTTCGAAACATAGTGTAACACAGCATTACGAAATTTGCAAGCAATTCATGGGATTCCGCCGCGCCAAAAGTGTTTCCAGACAAAGGCGGGAGAGCAAAAAGGAAAATTTGTACAAACCGCTTGACGGAATGAAAAGGATACGCTATAATGACTGTAAGTTATGAAAGAATGTTGCGAAACATTCTTTCGTGATCACAGAACAGCCCGAGAGGGCAAATGAAAAGGAGTGTACCCGTATGAAGAAGATCGTCTCCCTGCTTCTCGTCCTGGCGCTCTGCCTGGCCGTTTCCCTGGCTTGCGCCGAGAAGGTTGGCGTTTCCATGCCGACCAAGGATCTGCAGCGCTGGAATCAGGACGGCGCCAACATGGAAGCCATGCTGAAGGATGCCGGCTATGAAGTCGACCTGCAGTTCGCCTCCAACGATGTGCAGACCCAGCTCTCCCAGGTGGAGAACATGATCAACAGCGGCGCGAACGTCCTCGTCATCTCCGCCATCGAGGGCTCTTCCCTGGGCTCCGCGCTGGCTCTGGCGAAAGAGAATGAGATCCCGGTTATCGCGTATGACCGCCTGCTCATGGACTCTGACGGCGTTTCCTTCTACGCGACCTTCGACAACTACATGGTCGGCACGATTCAGGGCACCTACATCAAGGACGCCATGGATCTCGACAACGCGGCTGGCCCCTTCAACATGGAAATCACCGCTGGCGATCCGGGCGACAACAACGCGCGGTACTTCTATCAGGGCGCGGTCGACGTGCTGAAGCCCTACATCGATGCTGGCAAGCTGGTCGTGAAGTCCGGCCAGATCGAT
>JAIKWN010000184.1 GCA_024684665.1 Clostridiales bacterium | reverse complement strand
ATCGTGGCAAACAAATCTTTTGCGCACTCCTATCTATTACCGAAACCTGCAAACGTCGCGGTATGAATCTCATGGATGCCTTCCACAAGATCTTTTCCAATCAACCTCTCTTCGCCTGACTTGTGTCAGGCGTTTCTTTTTAATGGCTGAGTAGTAACGACCGATCACAAAACAATATTTCTTCACCGTATTCTTTTTCATTGCAGAGTGTTTTATTCTGTGATAGGATGAACGGAACGTCATAGGGAACCGCGGTAATTCCACAGATAAGGAAATCCGGATACGCCGGAGAACGGAGGAATACATGTTAACCCTTGAAAGAGCAAAAGAGTTGAACGCTGCGATGGTCACAGAGGATCATCTGCTTCTGCACGAAATGAACGTGGCGTACGCCATGGGAGCCATGGCGCGGCACTTTGGCGAAAATGAGGAGCATTGGCAGGCCATCGGGATGCTGCACGATTACGACTACGAAAAGTATCCGGAGGAGCACCTGCAGCATACAAAGGAACCCCTGCTGGCGGCGGGCGTATCGGAAGAAGACGTGCGCGCTATTCTCTCACACGGTTACGGTATCTGCTCCGACGTGGAACCCGTATCAAACCTCGAAAAGAGTCTCTTTACTGTGGATGAACTTACGGGGATCATTCAGGCGGCAGCCCGTATGCGCCCGAACGGGATTACCGATCTCGAGGTTAAGAGCCTGATGAAGAAGTTCAAGGACAAGAAGTTCGCCGCGAAATGCGACCGGGATACCATCCGCCGTGGCTGCGAAATGCTGGGTATGGAGCTTTCTGATGTCGCAGCCATCTGCATCGAGGGGATGAAAGAACATGCGGAAGAACTTCACCTTCTCGGAAATATCTGAAGCAACTGGAAAATCGCTTGATTTTCATGCAGGATGGCTTTAATATCGTCATGAAAGATTCGGAGAAGCGAAGCAGAGGAACTCGCCAGAGGATTCGAGGAGGCGGAATATGGCCGTAAAAGAGTTTCAGCTGAACGAGCAAACCTTGTCCTTCGCGGAGGAGTTCGGGCGGCATATGCCCGGCGGTCTCTTCATTTACCGCGCAGCACCGCCGGAGGAACTTTTGTACGCCAACCAGGCAGTATTCGACATCTTCGGCTGCAAAGACCAGGAGGAATTCCGGCAGCTGACCGGCAACACCTTTCGGGGCATGCTGCATCCGGAGGATTATGCTGCGATCAGCAAATCCATAACAGCGCAGATCGGCAGCAGCGAAGACAACAACGATTACGTGGAGTACCGCATCATCCGAAAAGACGGAGAAATCCGCTGGGTGGACGATTACGGACACTATGCGGAGACGGAAACCTACGGAGGCATTTATTACGTCTTCATCTCCGATATTACGGAGAAGCGCAAAGAGCGGGAAGAGAACTACGCGATCCGCGGCGCCGTGATCAAGACGCTGACCAACGCCTACAACACCGTGTGGCTCATCAACGATGTGGAAACGGAGAAATGCTCCCTTTTTCATACGGACATGGACGACACCCATGCAGAAGCCATTCAGAATGCGCTCAGCCACGCTAAATATACGGATACCAAATCCGAATACGTCTCAACCATGGTGGCAGAGGAAGACCAGGAGCGCATGCAGGAGCAGATCTCCCTGCCCTACATCTTAGAACAGTTTGAGACAAAAGACCGCTTTTCCGTAACCTTCCTGCGGGATCTTCCGTCCGGAAACCGCTATTACCGCATCGATTTCGGCAAGGTGTACATGCCGGACGATCGCATCGGCGTCACCATGGGATTTCTGGACGTGGACGACGAGGTCCGGGCGGAGCAGGCGCGGGCGCGCGCACTTTCCGACGCGCTGTCCGCCGCGGAGCAGGCCAGCCGGGCCAAGACCGCCTTCCTCTCCAACATGAGCCACGAGATCCGAACACCCATGAACGCCATCATCGGCCTCAACAATATCGCCCTGAACGATCCGAAAACGCCAGAAAAAACCACGGAGTACCTGATGAAGATCGGCGCTTCCGCCCAGCATCTCCTGGGTATCATCAACGATATCCTGGATATGAGCCGCATCGAGTCGGGCCGGATGATCCTCCGCAGCGAGGAATTTCCCTTCGCAAAAGGGCTAGAGCAGATCAACACTATGGTAAGCGGGCAGTGCCGGGATAAGAATATTCAATACGAATGCCGGATCCGCGGCAAGGTGGACGATTATTACGTGGGCGATGACGTAAAGCTGAAACAGGTCGCCATCAACATCCTGGGCAACGCTGTGAAGTTCACACCGGAGGGAGGGAGCGTCACCTTCCTCATCGAGGAGGGGCCACGCTTTGACGGCAAGGCGACCCTGAAATTCGTGATCAGCGACACGGGCATCGGAATGAGCCCGGAGTTCCTCCCCCATATCTTCGACCCCTCAGCCAGGAGGATTCCTCCGCCACCAGCCGCTACGGAAGCACGGGCCTCGGCATGCCCATCACGAAAAGCATCGTGGAGATGATGAACGGGCATATTGAGGTCCAGAGCGAAAAGGGAAAAGGAAGCACATTCACCGTCTATGTGACCTTGGGGGAATCGAATCGGCACATCGGCGAGCAGTCGGAGAGCGATTTTTCTCCCAGCGACCTGAACGTTCTCGTCATTGACGACGACCCGATCGCCTGCGAGCACGCCATGATCGTCCTGGGTCAAATAGGCGTTTCCTGCGAAACCGCCGCCTCCGGCGCGGAAGGGCTGGCTATGGTACAAACGCGGCACGCGAGGCGGGAAGATTACAACCTGATTCTGATAGACTGGCGCATGCCAGAGATGGACGGTCTTGAAACAACGCGGCGGATCCGCGGCATCGTGGGTCATGAAACCCCCATCATCATCCTGACGTCTTACAACTGGGATGATATTGCAGATGAGGCCATCCGCGCCGGCGTAGATTCCTTTTCGCCGAAACCACTGTTCGCCGGCAACGTGATGGACGAATTCCGGGAAGCCTTCCGAAGGAAGAATCCGGCGCTTCTGCCAAAAAAAGCGGACCTTGCCGGCCGGCGTGTTCTCCTTGCGGAGGACGTTGCTGTGAACGCGGAGATCATGGTCATGGTTCTCGGAATGCGGGGGATCGAGGCGGATGTGGCAGAAAACGGCAAGGTCGCCCTGGACCTTTACCTCTCCCATCCGGATGGATGGTACGACGCTGTTCTCATGGACATGCGGATGCCGGAGATGGATGGCCTCGCGGCCTCGCGGCATATCCGCGCCTCCGGCAGAAGGGACGCGACACGCATCCCCATCATTGCCCTCACAGCAAACGCTTTCGACGAAGACGTGCAGCGCAGCCTGCAGGCTGGCCTCAATGCGCATCTCTCAAAGCCGGTGGAACCGGAGGCGTTGTTTGATACACTGGAAAATCTGATTGAATCATAATCGGGAGGAATACGAGATGGAACAGGTATCCTGGAAGAAAGAAAATGACGCGCTGATAATCGCGATTTCGGGAAGGATCGACTCCGTTAATGCAGCAGCGGTAGAAAAGGAGATCCGCCGGGTGTTAGAAGAAACTCCGTCCGAAACGCTTCTCCTGGACTGCGGCGCCTTGAAATACGCTTCCAGCGCCGGGCTTCGCATCATCCTGCGGCTGAAGCAGGAGATCCCGGACACCCGGCTGGTAAACGTACAGTCCGCGGTATACGAGGTGCTGGAGATGACAGGCTTTACGGAGATGATGTCCGTAGAAAAGGCCTATCGAGTCATTTCGGTAGAAGGATGCGAAGTCATCGGGCAGGGCGCAAATGGCAAGGTATACCGCATCGACCGGGATACCATTCTGAAAGCCTATCACAATCCGGACTCCCTGGAGGAAATCCGACTGGAGCGGGAGATGGCCCGGCTTGCTTTCATCCAGGGGATTCCAACTGCGATTCCCTACGACGTCGTTCGCCTCGAAGGCGGCGGCTACGGCGCCGTCTACGAGCTCCTGAACGCCACGAGCTTCGCAAAGCTACTTGCAAGCGGAGAAAAGAAGGTGGACGAAATGGCGGAGCGCAGCGTGCGCCTGCTGAAGCTCATCCATTCCAAGGAAATGAAGCCGGATATCATGCCCGATATGCGGGCGGTCGCCATCAATTGGGCGGAATTTCTGGAAGACTATCTGCCGGCGGAGCTCTATGAAAAACTGCATGGCCTGGTGGAAAGCGTACCAACAGATTATCATATGCTTCACGGGGACTACCACGTGAAAAACGTAATGCTGCAAAACGATGAAGAGCTGCTCATCGACATGGACACGCTCTGCTATGGGCATCCCATCTTCGAACTGGGCAGCATGTTCAACGCTTACAAGGGCTATGGCGCGACGGATCCCACGAACGTGGAAACCTTCCTCGGCATTACCAACGAAATGGCGGATGAATTCTGGAGGAAGAGTCTTTCCCTGTATTTAGGAACGCAGGATGAAGCACGGCTGCGGGAAGTCGAAAACAAAGCAAAGATCATCGGCTTTACCCGCATCATGCGCCGCACCATCCGCCGAAACGGATTCGACACGCCGGAAGGCCGCAGGGTCATAGAAAATGCGAAAAACGTTTTGACGGAGCTGGTCCCCGTCACCGATACGCTGCTGTTCTGAGTCAGCTCCGTTCTCTCTATCCTTTAGCAGAACCGGCAGGGCTTTCGCCCTGCCGGTTTTACTTTATATCAGGCTATCAACGTCCATTCACCGAACCCCGTTATAGATAAAGCCCGCGTCCGCGTCCAGGGTGATGGTCATACCGCCCTTCAGCATGTGGACAGCCTGTCCCGTGCGGTCAAGGAAGAGGGGAATCCCGAGAGCCTGGCAGGCGATCGCCGCGTGGCATTCCGGATCCGTGCTCTCCACAACAACCGCAGCGGCCTTACGCATCCAGGGGAGCATGTCGCTCGTGGTCATCTTGGTCACCAGGATATCGCCCTCGGAGAAGCTGCTCTCCAGGTCGGAAATAACGTTCACGCTGCAGCAACGGCCGGTCGCTTTTCCGCTTCCGATGCCGATACCCCGCAGCAGCACGTCGCCCACGATGTGCGCCTTGATGAGGTTCGTCGTCCCGGATACTCCCGTCGGCACGCCGGCGGAGATAATCGCTACGTCACCCGGTTTCACGAGCCCCATGGCTTCCGCCGCCGCCACGGCTTTCTCGATCAGTTCGTCTGTATCCCCGCTCATTTCCATACGCGCGGGAACGATGCCGTACGAGAGGCCCAGCTGGTGATATGCGTGTTCTGAGGGCGTAGGCGCAATGATCGCGCAGGATGGACGAAAACGCGCAACCATCCGCGCTGTGGTCCCGGAATTACTCGGAGTGATGATAGCAGTCGCCTCAAGATCTCGTGCCATTTCGCAGCAGGAATAGGAAACTGCGTTAGCCACCGTCCGGGCCGTCTCGCCGCGCATGGCCTCCTGCCTCAGCAGATCCGTGCGGTCCACCGTCTGATGCTCCTCAATGTAGGTGGCGATACGCACCATGGTCCGCACGGCTTCCAGGGGATAACGACCCGCCGCCGTCTCACCGGAAAGCATAATGGCATCGGTTCCGTCCAGGATCGCGTTGGCTACGTCGCTTGCTTCTGCGCGGGTGGGTCTCGGATTGCGGATCATGGAATCCAGCATCTGGGTCGCCGTGATGACTGGCTTCGCCGCCACGTTGCAGGTGTGGATGAACCGCTTCTGGAGTACAGGCACCTCTTCCATGTCCACCTCGACACCGAGATCGCCTCTCGCTACCATGATACCGTCGGAAACCTTCAGGATTTCATCGAAGTTTTCGACGCCCATGCGATTCTCAATTTTGGAAAAGATGCGCACGTGCCCGCCGCCATTATCCTGGCAGAGCTTGCGGATAGTCAGTACGTCCTCCGGACGGCAGACGAAAGAGGCAGCGATCAGGTCAATCCCTTCCTGAATCCCAAAGAGGATGTCATCCCGATCCTTGTCACCAATGGAGGGCATCTGAAGATCCACGGAGGGCACGGAGATGCCTTTGCGGCAGCCCAGCATTCCACCGTCCGTCACAGTGCAGATCAGGTCGGTATTGTTTTTCTCCCGCACCGTCATTGCGAGGAGGCCATCATCAATCAAGATCCTGGCACCGATGGGCACCAGCTCCGGCAGGCGTGGATAGGTGACGGAAACGATCTCCCCACTGCCCTCTACTTCTCGGGTAGTAAGCGTAAAAGTTTGTCCAGCAGAAAGCGCGGTTTTCTCACCTGCTATGAGCTTTGTGCGCACTTCCGGTCCCTTAGTGTCCAGCATGATGGCCACGGGGATGCCTTTGGCGGCGCGCAGGCGCTTAATACGCTCGATACGCTCATGGTGCTCCTCATAGGAACCGTGGGACATATTGAGGCGGCAGACATTCATACCCTCATCCATCAGTCTGGAGAGCATCTCCTGACTGTCAGTTGCCGGGCCGATGGTGCAGACTATTTTTGTTTTGCGCATATTTCCCCCTTCTGTTTCCTTCAAATATGCGTTCGTTTTTCCTCTTGCTCGGTTCTATATTCACAATTTGCTTATTCAGACCGGTCCTGTGTGGCAGTGCGCCGTCTCCTGCGGGAGGTCTGCCCGTCGGAAGTCGATTCGTCGACGGTTGCCGGCTCCGCAGGCTTTTCAGGCGGGATTGGCGGCGTTGGAGGCGTTGGAGGTGTTGGTGGTGTAGGAGGTGTTGGTGGTGTAGGAGGTGTCGGCGACGTCGGCGGCGTCGGACGTCGATACGCGCTGTCAGAAGCGTCTTTCTTCAACCAGTCCGGAACGCTGTCTCCGTCTTTCACTGCATTTTCTCCGCGAAGCTGATCCAAGCGGCTCTGGCGGATAGCGCTTTCTTCGCCGGGATCGTACTCATCCGTGTCTTCTTCCTCTTCGTCCTCTTCGCTGCGGCGGCGGTAAACGAGGTAGCCGTAAATGCCAGCAGCCAGGAGGATGAGCAAACCGCCGGCAATGGCAAAAGGCAGAATGCCCAAACCGCCGGCGCGCTCCTCTACAGGTTCCACGGTGGGCAATGGCGCGGCGGTCGGTTCTGGCGTCGCGGCGACAGTGCCGTCATCGCGGGTTACCATATAGCGGACAGAACCGCCGCTGGTAGTGGAGATGGCGAGCTCATAATCCCGGTTTACTTCCGGAAGGCGGATATCCATGGAGAAGCTGCCGTCCGCTCCGGCGCGCGTGCTTCCAACGCCGCGGGTCTCCGTCAGCGCCGTGTTTTCAGCGACGGCTTCCGCGATTATGAAGGGCCGCATTCCCACCGCGACACTCTGGACAGGCTGTACTTCATAAGTAACGTTAGCTGTCACAACGGCAAAAGCGTCCGTCACACCGTAAACTGTAAATTCGCCGTTTTCCGTTTTCGCCGGTACGCCGCTGACAGAAAGATTTCCGGACTGGCTGAGTAGCCGCGCTGGATTCTCCGGCGGCACCGGAGAAGGAGACGGGCTGGGTGTCGGGACAGGAGAAGGACTTGGCGTCACGGAAAGGGCGATCCCGGTTCCTGTCGACCAGCTTCCGTCTACCGGGAGGGTATCAATGAGGGAAGTGCCTGGAATGGTGTAAACGACGCTGCTTCCCGTATCCGGGCGGGGTGTCGGTGTTGCGCCAACAGGCTGTGCAAACAGCTGCTGCTCCGCCAGATATTCCTGCAGCTGCCCAATGGACAGCCATTCCGCCATGTCGGCTCGGATATAGCCGTCTTTTCCGTTGTAGCTGACCGCATACCACTCAACCCCGCTGTTGTCGCGAACGGTATCCATGACCAGCAGAAGCGTATTGGCAGTAAGCCGCCCAAGCGACGTGCCCCCGGGCGTCTTGCGCAGGTTCACGTTACCCATCCTGGTCAGCACGTAAGCGCTGGTGGACTGTAGGGTATACGGTTCCGGTGTGCTCTGGGGCAACGGGGTGGGTGTTGCCTCCACCTCAGCGAGACGCGCGAGATAATCGTCCGTCTCCTGATCACCCATGATACGCACGAGGTCGGCGCGGATAAAGCCATAGAGCCCGCCGTACTGGCAGAGATACCAGGTCATACCGTCCGCCGCCTGCTGGGCGTTCAGGATGTAGACCACGTCCTCTGCCTTCAGCATGGTCTGCAGGTAGGCGTTCGGATCCTGGTTGCCGCGCATCGGCGTATTATCCGAAATAATCCGCGCATACAGGCGCAGTTCCACGGGTTCAGGGGTCGCCGTCGGTTCCGGAGTGGGAGACGGGGTCGCTGTAGGAGAAGGCGTAAATGTCGGTTCCGGCGTAATCTCCGCTTCCGGGCTCGCGCTGGGTTCCGGGGTAATCAGTTCCACTACAGCGGGTGTGGCGGTTGGCGCAAGAGTGGGATCCGGAGCGACCTCCGGATCATCCAGTGTCGCAATATACAGTTGCTCTTCCCGCTCACCCAGCAACTGAATATACCGCGACTGAACGTATCCATCCCCCAAGTCGGTACGGACAGAGCACCAAGCGGTTTCCGGATCAGCTCCCAGCATCTCCTTAACCCAGATAACACTGCCCTTTTCAAGTCGTCCACGGGTATCTGCGCCCTTCTTGGGATCCTTGCGCACGTTGACGCCCTGGCCGGTCGTCACGCCATAATGGTAGACGCTGCCCTCCGTCAGGTTCTGCGGCGGTTCTGGCGTGGGGGACGGGGTGGGTTCCGGCGTCGGTTCCGGCGTGGGTTCCGGCGTTGCGGTCGGTACGGCTGTCGGGGTCTCAATCGGCGGCACGGGGGTGATTTCTGGAATGACGACGGCGGCTTCCGCCTCTTCCTTCGTGACAAAGCGCAGCTTTTCCGCCTGCACATATCCGGTCTTTGTGTCGTTCAGCACAGTTGCCAGATACCAGAGGGAACCGGCGTCATCGGTCTTCTGAGCCGTGACAACCACGGGCGTGGGACCTGTGATGGTGGGAAGCGCCCCGCTTGAGGGGAGTTCCCCGGCCGGCTCCGGACGCAAGACGATGGTGATGCCCGGCTGATCCTCCGCGATCGCATACAGTGGAAAGACGGAAGCCGGAGTTTCGGGAATTTCTTCCACCTGGATGGGCGCCGGGGGCTCCTGCGCCGGTACGGTTTCTCCTGTCAGGGCAGGAGACGTTGCGCTGGTATCATCCGCCTGCGTTCCGATTTCTCTCGTTTCGACCGCTTCCGTTTGGGAAGCGTCTCCGGACTCAGCGTCTGCCGGAGGTACCGAAAGCGCAGCCAGCATTGCCTGCGCCTCGGATTCCGTCAGGAACCGGAGCAGGTAATCACGCATATAGCCCTGTTCGCCCGTTTCCGGCAGGGTAACGGGATACCAGACCTGCCCCTTATAGCTTTCCGCATCTCCCACTTGGACGAGCACGCCGTTTTCCAGCGTCGTGATGACAGATGCTTTTGTCCCAGGCGACGAACGGACGTTGCTCTTCGTTCCGCCACGGCTGTTTTCAGTGACCGCCCAGGTATGCGTCGGCTCTTCCGTTCGTACGGCATAACCGGCGTCGATCTCCGATTCCAGTTCGATCGCGCGGGCCTCTGTCAGCGCGGCAGTCTGCACCTCCGGCAGATAGCCTTCGGTGCCCGTCCGGTAATCCCGCACATGCAGCCAGATGGCGCCCATATCGTCCCGGACAGCCTCCTGCACGGTGAGGACGTCGGAGGAGGAAAGGCGCAGCAGGGTATCTCCGCCGACCCCAGAGAGCAGGGGCACATCTTCCCAGGCAGGGGCGGCGTAATCGGGCACGTCGGTCACTGGCTGCGTCACAGGAAGCACCTGCACTACTTCCACAGGTTCCTCTGCCGGTTCCGGCGCAGGCTCTTCTGTGGGTTTAGGCATCGGGACCCCCGTCTCTTCCGGCGCGGGAACTTCCGTCGGTTCAGGCGTCGGGATTTCCGTCGGCTCCGGCGTAGGCACTTCCGTCGGCTCCGGCGTAGGTACTTCTGTCGGTTCCGGTGTCGGTACTTCCGTCGGCTCCGGCGTCGCACGTTCCGCATCGATGCGGTCCATCTCCGCGAAAGCAGTCTGGTCGGGAAGCACCTCAGCGGTCGCCGCAGGGAGCCAGCCGTCCGTACGGTCCACATAATTTACGCCATGATACCAGAGGCCGCTGTCGGTCCAGACGTACTCGTACAGGGATATCACGTCGTCGGTATCCAGATAGGCGATCACCTCGCCATCCGGGGCAGCCATCAGGGGAAGCCCATCCGCCAGGGGACGCA
The DNA here is from genome assembly GCA_024684665.1 of Clostridiales bacterium. Next base: position 10,885 of record JAIKWN010000184.1, on the reverse strand, counting down.
CAAAGCCCGGAAGGTCCACCGCAGGCACGGGCGAGGGCGTTGGCACTTCCGTCGGCTCCGGCGTGGGGACCTCCGTTGGTTCAGGCGTCGGTACTTCCGTCGGCTCCGGCGTAGGGACCTCTGTTGGTTCAGGTGTCGGCACTTCCGTCGGCTCCGGCGTCGGCACTTCCGTCGGCTCCGGCGTCGGTTCTTCTTCCGGTTCTTCTTCCGGTTCTTCCCATGGTTCTTCCCATGGCTCTTCTCCGGGTTCGTCTTCCCATTCGGAAGTCATTCCCTCCGGGCTGAAGCCGACCGCCATCAGCCAAGCATCCACTGCTCCGGCGGACGCGGGAACTTCTTCCGCGGCGCAAATGAAATAAAGCGGTTCTTCCGGGTGTTCCGCGTCATAGACGGCGATTGGCCAGTTCATCACCGTGCCCGCGCCGCGTTCTGCGAAATCCGCTTTATAGAGAACGGATCCGTTTTCGTCCCGCACCTCCAGGGCGCCGGAACCGGCAGACAGTGTCTGCTGCTCGTCCGGATTGAGGGAACGGACGTCTATCCAATAGTAGACAGTTCCATCCGAAGCGGTGACGATGGAGACAGGCAGATCGGCATGGCCATCCCCAATGGGAAGGACGAGGATCGCCGTCCGTTCCTCCGCCAGTGCGGCGGAAATCAGCAGCGCCGCCGTCAGCATAAGGGCTGCCAGCCGCCGGAACGTGTTTTTCATAGGATCTTTCTCCTTTCATCGCGACAAAGCCGTCGCCTCCCCGATAGGGGACGCACGGGGTTCTTATTGTAAAACGCACGCGATGCCTCTGTCAACCTTCGGTATCCGGCTGTATACAAAGGAAACGGAGAATCGCGCCAGTTTTATCCCGCGGGGCAAAAAAAGCAGGATTTTTCCCTTCAACCGCGAATTCTTCTTTGAGTTGCTGACTGTCTGGCCGGAACGGAGGAATGGAAATGGAATGTGAAACATTTAATGCCCTCAGGGAAATCCCGTTTTCAAAAGAAGAAATATACGACGGCGCCATCCTGCGGGTAGAACGCTGGAAAGTGCACTGCGCCAACGGGAACGACGGCATCCGGGAAATCGTATTGCACAAAGGGGCAGCTGCGGTTGTCCCCCTTTATGCGGACGGAACCACCATGCTGGTGCGCCAGCACCGTGTCGCGGTGGACCGCGTAACGCTGGAGATCCCAGCCGGAAAGCTGGACAGCGCCTCCGAGGATCCCCTCGTCTGCGCGAAACGGGAACTCCGTGAGGAGACCGGTCTTACCGCCGGGCGTATGACCTTTCTCACGCGCCTTCTGACAACCCCTGGGTTTTCTTCAGAACAGATTTCTATTTACCTGGCGGAGGACCTGCAGGAAGGTGAGACACATCCGGATCCGGACGAGATCCTGCGCGCCGTCCGCATACCACTTGATGAAGCGGTGGCACTGGTGACATCCGGGGAGATCCGGGACGGAAAAACCGTTTGCGGACTCCTGCTCGCAAAGGAGATCCTCCGCGCCCGCACAAAGCGGGATCCGGATAAACCGGACGGAAAGGCGAACAGCCGATGACCGGAAATCTGCCCGTTTCCCGGGGCTGGCGCCTCGTGGGAGAAGAAGAGAAGAGAAGTGTTTCCTTTCTTCCCGGGGCGGAACGGCTCTCTGACTTCGGTGGCCTGCTCTCCCTGCCGGAAGAAGGCCGCCCCTTCCCGCTGCCCGGGATGCTGCCGGAAGCAAAAGAGCTGCGGCTGTCCCGGGAAATCCCTTTCGGTTCCCTCGCTTGCGATTTTGCACTTCTCCGCTTCTCCTGCCTGCGGGGGCGGGGAACCGTGCTTCTGGACGGATCGGAGATCGCGCGTTTTTCGGACGGACCTTTATCCCTGGTTCTTACGGATGCCGCCCGGAAGAGGCGGAAAGCCGTACTGACCCTCGCTTTTGACGAAACCCGCCCTGCCGGGGTAAGCGGAACGGTCTTTCTGCGCTGCGCGAAAACCGCCATGCTTACCGGCCTGTCCCTCCGGTCCGGCAGAAGCCGCCTGCAGGGACAGGCGCGCGTCACAGGAGAAGCCGGGAAGTATTGCCTTCTCATCCGGGCGCGGAAGGCTGCAAAGCCTACCGGCAAGGATGAAGCCGGAGCAGCGGAAAGAATCAGGGAAACTGCGGAGCCGGAAGCATCCTACTCTTTCTCCCTTTCCGAGGGAATAGAAACGCCGGTTCCCTTTTCCCTGCCCCTGCCCGGTTCCACGCCGGAGGTACTGGTTTTGTTTTCCCTTGTGCGAATGACGGAGCACGGAAGCGCGTTTCCCTGCGACCAGCTCGTTCGTTTCGCCGGAAAGCATGAAAGACCCCGCGCCTGGCTTCCTCTTTCGCAGGAAGAAACCCTGGAAAATCCCGTCCGGCTGGCGGAAAAGCTCACCGCGCTCCGCATCCCCGCGATATCACTGCCCACCCCAGCCGAAGACGCCCTTGCCGCCGCGCTTTCCCGCGCAGGCATCGCAATCGTTTCCACCGATCCGGAAAACAGCGCCGGAATTGAAGAAGCAAACTCTCTCCTCCCGGAGGAATGGGCTTTCGGGAAAACGACAGGCGAGCTTGTACGCCAGCTCTGCGGTTTCACCGCCTGTCCCGTTACCCCTTCCCCGTTGCCGCTCTCCGAAGAGGAAATGCTACGCGCCGCCTTTGGATGCGCGCCGGAGGATCCGGAAGCGCTGCGGGAACCCATCTTACGGATGCTGGTGCGCCTTCGTGCGGAGGGCGCCCGCCGTTACCTGTATTCCGGTCCCATCGCCCCACGCGGTGCCCTTTCAGATCCCGCCCTTTCGGAGATCCTTGCGGGCGCGGCAGGGCCGCATGCCGCCGCGCTCCCGCTTTCAGGCGGCTGGTGGTGCGGTTCCGTCTTCTCCTGTCGGCTCTTCCTGACCCAGGCAGCCCCGGGAAGCCGGGGTGAAGCTTCCCTCCGGGACGAAGAGGGTCTAGTTCTCGCCCGGGTATCCTGGCGGGATGGGGAAATGCCGGTTTTGACGGCGCAGCTGCCGAACACACCCTCCCGCCTGTCCCTTTGCCTGTCCATGATCCTGCCGGAAGGCCTGCCGGTATCCGCACCGGAACTTGCTATCTTTGTCGGCCGGCGCGGTCCGCTGGAAGCAATGGCCGAAGGATTTGAGAATTCATCCCCGTCGGCCGGATAAACCGAAACTGCCCGGTTCTCCGAAAGGCTGCTCAGAGAATTCGGAAATGAAAGGAGGGATCTGCGCTGAAATTCAGATCCGAAGATACCCGGCTGATTTCAAGTCTGTACTTCCGGCTCCTGCCCGTGCAGATTCTGCTGGTAGCCATCAACGCCGTGAACGGCATCATCGCCGGGCTCTTTTCTGCGAACTTTGTGGGACCCGAAGCCGTGGCCGCCATCAGCCTGTACGGTCCGGTGAACATGTTTCTGACCGCTGTCGGCGTCCTGTTCGCCTCCGGCTCCCAAATCCTCTGCGGCAAATACATGGGACAGAACCATGTGGAACGGACACAGAGCATTTTCTCCGTGGATCTGCTGCTGACTCTCCTCATATCCCTGCTGACCGCCGCCGTGCTGGTAGCCGCCGCGGCACTGGATCTTACCCGCTGTATGGCGCCGGATCCCGCCGTGCGCGCCGCGTTCAACCTGTACCTCCCCGGGCAGGCTATCGGCCTCCCAGCCCTGCTTTTGGGACAGCAGCTCTCCTCTTTCCTCTCCCTCGAAAACCAGATGAAGCGGGTCACCTTTGCCAGCCTCGCTTATGCTGTGGTGAACGTCGTCCTGAACTTCCTTTTTGTGACGGTCCTCCAGATGGGCGCATTCGGGCTGGCGCTCGCCTCCTCCCTCGGGCTATGGATTTTCTTCCTCATGCAGGCGCAGTATTACTGCAAGGAGAAAGCCCTGCTGAAGTTCCGCCTGCGGCCCGAGAAGCTTTCAGACGGGCTTGACATCCTGCGCACAGGCTATCCCGGCGCGCTGTCGAACGGATACCAGACCATCCGCGGCTTTCTCGTGAATTCCATGATCATTGTCTGGGCGGGCAGTGCAGGCCTCTCCGCTTTCGGCGCTTCCGATTCCGTACTGCGCATCTTCTGGGCGATTCCCTTCGGCATGATGGCGGTTTCCCGCATGCTGATGAGCGTCGCGATCGGCGAAGAAGACCGAAAGACCCTCGTGGACATCATGCGGGTAGTCGTGTTCAGATGCACCCCCATCATGTGCGCAGTTTCGGCGCTCCTGATCCTCTCGGCCCATCCCCTGACGCGGCTCTTCTACCGGGATCCCTCGGCCCCTGTATACGCAATGACGGTTTCCGCTTTTCGGATCCTTCCCCTGTCCATGCCTCCCACGGTCATTTACCTGAGCCTCCTCTGTTATGCGCAGGCTTCCGTCAAAAACCTTCCGGTGCATATCCTGTCTGTACTGGATGGAGTGATCACCGTGGTTTGTTTCTCCGCCCTGCTGATGCCCCGCTTCGGCATGAACGGCGTCTATCTGGCCAATGTCATAAACGGCCTGATTTCCATTCTGGTGATTCCGGTCTGCTCCTGCATAGCCCGGCGGGCTTTCGCCTGGGATCTGGGGTTTTTTATGGGGATCCCGGACGATTTCGGCGTCCTCGAGGATGCGCGCATCGACATCAGCGTCCACAGTCTCGAAGAAGTTGTCACCATATCGCGGCAGGTGATGGATTTTTGTGCCCGGCAGGGGATCGACAGGCGCCGCGGTTATTTTGCCGGCCTGGCTATGGAAGAGATGGCAGGCAACGTGGTGGATCACGGGTTCCGCAAAGACAAAAAGCCCCACAGCGTGGACATTCGCGTCGTGCACAAGGATGACGACGTGATCCTGCGCATCAAGGACGACTGCGTCCCCTTCAATCCCGCGGAGCGGCGGGATATCGTGAATCCTGAAGACCCGGTCAAAAACCTGGCAATCCGCCTGGTTTACCAAGAGGCAAAAGATGTACAATACCAGAATCTTTTAGGCCTCAACGTGCTGACCATACGAATCTGATGCAGCCCGCAAAGAGCGAACCACGCACGTCTGTCCGCCATTCACACAATAAGCCTCCGCTCAGAGCGGGGGCCGGCAGCCCGTAGGGCGATCAAAACTTCAATCAACAAGGCAAAATCAACATAATAAGGAGGAATTATCATGAAACTCACAGTCCGTCAGCCCTCCGCGTCCCTGGACGCAAAGCATTACGACACCGCGCGCCTCCGGTCGGAATACCTGATCGAAACCGTCTTCCAGGCAGACGAAGCCATCTTCACCTATTCCCACTTTGATCGGATCATCGCCGGTGGCGTGATGCCGGTCGCGGAGACCGTCCGGCTCACCGGCGCAAAGGAACTGTGCAGCGACACCTTCCTCGAGCGCCGGGAGATGGGGACCATCAATATCGGCGGCCCCGGAAAGATCACCGTCGACGGAGTCGTTTACGGACTGAAGCGCTATGATGGGCTATACGTGGGCATGGGCGCGAAAGATATCACTCTTACAAGCGACGATCCCGCGGATCCGGCAAAGTTTTACATCAACACCTGCCCGGCGCATACAACGTATCCCACCGTTAAGATCGATATCGACAAGGCCAACAAACGGCATCTGGGTGCGCCGGAGACCTGCAACAAGCGCACGCTGAATCAGTACATTCACCCGGCGGTCATGAAAAGCTGTCAGCTTTGCATGGGTATGACGCAGCTGGCCCCGGGCTCCAATTGGAATTCTATGCCCTGCCATACTCACGAGCGCCGCATGGAAGTCTATTTCTACTTCGAGCTCCTGAATAACAACGTAGTCTTCCACATGATGGGCGAACCGCAGGAGACGAGGCACATTGTTCTGCACAACGAGCAGGCGGTCATATCCCCCTCCTGGTCTATCCACACCGGCGTTGGCACCAGCAATTATACCTTTATCTGGGGAATGTGCGGCGAGAATCAGGAATTTGATGATATGGACAACATCGATCCCCTGGATCTGCGCTGATGCGACGCTGCATTGAACTCCAATTAATCCTGTCAATGGGTACGCATGAATCTTTTGCGAACGCTCTTGACTTTTGTTACGGGCTGTAATAAACTGTTAACAGATTTGTTTAAACCCGAAATGAAAGGAGACGTTCTCCTATGATCCTTGTGAAACCCCTGCGTTTTACTGCTTTGCTTGCCGCATTTTTGCTGTTTGCCTCTTCCGCCATGGCGGTAACCTACCGTCTGGGAGATGAGGATACCGAGATTTCAAATATCCAGAGCGCCCTTAAGCAGTTGAAATTCTACAACGGAGATATTACAGGCCACTACGGTTCCAGAACGCAGGAGGCCGTGAAAAAGTTCCAGAAGCGCTATAACCTTGACGCCGACGGGATCGTCGGAACGGAAACACTTGAAAAGCTCTATGAAAAGGCTGGAATGAACGGCTCTTCCAGTTCTTCTGGTTCTTCTTCCTCTTCCTCTTCATCCTCCTCCCTGCTTCGCTACGGCAGCGATGGTGACGCTGTTCGGACTCTTCAGCAGAATCTGACCAGTCTGGGATATTACACAGGAAGCGTTACCGGCCATTATGGCTCCAAGACCGAAGCGGCGGTAGCGGCCTTCCAGAGCGCCAACGGACTTTCAGCGGACGGTATCGCGGGTACGAAGACCCTGCAGAAAATCGCCGCGGCACGTACAGGTTCTTCCTCCTCTTCGTCTTCTTCTTCCTCCGCTGATACCACCGGCATGCTGAAATACGGCTCTAATTCCTCGACAGTGCGCACCCTGCAGCAGAATCTCAAGACCCTAGGATTCTATACCGGAAGCGTGACGGGCAATTATGGCAACTTAACGAAAGAAGCAGTCGCGGCATTCCAGAGGGCCAACGGCCTGACGGCGGACGGCATCGCCGGCTCAAAGACTCTGGCGGCCATCGCAAAGAAAGTCAACGGATCGTCTTCTTCCTCCTCTTCCAGCAGTTCGCTCAACACCTCCGTCACGGTATCTGTCGGCAGCAAGAATGACACCGTGAAGAAACTGCAGCAGATGCTGAAGTCACTGGGATATTACAACGGCGGTATCACAGGTTCTTTCGGCAACAAGACGAAGGACGCGGTCATGGCTTTCCAGAAGGCAAAAGGCCTGTACGCGGATGGCATCGCGGGAACAAAAACTTTGGCAGCTATCAACGCGGATTATGCGAGCGGTACCACCAGCTCTTCCTCCGGAACAGTGAGTGTAAGCGCAAAGAATGTCCGTTACGACAATTTCTACAACTGGCGCAACCGGTATTCCAACGGCGAATACTGCACGGTATATGATCCTGCGACAGGCTATTCCTGGAAGCTACGGATCATGACGAAGGATAAGCACATGGACGCTGAGCCTGTCACATCTAACGATACGGCAACTATGAACAAGGCATTTGGTAAGACGACTTGGACTCCAAAGGCCGTATATGTGACTTTCTCAGACGGACGTTGCTACTTGGGTAGCACCCACAACACACCTCACGGCACCTCCAAGGTCAGTGGCAACAACTTCTCCGGCCACCTCTGCGTCCATTTCCCCATGGCCATGGAAAAGGCGCAGGAAATCGGCAGCTATGCAGTCAGCCATCAGGAAGCGATCAACGCAGCCTGGGAGAAACTGCAGTCTCAGTACTACTGATCCCAATTGGAATTGGTTTGCGGGCATCGTCTTCCCGTCAGAGGAGCGCTGCTTATTACGCCCGCAGCACGACCCGTCCCAATGTCAGCTGATGGGCCGGAAAAAGTCGCGCGTTCTCCGAAAGGATGGCGCAGACAGACGCGGTTAAGGGCGCATATTCCACAATTTTCTCATCCGTCATGCTCATGGTCGTCCCCTGGATGCTGACTGCACCCACGGGACGGCCTTTTTCGTTTAAGATCGCCGTCGCAACGCAGCGGACCCCCGGTGTCTCTTCCTCATTATCAATCGCATAGCCCCGCGCCCGAGTCTCCCTGACCTCCCGCATCAGGGCTTCCGGATCCACGATGGTGTGTGGGGTGAAACGCACGAGGCCATGCTGTTTGATGATCGCACGGATTTCTTCGTCTTCCATACGCGAGAGCATCGCTTTCCCGCAGCCTGTGCAGTGCAGGGGGAGGGTTTTCCCTGTTATGGAATACTTGCCGAAACGGCGGCTGTTATATACCCCGTCGAGATAAAGCACCATGCCGTTCATGTGGGATGTCAGATACACCGTCTCCCCTGTTTTCGTCATGAGATCCTCCATGAAGGGAATGGCGTACTGGATGACCGGCATGGAGGATCGCATGCAGAAGCCAAGCTGCAGCGCCTTGTAGCCCAGGCGGTATGCTTGCGTATCCCGGAGATGCAGGAGGTATCCTTCATCTTCCAGGGTACGCAGCATGTTAAGCAGAGTGCTCTTCGGCATGGAGAGTAGACGGGAGAGCTGGGAAAGGGAGAGTTCCGTCTGCGCTGGGCTAAAGAGCTCTAATATGTGCAGGGCCTTGACGACAGAGCGAACCCGCCCTGTTTCCCGGGCATCTTCCGCCGGGTTGTCTGTGTTTTTCCTGTTCCGTTCGTCCATAGTTTTCCCCTCAAATTCAGAATTGCGGAACAATCTGTTCAGCATCGCTGACCATTGGCGTATTGTACGGCAGCATCTGCCGAAATGTCAAGCAGAATTATGTGAAAATAGCGAAGAATCCTATCGAATCTTGTAAAGAGTGCCATCTTCTTTTCCTGCTACAGTGTGAATGCGATAAAATCCATGTGTGAAATCTTGACATTCCTTTAAATATGGGGTACACTACACTCAGGCTGAAACTTAGCATGCCGTTCAGCATTGCTGAACAGTTTAGCGGATGAAAAGAAAGCGAGGCGATTTGACCTTGAAAAAGCTGTTCGGTGTCATCGTCGCGATGACGACGCCCTTCACCGCAGAGGGTGAAATCGACGTTCCCGCGCTACAGCGCGCTGTGGATTTCCAGATTGAAAAGGGTGTCGACTGCCTGTATCCCTGCGGAACAACGGGCGAAATGTTTCTCATGACAAAAGAGCAGCGGAAGCTTGTCGCGGAGACCGTTGTCAAACAAGCTGCGGGCCGGGTAACCGTGTTCATTCATTGCGGCGCCATGGATCCCTGCGAGGTCGTGGAGCTCTGCAACCACGCGCACGACATCGGCGCGGACGGCGTCGGCGTTGTGACCCCCACCTATTTCAGTCTGGACAATCGCATGATGGTCGAATACTACCGCGGCATCTGCGAAAAGCTGCCGAAGGGCTTCCCGGTGTATGTATACGTCATCCCGCAGCTCGCCCACAACGACGTGGACGGCGCGACCATGCAGAAGATCGCGGACGCCTGTCCGGACAACGTGATCGGCGTCAAGTATTCCTTCGCCGACATGCGCCGCATGGTGGACTACTGCGAGGTCAACGGCGGCAAATTCTCCGTCGTCTTTGGGCCGGACGATCTCTTCCTCCCCGCCCTTTCGATGGGCGCGGACGGCACCGTTTCCGGCTGCGCCGGCTGCGTGCCGGAGCCCTTCGTCGAGGTGTACCGCTGCTGGAAGGCCGGGGATCTCGAGGGCGCGAAGAAGGCGCAGTTCACCTGCTTCGACCTCGTGAAGAAGCTGCGTTACGGCGCGGACATGTCCATTTTCAAGCACGTGTTGGACGACCGCGGCGTCGGCGGCGGGCACGCGAAGGCGCCCCTGATGGACCTCGCGGAGGACGCGGTGGAGCCGATCCTCTCGGGCATCCGGCCGTATTACCGGAAGTGATTTCAGCCGGGATTTCCGGTTGACAATAAAAAAAGGAGGAACAAACCATGAAGAAACTCGCTCTTGTGCTCCTTGCCCTGCTGGTTCTCTCCGCGTCTGCCCTGGCCGATTATCCGGACAAGCAGATCACCGTCGTTTGCCCCTATGGCGCGGGCGGCGCCTCCGATACCACGAGCCGCATTTACGCCTCCATGCTCCAGGAAGCCGCGGGCGTCCCGGTCATCGTGGACAACCGCACCGGCTCCAACGGCGCGGTGGGCCTGACCTACGGCGCGCAGGCGGATCCGGACGGCTACACCATCACCTATATGCCGGTTGAGTCCGTCATCAACAAGTACCTGGGCATCGGCGAAGTCACCACCGACGATTTCGCCTTCATCGGCCTCGCCATGACGATCCCGGCCGCCATCACCGTGCGCGCCGACTCCGAGTGGAACACCTTTGAGGACTTCCTCGCCTACGCGAAGGAGAACCCGGGCGACATCACCGTCGGCAACTCCGGCACCGGCTCCATCTGGCACATCGCCGCGGCTGCCGTGGAAGACAACTGCGGTGTCGAGCTCGATCACATCCCGTATCCGGACGGCGCTGCCTCCGCGATCGCCGGCCTGCTGGGCGGCGAAATCGACGCCGTGGCCGTTTCCGCCGCGGAAGTTTCCACCTATGTGGCCGACGGCCAGCTGAAGACCCTCGTCATCCTGGGCTCCAACCGCTGCTCCGCCGAGGCCCTGAAGGATGTCCCGACCGCCGCTGAGCTGGGCTACAGCATCTCCGTCGAAGGCTGGGGCGGCTTCGCCGTGCCGGCCGCGACCGACGCCGCCATCGTCGACAAGCTGGTCGCCCTCTCCGAGACCTCGATCAACGCCGACAGCATGAAGGAGCTCCTCGCCTCCAAGGGCTTCGAGCACTCCTACAAGAACGGCGCCGACACCAACGCCTATGCGAAGGCGCAGCTCGACTACTACGGCGAACTGGTTCCGACGCTGGAGCTCCAGTAATCAGCTTTTCACCGGCTGAAAACACCTGAACGGGAACGCCGTGCCGCATTTCTGCCGCGGCGCGGCGTTCCCCTTTTTATCGCCCCGTCCGTCTGCGGGGCGTCGGAAGGAGACCACGCATGAAAAAAATCCTGAAGGGCG
>JAIKWN010000182.1 GCA_024684665.1 Clostridiales bacterium | reverse complement strand
GGCCACCATTTCGCCCACCCAGCTGATGGCGAGGAATTCCCCCGCCGGGGTTTCGTTATACGGCTGCTTCGGGTTGTTGAGGCCCGTGGAGACGGGCAGGCTGCCGATGATCTTCCCGGCCTCGAAGATGTAGAGTTTCTGTCGGGCCTTGTCGACCAGTAGGGCGTACTTCTTCGAAGGCGTGATGGTTTTGAGGAGGCTCGTTTTCACATAGCCGCGGATACGCGCGTTGTCGAGCGTCATCATCGTGCTGTCGCCGGTCTTGGTGCCGTCGTTGGAATACGATTCGACGAGTACATAACCGTCCCCATCCGTATCCTCTTCTAGGACGTTCACGCCCTGGCTCTGCCCGTGCAGCTCCCCCGTCGTGTTCGTCTTCCAGGGTTTTTTGTCGATGCCGGGGGCTACGGTGGGATACACATGATCCTTCTGATCCACGTCCAGCACGATGATCGGCTGCATCATAATATCCCAGATCGCCTGCTGGTCTTCCGGACTCGAAAGATCGTAATCGTCCGGGTTCATGTCCCAGAAGCTTGCGGCGGCCTTCCGCGCTGACGCCTCGGAAGCCGGCACCTCAGTTACGGAGGAAATCTCTGCCGCTTCCTGCATCTCGGACAGGGACAGGGACTCCGCATACGCGGTCCCCGTGAGGAGCATAAACAGGAGCAGAAGGAAAAACATGCTTTTTTTCATTAAAAAACTCCGATATACAGCACCCCTTCCCGGCTTGAAGGGAAGGGGCTGGGGATGGATGGAATCGGGTTCGCTCAGCCCGGCAGATCCAGGATGTCTCCCGGCGCGGGGGTGATGTCCGGGATGGGGGTGATGTTCGTCATGGCGAAGAGCAGCGCCTGGGTCTGCCGGCCGGCGATGCCATCGGCATCTAAGGAGTTGTCCGACTGGAAGGCCCTTACCGCCGTAGCAGTGCCTGTTCCGAAAATGCCGTCCGAAGCCGTGGTCAGGTAACCCAGGCTGGCTAGCGCCTCCTGCAGCATCACGACTTCCACGCCCTGGTCGCCCTTGCGCAGCGTCTTATAGGAAGCCTCCTGCGGCTCCGCCTCCGGCGTCCCTTCCGGTTCCGGGGCAGGCGTCGCGGTGACGGCGATGTCCGGCGTCGCGGTATTGTAATCCTCCGGCACGGCCGTGCGCCCGAAGACCGCGAAGTTTGGTTCGGCAGTCGGCTGCGCAAGCACCACCGGAGTCGGCGTGGCCGCCGCGGTGCGCGTCGCCGGCAGGAACATGGAGCGGACGATGAGCGCAATGACCACGAGAAGGATCAGAATGATACCGACCGCGATGATCGTCGGCGCCGGGTTGCCGCGCTTCTTCGAGCGCTTGCGCCCCGTGAATTCCGCGCCATTGGCACCCGTCAGCCGCGTGTAGCAGCGGGGGCAGACATTGGAACCGTCCTCGATCTTTTCTCCGCAGTGGGGACAAATCATTTTGTACCCTCCTTTGTGGGCGTCTGGATCCGCTCCAGAACGCGATAGGTGTGAATCGTGCAAAGCGACGCCATGATGGCCGCAGAGAGCGCCCGCTCCTCCGCCGGCTCTTTTTCCCAGTTCATTTCGATGTGCCCGGTAAAAACGGCGGATTCCATTTCCATCATCCGCGTGCGGAACCGTTCGTATCCTCCGCGGATGCCAGCCCGGCAAAGCGCGTCCAGCAGCTTTCCGATGCCCTCCATGCTGAGCGCTTGCTTGAGTACGCATACCATGAGAAGCCGCGCCAGGTGATCCCGGTCGTATTTCTTGCCCACCGGCCTCGGGACCAGCCCGCTTTTTACGTAGTTGTTGACCATGGACCGCGTGGTCTCTCCCTTGGGAAGGGGCGTCTCGAACACCCGCTCGATGAGGGTTACGACCTGATCCATATACAGCCCCAGATCCGGCAGCCTCTCCCAATCGGGAAGCCGCACGGGATTTGCTTGCATTTCCGCCATAACGCCTCCGCGTTCTCCCGCAATCCTTACATCTTTTAATTATAACATTCCGCGCGGGGCAAGTCAAACCTACTGTTCTTTAATCATCTGCCGCAGGTCGGCTAGCGCGGTGCGCATCCGGGGATCAGAGGCGGACAGGGCGGCGACTTTTTCGCAGGAATTGATGATAGTGGAGTGGTCCCGGGAAAACGCGTCCCCGATACGGGGCAGGGAGAGATCGGTCATCTCCCGTGTCAGGTATACGGCCACGTGGCGCGCGAGCGCGATTTCCTTCTTGCGGGAGGAACCGCGCACCAGCTCCGGCGTCAGTTGATAATACCCGGCGACGCAGGAGAGGATCAGCTCCGGCGTGATGCGTTTCGGATCCCGGACCTGCACTATGTCGGCAAGCGCCTCGTTCACCACTTTTTCGTCGATCGGAAGGCCCAAGAGGCGCGCCTTAGCCTGCACCCGGGTCAGCGAGCCTTCCAGTTCTCGGATGTTCGTGTCCACGCGGCGTGCGATCAACTCCAGCACCTCGTTGTTCGCGTCGATGCCTTCGTTTTCCGCCTTCTTGCGCAGTATGGCGACCCGCGTGTCGAAATCCGGCTTCTGGATGTCCGCGATGAGCCCCCATTCAAAACGGGAGCGCAGCCGTTCTTCCAGCTGCTTGATCTCCTTGGGTGGCTTGTCCGAGGAGATGATGATCTGCTTGTCCCGCTCCCGGAGGGCGTTGAAGGTATGGAAGAATTCCTCCTGCGTCGCCTCCCGGCCGGCGATGAACTGAATGTCATCCAGCATCAGCACGTCCACGTTGCGGAAGCGCTCGCGGAATTCGTTGTTGCGGTTATTCTTGATCGCGGAAACCAGCTCGTTGGTAAAGGTCTCGCTGGGCATATAGAGGATGCGCATCGAGGGATAATGATCCTCGATGAAATGCCCGATGGCATGCATGAGATGCGTCTTTCCGAGACCGACACCGCCGTAAACGAAGAGCGGGTTGTACGCCTGTCCCGGCTGCTCCGCCACGGCCAAGGCCGCCGCATGGGCAAACTGGTTTGAGGAGCCCACGACGAAGGTTTCGAAAGTGGACTTGGGATTGAACATATTGACGGAGAGATTTTTGGTTTCCCGCGCCTTCTCCCGGCCCTGCTGCCATTTGACCCGCTCCGAAACGCTCATCAGCCGTACGTCCACGGGTTCCCCCGCCGCCCGGGAGACCGCGGTGCGGATGACCTCGAGATAGCGGTTTCCTATGGTGTTGCTGTAAAGGTCGCTCGGCACCTCCAGCGCCAGCGTCCCCTGCTCGTAATAGACAGGCTTGAGAGGCTGCTCGATCCAGGTGGTATAGGACAGGGAGGGAACTTCCTCCCGCAACATGTGCTTCGCCCGGTCCCAGAGTTCTGTCTGATCCATGAAATCCCCCGAATTCCTTCTTGCTTTCCCGGAAAACTGCCCGGAAATCCCATATCTGTAACCTGACTTTGCTATCTTCCACAAGGGGTTGTGTTTCTGTGGATAACCGGAAGCCAGAGATGTGGATAACTTCTTCCTGATAGGTATGATATCAGAAAAAATCCTTATTTTCAAGGGTTTTTTGGATGTGTGCGGTCTGGGTGGAAATGCAAGTTTTCCACAGGACTCCGCCGGAAATGGGAAAGTTATCCACAATATGCTGTGCCTGTCCGGAACCCGTTCCACAAAGAAGACCCGCTTCCGGCTGTTTTCCTGCACCTTTTCAGAAAAATAAAAAACGGATTTTCCGAAAAAAACCACTCTCCGCAAAAGTTTACGGCGCGTCTTCAAAGAGCAAAAAAAGGCGTCCCCTTTTCAATTTTGAAAAGGAGACGCCTGGTTTTTGGAAGTTTCAGATTATTCTGCGACAGCTTCCGCTACGGAGAAACCGGTCAAACGGCCGGAAGTAACGGCCCAGCCCACCATGCAGGAAGGCATGGATTCGTCGCCATGGACGCCGCCAACGACCTCGCCGCAGGCGTACAGTCCGGGGATCACGTTCTCATCTTTGTCGTATACTTCGAAAGCCGTGCTGGTTTTGAGGCCGCCCAGGCTGGTCGCCATGCGCAGCCGCTGCTCGATGATGTACCAGCCTCCGTCCTCATCCAGGGCGACGCTCATTTCCTTCCGACCAAAGTCTGCGTCTTCGCCCGCTGCGACCATCTCGTTGAAATGGGCCACGGTCGCTTCAAGGGCAGCCGGGTCGATGCCGGCTTTCTTGGCTGCTTCAGCCAGCGTCACACCGCGGCGGAATACCGGCGCGCCCTCTGTAGCATCCAGCCAGGGAGCAACAGTTTCCGCCGTCAGCGCCGTGCTAGTACCCATGCTGGCCATCCAATTGTCATAACCCTTTTGGTTCATGACGAGATAGATGGTCTTGCCTTCCTGCTGCATGGTCGCCTTCTTGATGGAGACAAAGTCCATGTTCTCGTTCATGCAACGCTCACCAGAGGCGTTTACATAAATCGCGCCGTCGTTCAGGGTCGCCGCCTGAGAAGCCAGGGGAGAGATGTAGGCGTTCGCGATATAGCGGGTGCCATCCGGGGTGATGTTGCCGCCTTCGAGGGGCTTTTCGATGCCCTGGGGATAGCTCTTCAGGTACTTCATATAATGGGTCTTCGCGCCGACTTCCTCCGCGAGGAAAATGCCGTCGCCGGTGGACGCGGCAGAGCCGTAGAAGAGCACCGTCGTCAGGCTGGGATCGCGCAGCGCGACGCTGGCGCCATAGCCGCCGGTAGCCAGGACGACCGCATCCGCATGGACGACGAGGGTTCCGTTCGGCGTGGAGCAGTTCGCACCGGTGACTCGGCCGTCTTCAAAGAGCAGATGCTCCGCTTTCGTTTCGGTGAGCAGTTCGCCACCGATCTCGCGGTAATGGGCTTCCATCGTGCTGGTCAGATAACCGGCCTTCTTTCCCTTCGGATAGAGGGCACGATCGTTGGTGTGCTCCGGGAAGTAGTTCAACGCATCCTCGAATTCCACGCCGACCGTATCGTGAAGCCAGTCCACTGCCGCGCCGGTATTGTTCGCGAAAATCCAAGTCATCCGAGCATCGTTCAGGAAGCTACCGTAGCGCATAAGATCCATGAAGATGGTCTCCACAGAATCGGTTGCGCCGCGGATCGCCTGCTGATTGGACATGCCGCCATTGATCAGCGCGCCCGTCAGGGACGTAGCGCCGCCGGCCTGGCCCATCTTATCAATCAGAAGGACGTCTGCGCCCTGCTCTTTCAGGGTCGTAGCCGCCGCGAGTCCGGAGCCGCCCGCACCGATGACAAGCACGCCGACCGTACGTTCCTCGGTCGTGCCTTCTTTTTCATCCGCAGCAGCCGTCTTCAGCGCTTCCACGTCAGCGCCGGCCGCTGCCAGCGCGGCTTCCGCGGCCTGCAGGATCGCATTTGAAGAATTCGTGGCGCCGGAAACCGTGTCCACCGCCAGCGTCTGTCCGTCGACGATCGCCTGGGGTAGGCGTTCCATCGCGACATCGCAGATACCGGGGGTCTCGCTGTGAGACGTCACTTCGACAGAGACGATCTCATCGTCCGTTACCGTGACTTTCACCGTCACGGGGCCGTTGTTACCGTTCGCTTCCGCGCTGTACGTACCCGCGGTATACTTCTCCGCGAGACTGACGGAAGCGATGAGAAGAAGGGCTGCCAGGATTGCCAGTGTGCGTTTCATCGTCTTCTTCCTTTCTTTTGATACCATAGTTCGTACCTCGGTTCGTACCGCGGTATGTATTCTAACCGGCAGAGGATACGTTGTCAAGAACAAAACGGAAAATTCTGATTATTTCGGTTATTTCGGTTGTCGCGCAGCTGTACCTTTTTCGTCTCTTCCCGCACTTTGACACACCGGGCCCGCTGTGATACAATTCCCTGTGAAAAGAGGATTCGATTTCCGGAGAAAACGAGGGCCTGAAGATGAAGGAGACCAACCGTCTGCGCCAGCAATCGGAAAACAGCCGGGCAAAGCTGCTTGCCGCGGCGCGGGAACTGTTTTTTGAACACGGATTCGCGGAGGTCAGCGTGAACGACATCTGCGCCCGCGCCGGGATGACCAAGGGCGCCTTCTATTATCATTTTGACAGCAAAG
>JAIKWN010000258.1 GCA_024684665.1 Clostridiales bacterium | reverse complement strand
CTCCCTGGTTTTCTCTGAAATGTCGGGATCCGCGAGCGCAATCGCGTCGAGGCCGATGATGGCGTTCATCGGCGTGCGGATTTCGTGACTCATATTCGAAAGGAACGCCGTCTTTGCGCGGCTGGCGTCTTCCGCGGCGGTGAGGGCGTCGCGCAGGGCTTCGCTTTTTGCCAGCGCGTCTCGGGTTTCCCGGTCCACGTTTGTAAAGCCGACACCGATCGCGTGGACGATGTGATCCGTCCGGTCTTCCGCATGGCGAACTCCAGCCATCCGCAGCATCTCGTAGCTCTCTTTTCCTCCGTGGGTGACGAGGTAGCGCAAAGTCAGGATCGTTTCCTGCGCAAGCGCCGCGCGGATTCTGTCCGGTTCGATAAAGCGAAGGAATTCCTCACGGTTGCGTTCCGCAACGCAGCGGTTTGCGTAATCTGTGAAAGCCTTGTGATAACTGAAATGTTCGCCCTGGGAAAGGGAATCCGCCTTGCTGGTATCCGCGCGGTAGCAGATTCCCTCGTCCGTGTCGAGATTCACATAGTATACACTGCGGTAATCGGAAGCCAGGGCGGTGATCATGCTGTCCTGCTGGACGCGCTGTCTTTCCTCTTCCAGAAGCTTCCCCTGAAGGACAAGCCGTTCTTCCAGTTCCTGCTGCTTCACCCGGCTCTCCGCTTCCTGCATTTCCTTTTCGAGGAGGAGGCCCGCATTGCGGCGCGTCTGCCGGACCATCACAAAGGCTATCCCGGCCAGCACGGCGGCGGTCAGCAGCGTCTGCAGAGTGCTTCGCAGGACGATCCCGCGGGTCACGGCGCTGATCCGGTCCGTGATCAGGCTCTCGCGGATCAGATAGGTCAGCATCCAGTTTGTCCCGGTTACCGGTTCGTAATACATCGTTTCCCGGATTCCGTTATACGTGAAAGAGATGACGCTTTCTCTCCCGTTTTTGAAATCGGAAATCATTTGGTCCAGGGAATAACCGCGTTCGATATCCGCATTGCGCATGGCGGAAAGGGGGTTGTCCTCGCTGGCCAGTCCGCCAAGGATCATATTGGTCAGTGAGAGGCCGTCCGGCGTATAGATGTTGCAGAAAGTCGTTTCGTTGTTTTCAGACTGGAGAGAAATGCCCTCCAGCATGCGGGACATTTCGATCTCCATAAAGCAGACGCGCAGCTCTTTCTGCAGGAAGGAAATCCCGTCAGTCGGGACGGCGATGATGACCTGTTTCTGCTGGCTCCCGGGGTCCTTGACTTCAATCAGCGGCTCTGCCAGCGTTCGGTAATCAAAGGGATAGGAATCGATATCCGTCTGTGTCCCGAGTGCGGTATAAATCAGAGCATCCGTATCGACAAAAGCGAATTTTTCCAGCCCATAGAGCTTTTTCATCCTGGCCTGGAAATCCTGCAGGTGTTCCATGTCCTCAAGATCTTCATCCTTGAGCAGACCGATGGCGACCTGCATATTGCTGATGTGGGAGGAAAGGCTGGAGGAGATGACCTGCTCCCGCCGCCCGGCAAGCTCTTCCAGGTAGAACATGCTGACAGAGCGGACCGCTTCTTCCGTCGCGCGGCTGGCACTGTGACCCGTCCAGATCGTACCGCCGATCAAGAGGATGGCGACGAGCAAAGTGGCGACGACGGCCAAGCGCATCATACCGTTACCAGATGTGAATCTCATGATCCTTCACCCCCATTGCCAAATCGTCATTTTTATATGTATTCTAGCATTTTACGCTTTGGATTTCAACAGGGATGCGGAAAATGGAGGCTTCTTTCTTTATGGACTTTCCGATGCGCCTGACGGCAGTTCGCAAGACCAGCTTGAATAATCTTTTCCGAGATCACCCTGCATGCTGTTGAAATACACATACCAGAACGGAAGGGTTTTCCTCAGAAGATCCATATTGTGAGGATCGGGCGACAGGGTGGAGAGCTGTCCAGAATAATATCCGATGTTCATGTTCAGCATCCAGACGATCAGGTCGTTTGCGTCGGGCAGCGCGCGCAGTTCCGGAAGGGCCTGCCGGAGCATCGAAGCGGCAAAAAAGGATACAGCGTGTGCAGGGAAACGAAGGAGATTCTCCTCATTTCTTCCTTGTGCTTTCGCCCAGGATGCGACGTTAGCGCGCTTCGACTGATAACGGAGGGTTTTCCCGTCGAAAGTAATCACCCCGTACTGACACGGTTGTACAGAGAATGCGGAGGTCACGATTTCGGTGAGGTTCTTCTGCGCTGCAATATGCTGGATGTGCATGTGACCGGAGAGATGCAGTGGAACGCCTGCCTCTTCCAGCAGGGAGGAGACGGTTTCACCGTTTTCCAGGCGGAACCCTTCTTCAAAGAGCGGATTGTGCCTGAGGATCGTCTCGTGCGTGACGGAGATCACAGCTGCGCCCTCTTTCTTCGCGAGGCTCAGCTGCTCTTTGGCCCAGCTGAGTGTTTGATCCGTGACCCGGTTCGGTGAGGCTTCCGTATGCGCGTCCAGCATCAGGATGCGAAGCTTTGGAGAGAGTGCGCATACGTAACTGAAGGAGTCCGGGGCGCATGAAATCGCGTCGTCCGGGCCGAAGGAGTGCCAGATTTCCCGGAAGGAGGCGGTATCCGGACTCTCGACGAGTTCGATCCGTTCTCCGGAAAAACGCGCCGCGTTCGGGCTCAAAACATCGTGGTTGCCCGGGAGGACAAGGATGGGAATCCCCAGTTCCTTAAGAGACGATAAACGCAGCGCAAGATCCTTGTGGCTTTGCATCGCCCCGTTAAAGGTCAGATCGCCGGACAGGAGAATCGCGTCCGGGCGCAGCTCCCTCATTTCATAAAGAAAAGCGGAAAGCAGTTCTTCCGAGTAAAGCACGAGTTTGCCGTCCGCGTTGGAGACGATTTTCATGAACGCGGTGCCCCGGTCGGTGAGCGAGGGCGAAATATAGTGCGGATCGGTCATATGAACGATCGTGAGCGCCTGCGTTTCCGCGCGGCAGACGGAAGGGAAGGGAAGAAGCATGAACGGCAAAAGCATAAGCGGCAGGATGAAAGGCATATGGCATTCCTTTCGTTATTTCTTACAGGAACACATTACTCCTTCCTCGGGAGGAAGGAGTAAAGAAGGCATTACGGGATGATTATGCATCGCTGAGCAGCATCCGGTCGTTATCCAGCGCGCGCCCCCGTTCTTCCCGGAAGCGCTCCGTCAGATCGCGCACGGTGAGGTTTTTCCGCTCCGGGCCGGAAACATCGTAAATCACGCGCCCGCTGTCCATCATCAGGGTCCGGTTTCCGAGTTCCAGCGCGGACTGCATATTGTGCGTGATCATGAGGCAAGTGAGGTGGTTTTCCTCGACTGTATCGCGGGTGATTTGCAGGACCTTCTCCGCCGTCCCGGGATCCAGCGCAGCGGTATGCTCGTCCAGCAGGAGGATCTTCGGAATAGTAAACGTCGCCATGAGGAGGGTGAGCGCCTGGCGCTGCCCGCCGGAGAGGAGACCGACGCGCTGGCGCATGCGGTCCTCCAGCCCCATCCCGAGGAGGGAGAGCCGCTCCCGAAACTGTTCCCGGTCCTGTTTTGTAATGCGGCTGAACCATCCGCCGTTCCAGGTGGTGAGCGCCAGGTTTTCTTCGATAGTCATGTCTGGCGCGGTGCCGCGCATGGGATCCTGAAACAGGCGGCCGATATAGCGAGCCCGCCGGAATTCGGGCATCATCGTGATGTCCCGGTTATCCAGGGTCACGGTTCCGCTGTCCGTATAGAAGCTTCCGCAGATGGCGTTGAAAAGGGTGGACTTGCCCGCGCCGTTCGCCCCGATGATCGAAACGAAATCCCCCGGCAGGATATGCAGGGTCAGATCGTCGAGCGCCCGCCGCGCATCCGGCGTCCCGGGATGGAAAACCTTTGTGACGTGGGAGAGCATCAGCATGGCGTCCGCCCTCCTTTCAGCCGGGCGAGGCGCATCTTCCGGAGCATGAGGGCTCCCTGCACCCGGAGATAGGGCCCGGAGATGG
>JAIKWN010000220.1 GCA_024684665.1 Clostridiales bacterium | reverse complement strand
ACGGCGGTCAGGGTTGCCGCGCCGTTGAACCGCCCGGCGATGTAGAGGTCCGCGAGGCCGTAGAAGGTCTGCAGGAAGCAGGCGACGAGGTAGGGGACGGAAAAGCGCAGCATGCCGCGCGGAAGGCTGCCGCGCGTCAGGTCATTTCTCGTATTCATTCAGCTTCCTTTCCATCTTGACTGCGTCTTCCTCGTATCCAGTAACGGTAAACTTAAGGGATCGGTGCAGGCGGAGGCTGGCTTCGTTGGTTTTAAGGACGATAACCCGTACCCGCGAAAAGCCTCGCCCGGCCATGTCGGCAAACAGGAGGCGCAGCGCAGCGCCGGCATTGCCCTTTCCGCGCAGATGCGGGGATATGGCGATCCCGTAGGAGAAGGAACCGTCTTTGCCTGCATACACCGTGATTCCGCCGGCGTGCCTTCCTTTATAAAGTATAAACCAGCGCAGGTCGTCTTCGCCGAGTCCTATGAACCGCAGCGCGACCTCGGGATCTTTTAAGCTGTCCTGAATGCCTTTTTCCATATAGCCCCCGGGTGAAATGATTTCCGCTGCATTATAGGGGCGGGGGCATAAGATGTAAAGGAAAAAAGAAAAGCTTGCCAACGGGCGCGGTTTGCGGTATTATTGAGAGTGCTGATTTAGGATCCCGACTGAATATGGAGGTGTCATTGTTGTCACGCAAGATCGTTCTTAGTATGCTGCTTGCGCTTCTCGCGCTCACATTTGCGCTGTCCGCCTTCGCGGATGGCGAGTCTTATCTGCAGCTTCCGCTGCCTTCCGCTTCTTCTACGCGCATCTCGGTGAACATTCCCCCGGAGAATCCGGCGGAGCCGGGCAAGAACCCGCTGACCGGCGAGGACTGGAACGGCTATTATCACCCCGTCATGGTGCAGATCGACGCCAGCCACGCGGCGCTGCCGCACTGGGGCGTTTCCTCGGCGGACATCATGTACGAAATGCCGCTGCATCGCGAGGGCGATACCCGAAGCACCGCGCTGTTCATGGGCACGATTCCGCCCTACGCGGGCCCGGTTCGTTCCGCCCGCGTCCCGATGGCTTCCCTGCGTGAAATGTGGGGCGGCGCCTGGGTGTTCTACGGAATCCAGGAGTACTTCCTGAACGAGGAGCCCGCGGTCGACGTTTGGGACTTCGTGACCAGCCTGCATCCGGACGCGGTCCGGGGCGGCCGCTGGGTCTTCCCGTTCCTCGACGGAACGCAGATGCAGTACTACGAGCTCTTCGGACGGCAGAGCGACAGCGAGCACGTGGCGCCGCACAACGCGACGATTAACACGCGCGGCGTGGAGCAGCTCTTTACGGTAGAGCCGGTCATGCATCCCTTCAAGTTCACGGATACGCCGCGGACGAACGGAACCGACGTCGGCGGCATCACGATTTCCTATAAGACCGCGAAGCGCTCGGAGCAGTCCACCGTTACCTCTTACAGCTACGATGAGCGTACCGGGACCTACAACCGCTTCCGCGAGGACGAGATCTACGTGGACGGCGCGAACGGCCGCACCTGCGAGTACGCGAACGTCATCATCCTGTATTCCCAGATTTCCTGGTTCAACGGAAACGCGAGCCGCCCCGTGATCCGCCTGCTCGGCCAGGGCACCGCGGACATCTTCCAGAACGGCAAGTGGATCCGCGGCATGTGGGTGCGCGGAAGAGCCCAGGGTGAAACCAACGAAAAGGATCCCGCGACGCAGGCCTGCCGCATGGTCTTCCTGGATGAAAACCAGCAGGAAGTCGAAATGCAGCGCGGCAAGACCTTCATCCAGATCGTGGATGAGCGCCAGCAGATCGTGAACGTGACGACCACCGCGACGATCGCGGGCGCAAAGCAGATGGCGACGCCTAAGCCGACGGCAACCCCGCGGCCCACGCGCACGCCGCCGCCCACCCGTCCGCCGCGCCAGTCGAGGAACACACCTGTGCCCGACGCGGGCAGCGGATCCGACGACGAAGTCGAGTTCGGCGGCTGACGGAAACCCAGTCAATCATGGCGCTCAAGCGGAGCTTGGGCGCCTTTTCAAAAGAATCAGGGAGGGACGGAACTATGAGGAGCAGACTCTATCAGGCTGTGCTCATCGCGATGGCACTCGTGATGCTTACTGCCGCCTGTGCGATCTCGGAGCGCGTCACGCTGCCATACCCGGAAGCGTCTTCCACCGTGATCACGGCGAGAATCCCGCCGGAGAATCCCCCCGTAAAGGGAGAAAACCCGCTGACCGGTGAAGTCTGGCATGGGCTCTACCACCCGATCCTCGTGCAGACGGACGCGGATCCGAACGCGCTTCCGCACTGGGGCGTGTCGTCCGCGGACCTGACCTACGAGCTGCCCCTGTACATGGACGGAAACACGCGGCAGGTCGTCCTTTACATGAGCAGGATCCCGCACCTTGCGGGCCCGGTGCGCTCGGCGCGCGTCAACATGGCGTCCATCCGGGAAATGTGGGACGGCGCCTGGGTCTTCGCGGGCACGCAGGAGGACTGGAAGCGGGAGAACCCGTCGATTGACGTCGGCGATTTTGTCCGTTCCATGGGCTGGGAACCCTGGCAGGGAAACCGCTGGGCCTTTCCTTTTCTGAACGGCCTCGACGGAAACTACAACGAGCTGTTTGAACGCCAGCACGACGGGGAGCATGTCGCGCCGCATAACCTCGGCGTCCTGCTTACCGGCGTGGAAAGCCTTTACACCTACGAGCCTGCGATGCATCCCTTCCGCTTTACGGATGCGCCCCTGACCCGGGGCACCGATGCCACGGGGATTTATCTCGACTACAAGACAACCCGGCCCCCGTTTGTAACCTCGTATCAGTACGACGCGGGCACCGGCAGGTACATCCGCTTCCGGGAAGGTCAGCCTTACCGGGACGGGCTGAACGGCAGAGCCTGTTCCTACGCAAATGTGATCGTCGTCCACACGCAGATCGATTACTTCAACAACGTGAAGAGCCGCCCAATCATCCGCCTCGTGGGGCAGGGCACGGCGGACATCTTCCAGAACGGAAAATGGATCCGCGGAACCTGGGTGCGCGGCAGGCCGTCCGCGGGAAATCCGGAGACCGGGGAGGTGGCGGGAGCCACCGCGATCTTCGACCACGCGAACCAGGCAAGCCGTATGGTCTTCCTGGACGAGCGCGGTGAGGAGGTCGAGCTGCAGCGCGGGCCGACCTTCATCCAGGTGGTCGACGAGCATCTTCTGACCCTCGCGATTGAGACGGACGCGTACATCGAGGGCGGGAACCCGGCCCCGACGCCGAAGCCTACCCGCACGCCCCGGCCGACCCGTACGCCGAAACCGACCAGGACCCCCGCGCCGACCCGTCCGCCCATGCGCACGGTTTCCCCGGAGACGCAGTCCTACGTGGTGATTTCGGGCGAGATCGCGAAGATCCGCATGAAGCCGGAGACCAGCGGAATTCTCTTAGGGTATGCCTGGAAGGACGAAACCTTCCCGTTCCTCGGAAGGGCCAACCGCCGCTGGCTGCGCCTTGAGATGACCGACGGGACGATAGGGTACGTGAACGACGGCCTTGCGGACGTGGTAGGCGAGGACAAGTATACCGGAAACTGAAGATAGATTTCCAATTCTTCTCTATGAAACATCTTTTCTTTCACGGTCTTTACGGAGCAGGTTTGAACCATAAAGATCTGGAGGCGTTTTGAGATGGCAACGGGAGCTTCCCAAATGAAGGATGCGGACATCTTTGATGTGAAACAGGACGCCGGTGTGTTTTACATGTCTGGCAGGGCCCCGGTTAAGA
>JAIKWN010000172.1 GCA_024684665.1 Clostridiales bacterium | reverse complement strand
TCCCACGAATGGAGCGAGTGGGAAACCGTGCGGGAACCCTCCGGAAAGAAAAAAGGCCTTCGAGAGCGGGTCTGCCTTTCCTGCGGCGTAAAGGATCAGGAGAACTTCTATGCAGAGGGTTGGCTGTACGAAGGGATGCCGGCAGGTCCGGAGGTGATCCGCCTGCAGACGATGCTAAAGGATCTGAGTTTTTATTCTGGCTCCATTGGCAACGGCACCTTTGGCCAGCTGACGGGAAAGGCGGTCTATGAGTTCCAGCGAAAGAACAAGTTGAAAGCGACGGAAGTGGCGGATGAGGCGACCTTGGCTCTGATCATTGAGAAGTGGGAAGCAAAGACAGGCCGAAGCGCGTCGGAACTTCTTTCGGCGGAAC
Organism: Clostridiales bacterium; assembly: GCA_024684665.1. The sequence goes on along the minus strand of JAIKWN010000172.1, from coordinate 6,460 downwards.
ATGAAGAACAGGATGGAGAAGCAGCCAAGGCCGAATAAAAGCCCCTGGCCGGGGCAGACCGTCTGGAAGGAGGATACTGATGTTTAGGGGAGCTATCGCAGAGGCAAACGGAACGGAGGTTCAGCAGGTCGTCAGCATCGTGGAGGGGATCACCCAAGAAGAATGGGTGCACGGACTTATTGCGCTCGTCGTCGGTCTGTTCCTTGTGCGCTGCGTGATTATGCCTGCTTTCCGGCGGGCGATGAACAGCACAACGATCATCCCGCCGTCCGTGCGCAGCATTCTAGATACGCTTCTTCATATTCTAGTGCTTGTCATCGTCTTTATGACTGCAGCAGGATTCATGGGCATCCCGATGACGACCTTCGTCGCTATCTTCTCTGTCGCCGGCATCGCAATCTCCCTGAGCGTTCAGGGCGTGCTTTCCAATTTTGTAGGCGGGGTGAACATCCTCATCAGCAAGCCCTTCGTTGTAGGAGACTTCATCGAATCAGATGGTTTTTCCGGTACCGTTACGGAAATAGGCATGATGCATACTCGTCTCCGGGCGCCCGGAGGACCCATAAATTTCATTCCAAACAGCACATTGATCGCAGCGCGGCTAATCAATTACAGCGCGGCTGAGACCCGCAGGGTTGAGCTGAGCGTTTCGACGGCCTACCGGAACGAACCGGAAGCGGTGCGGACCGCGATCTTGGAAGCGATCGCGGAGAATCCTCTGATCCTGAAAGATCCGGCGCCGGTCGTACATCTGGAAACATACGGGGACAGCAGCATCACATACACGGTCTGGGCCTGGGTAAAACCCTCCGACTTTCTTTCGGCAAAATATGCGCTGAACGAGGCGCTCTATATGGTGTTCCGCGCGGCGGATATCGAATTCCCTTTCCCGCAGATCGTCGTGCATGCAGCGGAAGGACAGTGAAGTCAGTGAACGCTCTGGGAGAAATGCTCCGTCTGGCAAGACGCGTCGTCTTCTTCGGCGGAGCTGGCGTCTCGACTGCAAGCGGCATTCCGGATTTCCGGGGAGAGGGCGGTCTTTACCGGCAGAAATTTGAAGAAGAGTTTCCAGGACTGACCCCGGAGATGATCCTGAGCCATTCATTTTTCTTCCTCCATCCGGATGCTTTCTACCGTTTCTACCGGAAGTACATCTTGCATCCGGATGCAAAGCCGAACGCTGCACACCGGGCACTCTTTCGGCTGGAACAGACGGGGAGGCTTACGGGCCTCGTAACCCAGAACATCGACGGATTGCATAAAACGGCGGGAAACAGGCTGGTCTACGAGATTCACGGAACGATCCACGAAAACCGCTGCCTGGACTGCGGGAAGTTGTATGGGCTTTCTTGGCTGCTCGCGACGGAAGGCGTACCAAGATGCCTGGACTGCGGTGCGGTGGTGAAGCCGGAGGTTACGCTTTACGGCGAGGCGCCGGATCACTATTCCATGACGGGCGCCTGCCGGGAGATCGCGAACTGCGACCTTCTGATCGTCGCGGGTACAAGCCTTTCGGTGGAACCGGCGGCTTCCTGCCTTTCATATTTCCGAGGAAACTCGCTCGTCGTTATTAACCGGGAAGAGACGCCTGCGGATGTGCGCGCTTCCCTCGTCCTGCGCGGGGATGTGGGAAGCATTCTCGCAGAAGCGGTTGAAGGGCTCTGATATTTTTTCGTCAATATCTATTGACAAGAAAACAAAAGTGTGTTAAACTCGTGTCAAAGCAAGGGAGTAGCCGGCCGCCGAACTTCGGCGGGTTTGCGCCGACACCCGCTGTCCAGCAGGGATCCGGACAGCCGGTTCAAATGAGATGGCAAGACTTGCACCGTGAGAGGGGTGCAGGTCTTTTTAAGACCCTGCGACCTGAAACGGAAAGCATCCCGGATCGGCGTTAGCCGGGAGGATAAAGCTATGTTGGAACTGCTCTTTCTCATCTTCGTTCTGTTTCTGATTTTCGGCGGCCCGCGCAGGAGAATTCGCCGCCGTCCGCCGATGGACTTCCCACCGATGGGCGGACCATTTTACGGCGGGCCTATGCATCGCCGTCCTCCGATGGGGAGCTTCCACCGTCCTCCAATGGGCGGGTTTGGAGGCTTCGGAAGCACTGGCGGCGGTTTCGGTGGCACCGGCCATTTCGGCGGCAGTTTTGGCCGCAGCGGCGGATCCCGCGGCTCCTCCGCAGGGCGCAGATTCTGACGTCACCCTTTGACTGGCGACTCCCCCAAAGGGGGAGTTTTTCTCTCCTTATTGATAAAGAACGATTCGATTTTTATCGTGAAAACTGCATATTGGCAATGATGGCCGGATATTGTAAAATAATGATCGCCGGCATTGCCGGCAGGAAAGGATGATTCGTATGGTCAAGAGAATGCTGATTGCTGCGCTGGCTTTTTCGCTCCTTTGTGCAATTGTGCTGGCAGACGACCTTCTGGAAACGATCCGGTCTCGTGGTGAGATCGTAGTCGCCACAGAGGGAATGTGGGCGCCATGGACCTTCCACGACGAGAGTGACAAGCTGGTGGGTTTTGACGTGGAAGTGGCGGAAGCGATTGCAGAAAAGCTTGGTGTTTCAGCGAAGTTTGCGGAGACGGAGTGGGACTCCATTTTTGCTGGCATCGACGCGAAGCGCTACGATCTTGCAGCGAACGGCGTCGAAGTCACGGAGGAGCGCGCAGAGAAGTATGACTTCTCAACACCCTACGGATACATCCGCACAGCGCTCGTCGTCCGCGGCGACAACGAGGACATTCAGAGTTTTGAGGACCTTGCCGGAAAGCGTACGGCGAACTCCATGGCATCTACCTACATGCTGCTCGCTGAGAGCTACGGCGCGGAGGCCGTGGGTGTTGACACGCTGGATCAGACGCTTGAGCTTGTAATTTCAGGCCGCGTGGATGCAACACTAAACGCAGAAGTCTCCGTATACGATTATCTGGACGTACATCCACTGGCGGATATCAAGATCGTCGCGCTGACGGACGAGGCATCGAGCGTGGCGCTCCCGATTCGGAAGGGGGAGGAGAACGCCTCCCTGCTTGCTGCTGTCAATCAGGCGATCGACGAGCTGCGGGCGGAAGGTCGTCTTTCCGAGATCTCAATGAAGTACTTCGGCGAGGACATCACGACTCCGCCGGAAAAGTAAAATCTCCTCTTGAATACTACAACCCCGGCAGAGATGCCGGGGATTCATCATATTCCCGTACATCAAGAAAAAAAGATTGACAATATCCGGACTGGGTGCTAAAATTCTATCGTTTGCGGCGCGGACGTTTTGTTGTTGTGCGCCGACAGACCGGGTAAAGGAGAGACGGCATGACGATCGAGGCTCTTGAAAACGCGGAGCGCCGGGTAGTCGGCGCAAAGCAGGTCATTCGTGCGCTGGAAGAGGGGCGCGTGTCCGAAGCATACGTTGCCAAAGACGCGGATCTCACGCTGACACAGCGCGTCGTTGATCGCTGCTACCGCGCGAACATCCCCTGCCGTGAGGTTCCGACTATGAGCGGGCTTGGGAAAATGTGCGGCATCGACGTGAAGGCTGCTGCCGCTGCGCTGCTCCGCCCGTAATAATGCGCGATCCCGGAGGAAGAATTCTACCGGATCCGATAGATCCATCAGCAAGCAAGTGTTCCGAATAGAAAGACAATGGAGGTGCTTCCATGCCAACGATCAACCAGTTGATCCGCAACGGAAGAAAAGCGATCGCCGCGAAGCCGACCGCGCCTATCCTGCAGAAATGCCCGCAGCGCCGCGGCGTTTGCCTGTCTGTCAAGACGACGACGCCTAAGAAGCCGAATTCCGCGCTGCGGAAAATTGCCCGTGTCCGCCTGACGAACGGCGGCGAGGCTACCTGCTATATTCCTGGCATCGGCCACAACCTGCAGGAGCACTCTGTCGTGCTCATCCGCGGCGGCCGTGTCCGTGATCTCCCTGGCGTCCGCTATCATATCATCCGCGGCAGCCTGGATGCAGCCGGCGTTGCAAAGCGTATGCAGGCTCGCTCCAAGTATGGCGCGAAGCGGCCCAAGAAGTAAGAAACCTAACCCGCAAGTGACGCCCTCCCCGCATCGGAGGGAGTGTCGGCCCCGAGGGGTGGCCGGTCGCGAAGCGGAAAAGCCCCGGGCGTATCGGAACAGCGCTCTGGCGGCATCCGCGGGTAGGACCGTGTGCTAGATTCACCGTGAACGCCGCGTGCTGAGGTGGCGGACGCCGTGACCTTCCAGGCCATGCTGCAAGGAACCCATCGACCCATTATGGAGGTATCATCCATGCCAAGACGTGGTTTCATCCCGAAGCGTGAAGTGCTTCCGGATCCGGTATACGGAAATACCATCGTTACGAAGCTGATCAATCAGATCATGCTGGACGGCAAGCGCGGCATTGCGCAGACCGTCTGCTACAAAGCCTTTGAAAACGTTGCTGCCAAGACTGGCCGTGACGCTATGGAAGTTTTTAACGAAGCCATGGCGAATATCCTGCCCTCTCTTGAGGTCAAGGCTCGCCGTGTCGGCGGCGCGACCTATCAGGTCCCGATCGAGATCCGGCCGGAGCGTCGTCAGACCCTCGCTCTGCGCTGGCTGGTAGACTTCTCCCGCAAGCGCGGTGAAAAAACCATGGCAGAGCGCCTGGCTGCTGAGATTTTGGACGCCAGCAACAATGCCGGCGCCGCTGTCCGCCGCAAGGAAGAGATGCATCGCATGGCCGAATCCAACAAGGCCTTTGCGCACTATCGCTGGTAATTTACCGGCAATCGGTTTCGGACACCGCGGCATATGCCGCGGTTTTCCGATGAAAAAGGAGATTCATCCATGCCCAGAACGCATGCACTCAACATGGTCCGTAACATCGGCATCATGGCGCACATCGACGCCGGCAAAACGACGACGACAGAGCGCATTCTCTATTACACCGGAAAGACCCATAAGATCGGCGAAGTGCACGAAGGCGCCGCGACCATGGACTGGATGGTGCAGGAGCAGGAGCGCGGCATTACCATTACCAGCGCCGCGACCACCTGCTACTGGAAGGACCACCGAATCAACATTATCGACACCCCTGGCCACGTTGACTTCACGGTTGAGGTGGAGCGTTCCCTGCGCGTCCTGGACGGTGCAGTAGCTGTCTTTGCTGCAAAGGGAGGCGTAGAACCCCAGTCCGAAACCGTATGGCGGCAGGCGGAGCATTATCAGGTGCCCCGCATTGCCTACGTCAATAAGATGGATATCGTGGGTGCCGACTTCTACCATGTTCAGCAGCAGATGCGCGACAGGCTGCACGCCAATGCACATCCGCTGCAGTTGCCCATCGGCGCTGAGAACAATTTTCGCGGTATAGTGGATCTCGTTCGCATGCGAGCGGAGGTTTACTATGACGATATGGGCAAGGACTATCGGGATGAAGAGATCCCAGTGGACATGATGGAAAAAGCGCAGCAGTACCGCGCGGAGCTCATTGAAGCCCTTGCGGATGTGGACGAGACCATCATGGACCGTTTTATGTCTGAGGAAGAGCCGACGGAAGAAGAGCTGAAGGCTGCGATCCGCAAGGGCACAATCGAGTGCAGCTTCTTCGGTATGCTCTGCGGTACTTCGTACCGCAATAAAGGCGTGCAGCTGCTGCTGGATGCTGTCGTGGATTATATGCCAAGCCCGGAGGATATTCCCCCGGTGAAGGGCCTCGATCCGAAGACCGAGAAAGAGATCACCCGGGAAGCGAGTGACGACGCGCCTTTCTCTGCGCTTGCTTTCAAGGTCATGACGGATCCCTTTGTGGGCAAACTGACCTTTGTACGCGTCTATTCTGGCAAGATTACTTCGGGTTCCTACGTCCTCAATTCCACGAAGGATAAACGGGAGCGCCTTGGCCGCCTCCTGCAGATGCACGCTAACGAGCGCAAGGAGATCGACGAGATCTGCGCCGGCGACATCTGTGGCGTGGTGGGCTTCAAGGATACGACAACCGGTGATTCCCTCTGCGATGACAAACACAAAATCATCCTCGAAAAGATGGAATTCCCGGAGCCGGTTATTCAGGTCGCTATCGAACCCAAGACCAAAGCTGGTCAGGAGAAAATGACCCTCGCGCTCCTGCGCCTTGCAGAAGAGGATCCGACCTTCAAGACCTATACGAATCAGGAGACGGGGCAGACCATCATCGCCGGAATGGGCGAGCTGCACCTCGAAATTATTGTGGACCGCCTGCTGCGCGAGTTCAAGGTGGAAGCTACGGTTGGCGCACCACAGGTGGCTTATCGCGAAACGATCCGGAAGGCGGCGAAAGCTGAGGGCCGTTATGTCCGCCAGACAGGTGGCAACGGCCAGTATGGTGACTGCTGGATCGAAATCACGCCTGCTGAGCCGGGTGAGGGTTACAGTTTCAGCAACGATACCGTCGGCGGCTCTATCCCGAAGGAATTCATTCAGCCCATCGACAATGGTATCCGGGAGGCGGCGAAGAATGGTCC
>JAIKWN010000185.1 GCA_024684665.1 Clostridiales bacterium | reverse complement strand
GGTGAGCGCCATAAAGCAAATCATCAGGTGGGCCTGAATATGTTCAGGTGTATTGACCCAGATCGGTCGGGTTTCCAATGTGCCCTTCATTTCCCGGAACTGATCTTCGATTCGGGTTAGTCCATGGTATTTGTCGATGATGGTATCTGCCGAAGGCTGCAAGCGGGGAAGCACGTTTCGAAAAATTCGATTTTGCCAACACCACGCTTCATAATAATTTGGAACTCGTTGCCGGATGGGAACTGCCAGCGGCTTCTGCCGTCGTTCTGCCGGGCAATACGAAAACAATCGGCGCATCTGCTTTTGCCGGAGCAAAAACTATTGTTTCCGTTTCCATTCCATATGGCTGTACAGCAATCGGAGAAAACGCTTTCCAGAATTGCAGCGGCCTTAGTCGAATCGTGATTCCGGCAAGCGTAACGGAAATCAAGACGACGGCGTTTGATGGATGCAGAGATGTACTCGTTTTCGGCTTGAATAAAGAGCCTGTAGACCTCACAAAAGAGAGTATGGCGGAGACATTCTTCAAGAGCAAAGAGGGCTTTGCATACGTTATCCCTGTGGACTGACATCCCTGTATCTAGGCACGCGGCAACGTGCTATGCTGCGTTCCCGGGTCTTGCTTTTTGCAGAACAAAATGTTATTATTAACACACGGGATAAATCCCGCAAGACAGAAAGGAGCGTGTATTCCTGTGAAGAGACTGACAGTATTGGCGCTCACACTGGCACTGGCGTTCAGTGCGGCGGCCGTCCTTGCGGAGAACTTCGACGCGACGCAGTTCCCGACCTGGTTTGAAGAAGAAGGCGTCTGGCGCACGGTGGTCAACGACACCTCCATGCGCGAAGGCGGAAGCGTAGGCGGCTTCGTTACAGACGCTTCTGGCGCGCCGAGCGAAGAAGATTTGAAGGCGATCCTGCATATGGCTTCCTTGGCCGTCACCTCGAACGGCAAGACCGACTGGTACATGGTCGCCGTGACGGATCCCGACGAGCAGATGGCGATCATCGGCGACAAATATGGTACCGCTACCTCCGCTGGAACCGCGACGGTTTTGGTCTTCGGCGAGCGCCTCCTCCGCCCGGATGTCCGGAAAGAAGAGGGCGTCTATCAGCCGGACCGCGGCTACTATGACGCGGGTATTGTGACCGGTTATCTGAACATTGCGGCGATCGCAAAGGGATACGCAACGCATATGTTCATGACCCCGGCGCTCGAGGGCGTGAACGGATTCAACGACGGCGATGTCGGCCTGGACTGCTCGAAGTATCTGGCGGGCACAACCTACATCAACGGCAACACGGAAGAAGAATACAGCAACGACGACATGAAGTTCATCTGCGCGGTCGTTATCGGCACCTATGATCCTGCCGTGGAAACCGGCCTCACGACGCACGGCTTCCCGGACAACTGGACGATTTACGACGCGAAGTAAGCGGCGGAATCCGGGGCTGTCTCAGACGGGACAGCCCTTTTTTCTGCTTTTCTTTCCACCTTGGAGAAAGGAACCAGTCATATGAAAAAATGGGTCCCCGTTTGTCTTGCATTAGCGCCCCTGTTTACAGCCTTCGACGCTGGCGCAGAAGTGGATGAAAAGAACGCGGCCTTCGGCGAAACCGGAAAAGTGACAGAAGCGGACGTGACGGAAACCGGCGCCGTACTGACGGCAGAAGGCTATTTCGGCTATCACATGGATCAGGAACCTTCGGTGATGGTACGCGTCGCACTTTCCCCGAAGAATGAAATTCTCTCGGCGGAACTTGTTTCGATGAAGGACCAGACGCCCGGCTTCGGCGATATGGTGACGGACGAATACTTGGCTGCGGCCTATGCCGGACGGACTGCCACAGAGACGATGGATGCGGACGCAGTCGCCGGGGCGACGCTCACGAGCCGGGCCGCGCTGTACGCAGTGCGAACAGCAGCGCATTACGCTTCGGCCGCTCTCGGCTATCAAGCGGACACGAGCGCCGCGGATAAAGCGGAACTCTCGGAAGTTTATCCTGCCTCCTATGAAACGATCGCCTCCGACTATCAGCCGGATACGAAGAAGATCGGCCAGATCCTGTATGCGGCCGAAGGAACGGCGGAGGACGGGACGAAGGTCGTCGCGCTCAAGGTAAAAGGCGCGGCGAAGTTCGCTTTCAAAGGTTCCGCAGGGACGGGCTGGAGCTCTTCGGAACCGAATCCGTTTACGATGGTCATCGTCATCGACCGGGCGACGGACTGCCCCGTTGCGTGGAAGATCCTCGTTGATGGCACCAATCAGCCGGCGTATTTCAAAGTTCCGGACGAAAAGATCGATGAATACAAGAAAGTAGCGATCACGGACGAGACCGTATTCGATGACTTCATGGACGGCATCGTGCTTTCCCTGGAATTTGAAACGGCTCCGAGCGACGACGGTCCCGTGATTACGGGCACCAGCATTGTCTATACCGGGCGCACGCAGCAGGGCACGTTTTCCAGCCAGATCGTGCGCAACTGCTTCCGCGCTGCCGCGGCGTTCTATGTGAATGCCGTAAAGTAATCCGCCGATGCGCTTTCTCCCTCGCGAAAAAACATATTCTTTCATACAGGCAAAGCGCGGCAAATCAGAAGAAAGGAATATTAAACCATGAAATCACGTCTGATCTGTTTGCTTTGCCTGTTTGTCTTTTTACTTCCGGGTGTATCTTTGGCCGCGGAATCTCGTATGCCGGCGATGTTAGACGACCTCCAGACCGACATATTGATTTTGCCCGAAGGGTTAAAAAGAATCGAATCAAAAGCTTTTTCAGGCAGCAGGGCTGAGAGGATCGCTTTCCCGGACAGCCTGGAATGGATTGCGCCGGACGCGTTTCAGGGGTGCACTGCTACCGGATATGCTTCCTGGAATTCCTGTGGATGGAATTATTGCTTGGACAGTTCAAATTCATTAACGCTTGCTCCTGCGCTCCATGTTTACAGGCGTACTGAGGAAGAGATACGGAAATTCTTTGAGGAACATCCAGTAAGCGATAAAGTGACTTTTACAAAACCGGTTTCCACGAATCCTTATGCGCCGGGTGTTCTGTCACCGGAAACGGTTTCCTCGGCGCTGAATCTGCTGAACCGGTATCGGTTCGTTGCCGGTCTGGATGCGAATGTAGCGTTTGATGCAAGTTTAGAACCGAAGGAAAGCGCAGCCTGTATTCTGAGCGCGCTCAACAACTCACTCTCCCATTACCCTTCAAGGCCTGCCAAACTGTCTGGCGCACAGTATGACGAGCTATATAATCTGGGATATGAGGGCGCTGGCAAATCGAACCTTGGCTGGGGAACCGACGTAAGCCTTGCAGAATCTATCCGGATGTATATGTCGGACAGCGACGAATACAACATTGGTATGTTGGGCCACAGACGCTGGATACTGAATCCGACCATGGGCGTTACCGCTTTCGGATATTACAATCATTTCTGTGCGCTGTATACATTTGACAAAAGCAACTCCGCCGCCCTTCAGAGTTATGTTGTCTGGCCGGCGCAGAAAACACCGGTTTCCATGTTTTCGAAATCGGACGCATGGTCCATTTCCTTCGGAAAGAATGTTTACAAAGATGAAATTGTCGTCCATCTTGAGCGCTTGAGTGACAGCAAAACATGGGATTTCAGCAGTTCATCTGCGGACGGATACTTTAATGTCAATAATAACAATTATGGGCAGGTTGGCTGTGTGATTTTCCAGCCGAAAAATATAAAGATCGCGGAAGGAACCGCTTTCCGCGTGACGGTCACCAATAAAAGGGACAATTCCGTCATAATCTATAATGTGGAGTTTTTCAAATAAGGATATCAGCCGCAGTTTGAATTTGTTGAAAAGGCGCGGATTGCTTATCCGCGCCTTGACAAGTCCCGCGTGCTTTTTGTAGAATAAACCGCATTTTGAGATTGCTTGATTCTGGGACGCGGTGTTTTTCTCCGCGCTCCGCATAGAGGAGGAAAGCACCGTGAGCAAACCCTATGTACCGCAGGAGATTGAACCCAAGTGGCAAAAAAAGTGGGAGGAAGCGCATTGCTTCGAGGCGGAAGCCGGGCATGAGAAGCCAAAATTCTATGCCTTGGTCGAGTTCCCGTATCCCTCCGGCTCCGGCATGCACGTCGGCCACATCAAGGCGTATTCCGGCCTGGAAGTCGTCTCCCGGAAGCGCCGCATGGAGGGCTATAACGTCCTCTTCCCGATGGGCTTCGATTCCTTCGGCCTTCCGGCGGAGAACTACGCCATCAAGACAAATACCCATCCTCACGTCATTACAACGAAGAACGTGGATCACTTCCGAGATCAGCTGAAGAAGATCGGCTTCTCTTTCGACTGGAGCCGCGAGATTTCCACGTCTCTTCCGGATTACTATAAGTGGACCCAGTGGATCTTCCTGAAGCTCTTCGATCACGGCCTCGTTTTTCGTGCGAAGACGCTCGTCAATTACTGCCCGCACTGCAAGGTTGTCCTCTCCAACGAGGATTCCCAGGGCGGTAAGTGTGACGTCTGCCACAGTGATGTGGTGCAGCTCCCGAAGGACGTCTGGTATCTTCGCATCACTGAGTATGCCGACAAGTTGCTCTACGGCCTTGACACCGTGGACTATCCGGAAAGCATCAAGCAGCAGGAAGTCACCTGGATCGGCCGCTCCACCGGCGCTTTCGTCGATTTCACGCTCACTGGCACGGACGAAAAGCTCGAGATTTACACGACCCGCTGCGACACCCTCTTCGGCGTTACCTTCATGGTCATGGCGCCGGAGCATCCGCTGCTCGACAAATATAAGGATCGCATCGCAAACTGGGACGAGGTGGAAGCCTACCGGGCGGAGTGTGCGAAGAAGACCGAATTCGAGCGCACGCAGCTCGTAAAGGAAAAGACGGGCGTCCGCCTCTCCGGGCTTTCAGCGGTCAATCCCGTGAATGGGAAAGAGATCCCGATCTTCATCGCGGATTACGTTATGATGGGCTACGGCACCGGCGCGATCATGGCCGTGCCTGCGCACGATCAGCGCGACTGGGAATTCGCGAAGAAGTTTGGCGCGGAGATCATCCCCGTCATCGAGGGCGGCGACATCGAAAAAGAAGCTTATACCGGCGATGGCCGAATGATCAACTCCGACTTCCTGAACGCCTACGATAACAAGCACGACTCCATCGAGGCGATGCTGAAATTCCTTGCGGAAAAAGGCATCGGCAGGAAGGGCGTCCAGTACAAGATGAAGGACTGGGCCTTCAACCGCCAGCGTTACTGGGGCGAGCCGATCCCGCTCGTGCACTGCCCGGTCTGCGGAACGGTGGGTGTTCCCTATGAAGAGTTGCCTCTGCGCCTGCCGGACGTTGAGAACTTCGAACCCGGTACGGATGGGCAGTCGCCGCTGGCGCGCATCCCCTCCTTTGTGAACTGCAGGTGTCCGAAGTGCGGTGGCTCCGCGAAGCGGGAAACCGACACCATGCCCCAGTGGGCTGGTTCCTCCTGGTACTTCCTGCGCTTCTGCGATCCGCATAACGACAAGGCTTTTGCGGACCGGGAGGAAATCGACTACTGGATGCCGGTGGACTGGTACAACGGCGGCATGGAGCATGTCACACGACACCTGCTCTACTCCCGTTTCTGGCATCATTTCCTCTACGATATCGGCGAGGTCAACACGCCGGAACCCTACGCGAAGCGCTCCTATCAGGGCCTCGTCCTGGGATCCGACGGCGACAAGATGAGTAAGTCCAAGGGCAACGTCATCGACCCGCTGGATATCGCGAAGCAGTACGGCGCGGACACACTGCGTCTGTATGTCCTCTTTATGGGCGACTACATGGCCGCTGCCCCCTGGAGCGACGACTCTGTGAAAGGCTGCCGCCGCTTCCTGGAGCGCATCTGGCGCATGCAGGACATGCTGCTGCCGGAGGAAACCGTCCGGCCCGGCATGGAAATGGCGGTCCACGGCATGATCAAGAAGGTCTCCGAGGACTACGAGCGCATGAAGTACAACACCGCCATAGCAACGATGATGAGCTTCGTGAACGACGTGTATGCCGACGGGCATATCACCCGCGGGGAACTCCGCGCCTTGCTGCTCTGCCTCTCACCGGTCGCCCCGCACATCGCGGAAGAGATCTGGGAGGCCTGCGGCTTCGGGAAACCGGTCTACGCGCAGAAGTGGCCAGCTTACGATCCGGAGAAGCTGGTAGCCAAAGAGGTGGAAATCGCGGTGCAGATCAAGGGCAAACTCCGCGCCCGTATCAATGTGCCCGCGGATCTCACACAGGCGGATGGCGAGAAATTGCTGGAGAATGAAACCGTGAAGGCGCTCATCGAGGGGAAAGAAGTCCGCAAGGTCATCTTCGTCCCCGGAAGGCTGCTGAATATTGTGTGCTGAGGCAACAGGTTTCGCATTCATGCGGGTTCCCGGGGGACCGGGAGAAAGGAAAGACCTATGCTGGAATCCCTGAAGCAGGCCGTATATGAGGCCAATATGCAGCTGCCCGCCATGGGACTGGTCACATTCACCTGGGGCAATGTTTCCGGCATTGACCGGGAGCGCGGACTGTTCGTCATCAAACCCTCGGGCGTACCCTACGAGAAGCTCGCGCCGGAGCAGATGGTGGTGCTGGATCTCGAAGGGAAGAAGGTCGAGGGCGATCTGAATCCTTCCACTGACATGCTGACGCATATGCTACTCTACCGGGAGTTCCCGGAGGTTGGCGGCATCGTCCACACCCACAGCCCGCATGCGGTGGGCTGGGCGCAGGCGGGGCGTGATATTCCGGCTTTCGGAACGACCCATGCCGACTACTTCTATGGCCCCGTTCCCTGCTGCCGTGCGTTGACGCCGCAGGAGATCGACGAGGGATACGAATACAATACCGGCGCTGTGATTGCGGAGACTTTCCGGGAGCGGAAGCTGAATCCGAAGCACGTCCCCGGCGTCATCTGCAAGAGCCATGGGCCTTTCGCCTGGGGCAAGGATCCGGCGCAGGCGGTGTATCACGCCGCCGTGCTGGAGGAATGCGCGAAGATGGCGCTTTACACCGTCCAGATCGATCCGGACGCCGCTCCCGCGCCGCAGCACTACCTGGACAAGCATTTCCTGCGCAAGCACGGCCCGAACGCCTATTACGGCCAGGGCGGAGAGTGATTCTTTTACGGGCGCTGTCCTGAGAAAAACGGCGGGAGTAAAAACCCAGCGCTGCGACGGCACCTTATAACAGCGGGGCTGTCTCATCATGACCGCATGCTGGTCAGATGAGGCGGCCCTTCACGAAAAAAGGAGACAACCGTATGGACGCAAACGAAATCATCGAACGCATCCGCACGGCGGAAAAGAAGACGCCTGTCAAGGTATTCGTCAAGGCAAAGCGGCCGATCGAGTTCCCGAATTGCCGGGTCTTTGGCACGGGGGATACGATCGTCTTCGGCGACTGGAAGGACGTGGGGCCGGCGCTTCTGGCGGCAGGGGACGATGTGGTGGACGCTGTCATCGAAAATGACCGGCGCAACAGCGCACTTCCGCTGCTGGATCTGAAGAACATCAATGCCCGCATCGAGCCGGGCGCGATCATCCGGGAACAGGTGGAGATTGGGGACGGCGCCGTAGTCATGATGGGCGCGGTCATCAACATCGGTGCGGTCATCGGCGCGGGCACCATGATCGATATGGGTGTCGTTCTGGGCGGACGGGCCATTGTGGGGGCGCGCTGCCACATCGGGGCGGGCGCGGTGCTCGCGGGCGTCGTGGAGCCTGCCAGCGCGAAGCCGGTGACAGTCGGCGACGGCGTGATGGTCGGTGCGAACGCCGTGATCCTGGAGGGCGTTTCCGTCGGCGCAGGTGCGGTGGTGGCTGCCGGCGCGGTGGTGACAGAAGACGTGCCGGAGAATGCGGTGGTTGCGGGTATCCCTGCACGGATCATTAAGTTCAAAGATGAAAAAACGGAGGGAAAAACTGCCTTGGTTGACGCCCTGCGGGAACTCTGATGATCAGGAACAAAATAAGGACCCTTGCGATTTTTATCTGCCTTCTGCTGCTTTTCGTCCTGGTTGCAGCGCTTTCTCGCTTTCCCGTGAACGAAAACGTTCTGAACGCGGAGGGCGCGGCGGAATGGGAAAAGGCTCTCTATGAGGCGGAGTCCCGGGCTTATGCCCGCGGCATTCCGAACGAGGCACTTTTCCCCGCCTTGGTGTTCTGTACGGCGGACGGAGATGGAGACAGGCGGCCGGGGTACATCCGCCTCTTTGCGGAAAAAGAGGAGCTTCTTTCCTCCTACGCGATGGCGGCGGAAAGCGAAGCAGGAAATTTTGTTCTCAGCCTGCTCACCATTAGCCGCAAGGGCCGCGTGAATGCCCGTACGGCCAATCCTTGGAACCTGGGCGAGAGCGGCGAGTGGCTGCTTACCCCTGCAAATGCGGAAGGTATCGCACAGCTGGCGGATGATGCCCTCCCGCACCTTCTCCTGCATCTCCTGAAAGATGGGGAGAACCTCGGATGGTATGACTTCCGGCTCTATGCGCCGGCGGAACAGATGACGGACTGAAACCGAGAGGAGGTTTGCATGATGCAGCGTCTGAAGCTGATCCTCCCGGTTTTATTCTGCCTTTTTTTGCTGACGCTTTCGGTCTTCCGCTTCTCTGACCCGGTCATCGGCACGGTGGAACCCCTGCCGGACATCGAGGTCATCTGGGAGATCGAGGATACGCTTTCCCCTTCGGAAGCGCCGCTCCTTCCGGCACTGTTCCGGGACGGGCAGCCCCTTGTGCGGACTGCGGACGGCACCTTTTACTGTCCGCTGGGGATGGATCTGGAGGACGCATGGCCGGAGCTTTCTCTTTCGCTACCCTTGGGCTGTTCCGCCTGCTTTGCGGACGACTACCTCTGGGACGCGTGCAGGGATGCGGTGGCCCAGGGAACCCGATACCGCCTTCTTGTCAGGAAGGATGGAATGTACTGCTATCAGGACATCATTTTTACCGGTCTGCCACTTGTATCGCTTTCCTGCGGAACAGAACCTGAGAAGATCCTCGGGGAAGACGTGCCGGCAGAGCTGGTTTTCTCTGCGCCTGGCGGAACGCTTGCTTCCCATGCCCGCATTCATCGCAGGGGTGGCGCTTCCTTCATCCGGGAAAGCGAAAAGCGCGGTTACCGCGTAGAACTCACCCGGAACGCGGACGGAACGAGAAAGACGCGGCAGGAGATCCCCGTGATCGGGGAAGCGGACACGTTCATCCTGCTGCCCATCGTTCAGGACGAAACCAAAATGCGGGAACGGATAGGCTGGGAGCTTTGGAACAGCCTCTGCAGTGCGGAAGAACCCCTCGGCCGGCGCAATGTTTTTTATTGCGAAGTTTTCCTGAACGGGGATTACCGGGGCGTTTATCTTGCGATGAAACCTTACAACGCGGCGGAGGAGCTGGCTCGCGCTGGCGCTGGGGAAGAGGGCGCGCTATACCGGACGGCGGTGACCCGCTTTCTGCGCGGCCGGCCCGCGATTGAACATCCGAAGATTCCCGCCGGTTCTTATCGGGTATACGCGTCCCCCGGAAACGACGCGCAGGCGGGGATAGAACCCTATACACAGCTGCTGACAGAAGAGGATGACGATTTCCTGCGGGATTTCGCCGAAAGGATGGACATCGATTCCCTCATACGGTTTGATTTGTTCGTACAGGCCTGCGCGCTGGCGGATAACGTTTTCAATAATATGTACGTCTGCATTGCCCGCCGGGAAGGACGCACGCGGATACGCGTCGCGCCTTGGGATCTGGATCTCTCCTTCGGCATGAAACGGGAAGACATCGGACAGGAATTTGAAAACTGGGTGTATTACCCGCTAATAGATCGTGCGCTGCTTCTGGACTGCGCGGGACTGCGCGCGAGGTTCGCGGAGCGGTGGGCAGAATACCGCGCCGGCGTTTTCTCGGAAGAGAGCGTTCCGGCGCTGGCGGAGCGATTCGCAGCGGAGCTGAATGATTCCGGCGCGATGGCGCGGGAGGCGGAACGCTGGCAGATGGAACAGTATGTCGCGGATCCGCAGTCCCTTCTGGACTTCTGGCACGTTCGTCTGGCGGCCATGGACGAAACCATTGGTCGCATTGCGGAGGGGGACGTGGAATTCCTTACGCTTTCGCAGTATCAGGAAAAGGGCGGCCCAACCCGCGTTCCGGATGAAAGCGAGGAAGACGACTGGGATGCCTGGGAAGAAGAATAGGAGACAGGCAGACGGGGAGGATGCGTATGGACAGGCAGAAAGAGCTTCGCGAGGCCATCGATGCGGCGGATGCTGCGCTTCGCCATCTGGAATCCGCAAACCGGATGCTGCGTTCTTCCGGCCGCTGGGGATGTCTGGACCTTATCGGTGGTGGCATCCTCGTTACGCTGCTCAAGCATGCGGAGATGCGGGACGCGAGGAGGGAGCTGGATGCGGCCCGGGAAGCTGTCAGCTCCTTCGGACGGGAGTTGAAGGACGTGGCTTTCCTGATGGACGTGAACCTCGACACGGCCGATCTCCTCGGCGTTGCGGATTACTTCCTGGATGGGCCCCTGGCGGATACGCTTATGCAGCTGCGCATCGAGGACGCGCGCAGCCGCGTATCGGAAGTGATCGGACAGATCGAAGCGATCCGGCGGGATCTGGTGCGGGAATACGAGCGAATCGCATAAGCCCGCGTCCGAGAGCTCTGCTCTCGGTTTTCCCAAAAGGCATAAAGAGGGCCATGAAGCCCTGACTCTTTCGGTCAGTCCTTCACGGCCCCTGTATTATGTCTGGCCTACGATATCCGATTTACTCCGCGACGTTCGTGCCAGCGATGCGGCCGAAGACCGTGAAGTCCACGATGGCGTTGCCGCCCAGACGGTTGCCGCCGTGGATGCCGCCCGTGATCTCGCCCGCGGCGAACAGGCCGGGAATGGCCGCGCCTTCAGCGTTAAGCACATGGCATCCGGTGTCGATGACCACGCCGCCCATTGTGTGGTGCGCGGCCGGCGCGCGCGGATGCGCGTACCACGGGCCCTCTTCGAGTGCGGTGGTCAGCAGCGTACGGCCGAACTCGTCCTCTGCGTCGCCGTTCTTGACGTGCGCATTATAGGTATCGATGGACGCTTTCAGCTTCTCGGGATCAGCGCCGAACTTCTCCGCCAGTTCTTCGAGTGTATCCGCATGGACATAACCGAAGAGGCCTTCCTCTTCAAAGTCCGTCCAGGTGCGGCCGCCCAACGCCTTCGCGGTAGACGGATCCGGGATTGCGATGTCGTTGTAGATCGTCCACATCTTGCCTTCGGGCTGCGCCAGAATCGCCGCGCTGATAACGTCGCGGCGGCCGTCCTCGCGGACGAAGCGCTCGCCGTTCTTGTTTACGTAGATACAAGCGTCCACGCCGCCGTTACCAAAGACGTCGGAGGTCACGCCGGTCCAGGGGTTGCAGACCTGCAGGAGCTGGATCTGATCCATGTCGCGCAGCGCAGCGCCGGCCGCTTCCGCCATGCGGATGCCGTCGCCCTGGATGGCGGGCATGTTGGAGGAGATGAGGCCCTTGCCGAGCTCCGGCCACTTCTCGCCCTGGCAGTACTGGACGCGCATCTCGACGTTCGCCGCGAAGCCGCCTGTCGCGAGGACGACGCCCTTGTTCGCGTGCAGGGTAACCTTGTTGCCGTTTTTGCCGGTGCCTTCGACACCGATGACGCGGCCGGTTTCATCCTGAATCAGCTTCTCACCCGCAGTCTCCATGATCAGGGTGAAGTTGCTCTTGCGCGCGAGGTTGTCGCGGAAGGTCTTGATGTAGCCAGTGCCGTTCGGCAGCACGGCTTTATGGGTACGGCGATACAGGGAGCCGACGCCCTGGGTGATGGTGCCGTCGAACTCCATGCCGAGGCTCTGGAGCCAGTGATAACCGTCCAGCGCGTTGTAGGTCAGGGTCTTGACCAGTTCGAAATCGGCGACCTTGTCGCCGCCTTCCCAGGTCTGCTGTGCGTGGAACTCAGCGGAGTCCTCGATGCCCAGCGGGCCTTGGAGCTCCGGATCGGCTGCGTTGTAGATGCCGCCAGAGACGATGGAATTGCCGCCCAGGAAGCCCGTCTTTTCCATCAGGATGACGCTCGCGCCCTTGTCGGTTGCCGCCACGGCCGCCGCAAGGCCCGCGCCGCCGCCGCCGACGATGATAACGTCCGCGGTTTCCTCGATGTCAGCCGGGGCCGCCTTTTCGGGCGCTGCGGTCAGGGTTTCCATGTCGCCGCCCGCCTGCTCCGCCGCTTCCTTCACGGCGTTCAGGATGGCCCGGCTCGTCATGGTTACGCCGCTAACGGTATCGACCGCCAGGGACTGGCTTTCGAAGATCCGGGACGGCATGAGGGCGATCGCCCAGTCGGAAACGCCGGGGGTCTCGACATTCTCACCGATTTCGATGCGGATGATCTTGTCCTCGGTGAAGGTCGTCGTGACCGGTACCATTCCGTTCTGGCCGCGCGCGGACGTTTCATAGCTGCCCGGCGTGTAGGCCATCGCGGAGACCGCCAGTGCCAGCATCAGCGCAAAGACGGTCAGGGTAGTCAGTTTTTTCATCTTGTTTCCTCCTTCTCGTGGTCTGATGGCCGGAACCGCTCCGACCCTCTACGACGATTCTATCAGAGCAAAAATAAAAAAGCAACCGCTCTTGGCGGCCGCTATTTTATTTCGTTTGTTTTTCCACCGGAGGGTAGAAATCACCGGAAGCAAGGCAGAATTCTTTCACGCGGGAAAGGAAATCCGCCGCTTCCTCGTACAGCCCATGGCCGAGATTGTCGTAAAGGATCAGCCGGCTTCCGGGAATCCTCTCCGCGATTTCGCGGGATGCCTCTCCCGTGACGATCCGGTCGTCCGTTCCGCCGATCACGAGTGTCGGACAGGTGATGCGCGGCAGCTCGTCATATGCGTCGTGCTGGACGCAGGACTCCGCCTGGATCCGGAAGCGGCTGAAGTTCTCCGGTTTGCCGACGCTCCCTATGAGACGGTACAGGAACCGTTCTTTGCGAAGGCGCTTTTCCGTGTAGGAACGCTCCGCGGTATCCACAAGGATCCCCCTGTAATCACCCCGTTCCGCCATTTCAAGCCATCCCGCAACGGCCTGCTGCACGGTCGGATTTGGACGGCAGAGCGTGACCGTCAGGACGAGGCGGCGCACCCGATCCGGATGATCGATCGCCAGCCACTGCGCGATCATCCCGCCCTGGGAGACGCCGAGGACGCATGCGCCGGAAAGCCCCAGTGTGCCCATGGCGAGGTTCAGATCGTCCGCCATTTCGCGCGTGCTCATCCCTTCGGGCAGGTTCTCCCGGCGGCTGAATCCATAAACCGTGAAGTCTTGGATGAGCGCCCGGTACAGGAAAGCGAAAGGCAGCGCCATGCCCTTCACGGTTTTGAGTCCGTCCCCGACGCCGGGGATCATGACGAGCGTATGTTTTCCGTTGCCGAAGCGGATATAATCCATTTCTCCCGTCTTAAGGGACAGGCGCCCGTTCTTCGCGTTCAGCACGACGCAGTTCCTTTCTTTCCGTATTTTTCTTTACAGGAAACCGACGGGTCCGCCGCCATGCGGGGACCCGTCGGCATTGTTAAAAGCAGGTATTACCGGCTGTCGATGTTCGACATAGGAACGAAGCCGCAGATGGGGGCGTCGGCCCAGACCTCGATGTAGGCCCACTGGATGTGATCGTAGTAACTGGCCAGGAAGGTGACGCTTTCCCCGGAAGTGAGCTTGGCCAGGGTATAGCTGCGGTTCTTCGGGTCGTCCGTCAGGTCGCAGGCTGTCATGATCTTCGCGGAACGGTTCGTGAGATGCACGGAGCGGCCGCCCAGGGTGTACTGAAGCTTCGAGGCGTCGATCCAGCCCACGCGGAAACCGCCCTTGCTCTTCTGATACATGACGAGCGCCCAGCTTCCCTTCCGACCGGCCATCCAGATGGTGTCGTTGGTGGAGACCTTTGCATAGCCGGTCGGCCGCGGATATTCATACCCTGGCCCGCTGTACACCGGGAGCATCTGCCCGCCGACGAAGGATTTCTTTTTGAACTCCAGCTCCGGCGTCCCGTAGCTGTCCGCCGCGTCCGCAAACGCTGCGGCTGAGAGAAGCACCGCGAACAGAAGCAGGGCGAAAATCGCCAGTAACCTCGCCTTCTTCATAATGCATTCCTCCCTTTCGCGCCGGACGGTTCCGGCGCGCTGTCCAGGGGATCCCTGTTTCCGCGTTACCGTTTGATCCTCGTCACGAGTGTGTTCAGCTGCTTTGAAACCGCTTCGGGTTCCAGGCTGCCCGGGTCCGCGGCGCATTCCCGCAGATGGGCGATGAAACCGTTCGTGTCGAAGACCTCGTTTTCATGCTGCGACTCAAGGGTGACCGTCCGGCTGGTGAAGCAGGCGAGCACCCGCAAGGGTATCTCCTGCATCCCCGCCGCGTCCATAGCGGCGCGGACGATCGTAAACTGATTCTGATTGCCGAGGACGGGATCCGGGATGTCCGCGTCTTGTCCGTTCATGTGCTGGTTCCATTTTCCCTTGGTCTTGCCCTTGCCCTCGGTGATCGTTCCACCGAAGCCGAAGCAGTTCACGCCGATGACTTCCCTCTTCGTGACGAGGAGGGCTACCAGGTTCGCCATTTTCCCTCCGTGGGAGATGGTCCCGGGATAGACGAGGCCAAGCTTTTGCCGCCTCGCCAGGATGAGCAGCGTGGAGACCAGCGTCTGAATGTCCTGGCTTCGCCCGTTGCTCTGCCAAGGCTCCCGCCTGTCTTTCTGGCCGCCTTTTTTCTTCATCTCTTCCGCATAATCCTTCTTCCCCAGGCGAGAGAAGAGCAGGCGCGTTATGTCTCCCCAGGTAAAGCCATAGCGGCGCATCAGCATGGGGAGGAGGAAGATGAGCAGGATGGCGAGGAGAAAGGGCAGGATGTTCTGGAAGGTGAAGCCGCGGCTGATGGTTTCACTTTCCATGGCTTATTCCGCCGCAGCCACGTCCCGGGTGGCGATCACGTCGCTGTCCGTCCCCAGGATATGGGGGATGAGCACCGTTCCCATCGCAACGGGCGCGGATACCGTAAGCGCGTGGATCTCCCGCACCGCGTCCAGGATGCGGTTTTTCGGGATGGGCTGGGTCAGGCGCACGCTGCACAGCGGCTGCGCGCCGCCTTCCACCCGGATGGAGGTGGCGATGGTGCGCCGGGGATCCGTCATCTCCTGGAGCACGTAAGTTTTTCCCCGGGGACAGCCTTCTCCGGAAACGCGGTATCCGTCCGCGTCGGACTCCACACGAATCTCACAGCCGTTCGGGCAGACAATGCAGGTAAAGCTCTTTGTCATTCGACCCTCACCTCGATTTCACCGTCTCCCGGAACAGGGGAGACTTTCATGCGGATCATCTCCGCGGGCAGCGCCTTCTTCATTTTCTTCTTTCCGATGACTGTATCTCCCTGTCGGGCGACGACGGTCACATCTCGCATCGGGGCCCCGACGCGCAGGGAAACAATAAAGTCCTCTTTGCCGGTGACGCGCTGGGGCACCGTATAGCGTACGCCGCTTCCGCAGGCAATCCGGCGACTGCCTTCCGGGAAATCCGGCTCGTTCAGATACCGGGCTACGGACTGGGCCAGCGCCTCCGCCTCCTGGGAAACGAAGTCCACAAGATCATGGACGTGAAGCACGTTGCCAGCGGCAAAGATGCCCGGAACGCTCGTCTGATAGTGCTCGTCCACGTCTGCGCCTTTTGTGTGCGGATCCAGGACGACGCCCGCGTCCAGAGAAAGTTCGTTTTCCGGGATAAGGCCCACGGAGAGGATCAGCGTGTCGCAGGCGTGATATTCCTCCGTTCCCGGGATCGGGCGGAGCTTTTCATCCACCTTCGAGATGGTGACGCCCTCGAGGCGCTTGTCTCCGTGGATGCAGGTCACGGTATGGGACAGGTACAGCGGAATGTTATAGTCGTCCAGGCACTGCAGAACGTTTCTGGGAAGGCCGGAAGGATAGGGCAGCACTTCGTATACCGCCTGCACGTGCGCGCCCTCCAGCGTCAGCCGCCGTGCCATGATCATGCCGATGTCGCCGCTGCCCAGGATGATGACCTCGCGCGCCGGCATGCGGTTGAACAGGTTCATATAAGCCTGCGCGACGCCTGCGGTATAGACGCCAGCCGGGCGCTCGCCGGGGATGGCCAGAGCGCCCCGTGTGCGCTCCCGGCAGCCCATGGTGAGCACGACCGCCTTCGCCTGGATCCGGAGCAGGCCGCTCCGCGTGACGATCGTGACGACCTTGTCATGCGTCACTTCGGTGACGGCGGCGTCCGTCAGGAAACGGATGCCCATCTCTTTCACCTTTGCGATGAAGCGCCCGGCGTATTCCGGACCGGAAAGGCTTTCGCCGAAGCGCGTAAGGCCGAAGCCGTCGTGGATGCACTGGCGCAGGATACCGCCGAGGTTGTGTTCCCGCTCCACCACGAGGATGTCCTGGACGCCCTTTTCCGCCATGCGCACCGCAGCTGCGAGCCCCGCAGGGCCGCCGCCCACGATCAAAACGTCAATTCTTTCCATGGGCCGCCTCCTTGATGACCTCGCCGAAGAGCATCTGGGAGCCCTTCCGGGCGTATGTGATTTCTTCCGGTTTGAGGCCGCACTCCTCCTCGAGCATGCGGGTGATGCGCATCTGGCAGTATCCGCCCTGGCAGCGGCCCATCATCGCGCGGGTGCGGTACTTGACGCCCGTCACGGTGTGCACGCCCAGGGGATTGCGGATGGCGGCGAGGATCTCCGCCTTCGTGACCTTCTGGCAGCGGCAGATGAGCTCGCCGTAGTCCGGGTTCTCCCGGATGAGCGCCTCCTGCTCCTCTGCCGTGAGATCGGCGAATCTCGGGACACCGCGGCGGATGGGGTTCCAGTCCGG
>JAIKWN010000149.1 GCA_024684665.1 Clostridiales bacterium | reverse complement strand
GGGGCGGCGATCCGACTCCTCAACGAGCACCGAGAAGACACGTATCTCGCCTGCATCAATATCATTCACCAGAATTTCTTCGAAACGGACCTTAGTTTCACATATGTGCTGATCCGTGGGCCCGTGCAGGTGCGGGTCTTCAGTCCGGAAGACGCTGAGTTTGAGGCTGTGCTGCCGGAAAAAGAAACCCCGATGGTTGACGACGCTTACGAAAACGGCCAGCTGATCTATATGGAGAGGCTGAAAAACGTTAGCATCCTAGCGATCCCCCGCGACCTAGATTACCGGGTTGAATGGGAAGCGATGGGGGACGGCACGGTGGAAGTACGCCAGGCGGTCTGTTCCGCTTTCGCGTCCGTCCGCTATCCAGGCGCGGCTTCCCCGGCCATGCGAGTGAAAGCCGGCGACACCGGCGTGGCGTACGAACAAGAAAATGGCGAGACGAAACTGCCGGACGGGTTTGTGGAAGCTTCCTTTACTGCGCCGGATCTGGCGTCCTTTCTTGGCATCGACTCGCTTGGCGTCAACTGGCGCATTGCCTTGATGGGGGTCCATGGACTGTTGGGCGTCCTCGCGGGGATGGTCCTCACCCTTGCGGCGCGGCTCTCGCGGAAGCAGGAAAAAGCGGACGGTGTCGCCCTGCTCTGCCTGATCGCCTTCTCCGTCTCCACATTGGAAACGGAAACGGCGTATTGGTTTTTCGCGGACCAGACCGCGGTATGGGCGCTCTGGAAAGCCGCGGCGGGTACGGCCCTGATCGCCCTGTTCTTCCGCCAGCGCAATGCCGAGGCGTCCCTCGCGCAGACCGTGTTCCCCGGCCTGCTAGCTCTGGTCCTCTCGAACGTCCTGGTCAGCTATTCTCTTATGGTGGGTGTTGCTGCGAACTTTGCGGGGCATGTGCTGCTGGTCATCTCTTTCCTGCGCCACGCGCCTATACGCCGGGGAAAGTGGGTCCAGTGGGCGACCGTTTCCCTCGCGGTCTCTGGCTTGATCATATGGCGCTTCGTGCCTGTCTTGGGGATGAGGGCATGGATCGTCGCCGTTTATGCGCCCGTGCTGCTGCTCCTCAGCTGGTGTGCCGGGAGGCAGCCAGTCCGCTTGCGCTACGCGATTCGGCTGCTGCTGACTTCGGATTTGCTGCTGGGCTTCTTCTTTATGACGCAGGGCGATACCGTGTTCCACATCGTGTATGCGCTGCTGTACTCGCTCTCGCTGCTGCTGATGGCGATCGAGGACAAAGCAAAGAATTCGTCCACAGGGGCTGTGCCTGAAGGACGGGAGGGAATCGCAAGTGTCACCGGCTGAGGAATCTGCGGCTTTTCGCGTCGTCCGGGGTTCCGATGGCGTGTACCGCTGGAAGTACACGCTCAAAAGGGAACAGGCGATGGTGCATTATAGGACCATGAATATGGGCACTGCCACCGTAGCGACGGCTGTTTGCCTGATCGCATTTGCAATGTTTGTCTCTGGCGCGGGCGGCTCTTCCATGACCTTCCGCGATTTCCTGCTTTTCCCGCTGGTCCTGTACGGCGGCATCCTCGGCCTGCCCGCGCTCATCGGGTACTTTACGCTGGGCTGGGATACGCGTTCCTATGAGATGGATGAGGAGGAAATCCGGCATAAGCACGCGACCCGAGGCGGAGACGCGCACATCATGTTCCGGAAGGCCGCGTGGATGGGGGCAAAGGGGAATGCGCTGATCCTCAGACAGGGGATCACGACGTATACTGTGTACGTTCCCGTGGAGGATACAGATTTTGTGAAAGCGTTTGTAAAGGAGAGGATCGGCAATGCTCAAGCTGTTCGATAAAAAGAAAGCGCCCCGGTCAGGCTATGATCCAGAGCGGATGAAGCCGGTGATCCGAAGGAGCATCTGCACCGGGGAAGAGACGGCGGGGTTTCTTGAAACGGGCACGGGACAGTTTCGGGACGTGATGCTGATCCGCCGGCCGTCCGACCTACGCGAATTCCGGGAGCAATACGGCATCGCGGGCGAAATCGAAACTATTTACTGAAAGGTGATCCGCGCGGAACCGCGGGGGTCTGTGCGCCGAAAACGACTGAGAAGCGAGGTGCGTTTCCTTGTCCATGATAACTAGGCAGAAGGAGAGAATTGCCCCCGACAATATCTCCGCCATGTTCAGTTCCACTTCGATCGCGATGATCTTCACCGAATTGACGGGCGTCATCGCGCTCCTGATCGATGGTATCGTCACGAGCCGCTTTCTAGGATCGGATGCTTATTCCGGTATTTCCCTGCTTCGGCCATTTTCGAGCATTGTCTTGCTGTGTGCCGGGTTTCTGTCCACAGGATGCACGGTGTCCTGCTCGAAGCTCGTCGGCCTCGGGAAAAGGGACGACGCGAACGAAGTGTTCAACCTCGTGGTCTTCCTGTCCATCCTGCTCTCCGCGATTCTCCTGGTGGCATGCATTATCGCCCCGCCCAGAATCCTGGAGCTCTGCGGCGTGAAGCTGACGAAGCTCCCGGAACTGAACCCTTATATGTATTCCTACTTGCGAGGGTATCAGATCGGAATCCCCGCTATGGTGCTCTGCCAAATCCTGGGACCGATCGTCGTCATGGACAGCAATAAACGGCTGTTCACGATTTCCTCTATCGTCCTTTGCGTCTCCGACATCCTTGGCGACCTTGTGAACGTCCTCGTTTTCCACGGCGGCGCGTTTGGGATCGGCGTTGCGACTTCGGTCGGATATATCCTGCAGTGGCTTGTCCTGAGCGTGCATTTCTTCCGGTCGGATCACTATTTCCATTATTCGCTGAGACTGTTCAACTTCCGCCAGTCCAGGGATGTCTTCCGTAACGGCTTGCCCGCGCTGGTCAAGAAGTTTGCGACCGTTCTTCGGGATATCCTGACCAACCGCCTGAACCTGATGGTTGCGCTCACGACTGCGGCTATCGCGGCGAAGGGCGTTCAGGGCGACCTGCAGCAGTTCCTCTACTGCATACCAACCGGAATCGGACGGACGCTGATCACGATGGCCGGCGTTTATTACGGGTCCAACGATCTACAGGGCCTGAAGCGGCTCTTCTCCTATGCCATGAAATTCGGCATCCTGCTGACGGCTTCCGTTTCCCTGGCAACGTTTCTCGCGGCGCCGATGCTCTCCGGTGTGTATACGGACGACGCTTCCGTCATGGAATTCAGCACCTTCAGTATCCGTTGGTTGGCCATTTCCCTGACGGCTGTATCCATCATCGGGATGTATCAGCATTATATCCAGGGGATCCATCACCAGAAGGTTGCGAACGCACTGAGCTTTGCTGAGCGCTTTATCTTCCCGGTCGCGACCGCATTTATCCTCAGCACGCGTTTTGGTTCCAAAGGAATCTTGGCATCCAACGCGATCAGCGAGATCTTCGTAGTTTTGGCCCTTTTCGTGTACATCTGTGTACACACGGGCGGGATCCCGAAGCGGTGGGAGGATTTCATGCTCTTGCCGGAAGAGTTTGGTGGGAATGAATCCGACAATCTGTACACCGTCATCCGCTCACGCGAGGACGTGATCCGCTCGAGCGAAGAGACCGCTGCCTTCTGCCTCTCGCACGGCGCGGGCGGAAGAAAAGCGATGCTCATGGCGCTCTTCGTGGAAGAAATGGCGATAAACATCGTGGAGCATCCCGCCGAAAAAGGGGACGGTTCCATTCGTGCGGACTTCCGGCTGCACGTCGACGGCGCGCAGGTCACGCTCACGCTGCGGGACCTCAGGGACCATTTCGATCCCACCGGGTTTTATGAGCTCAACAACGCCAGAGACCCGGAATCCCACATCGGCATCCGGATGGTGATGGAAATGGCAACGGAGGTGCGGTATTTCAGCGCGTTTGACAGCAACAACCTCATGGTGCGTCTGAAATGACGGGCGTCCCGCCGGAACTGGGGAGCCGGGAGCATTCCCGGTGACTGAACGATGAGTATTCCGTCATATTTTAAAGTAACAATTGACAATTTTGTGAATGAATGTTAATATCCCATCTTTGACAGTTCGAGAACAAGGGAAGGTCTCACAAGCGTTGTAAATCAACGGTTGTGAGGCCTTCTTGCTTCGTTTTAAAGGTGTGTAATTTATTTCCGGCCTTTGCTCATTTTTTGAATGGTTTTCATTTGCTGTTTAGTAATGAATTCATAATCAGTGTGGAAACCGCCAATATCATGCAGAGCATCGGTCAAGGAGTCTCTTTGGTACAAGGGCATATATCCTTGCTCCTGGACACTTGCAAAATCCA
>JAIKWN010000146.1 GCA_024684665.1 Clostridiales bacterium | reverse complement strand
CTACTATCCGAACACGGGCACCTATTTTAAAATTGAGCTGGTTCCTCCGGATGACGCACCCAAATCACAGCAGACGAGAACGAACCGCGCGGTTTTCTCCTATTCGGGACCGAAGAGGACGAACCAGTACCGTTCGCTCCGTATTCCCTTCAACGGGATTACGTTTACGACCGAGGAAACACTGAAAGGAATCCACAGAGACGCGGATGGGAAAATCGTTGACGCGGACGGGAATGTAGTAAGCGTTACGGAACCGGAATTCGACAGCGCAGGGAACCTGATTGGACGTACGTATATCTATACCGTCCGCCAGACAGATGAAATCTACAGTTACATCAACTACGATATCAATAAACAGTACCAGACCACAAAAGAGTATAAGGTCTATATCCACGTTTATATGGATTCCAGCGACAGACTCCAGGCGGAGATTGAGCCGGTAGGCACTTCTACGGGCGTGCCCATGTTCGAGGATGAGTACCGGGCAACCTCACTCTCCGTTGCGAAGAGCGTCACCGGAACGGGCTCCAGCGCCACGCAGGAGTTCCGCGTCAAAGTGACCTTTGAACGCCGGGCAACCGAGGCGGATGAGGGTTCCGAGAAAGCGCCGGACAGCGACGATTGGGTCCCCCTGCGCAACTGGCAGTTTGTAGCCGCCTATGGAACCATCTCAACGACAACCAAAGCCGACGGCTCCACGACCACTACAAGAAACTTCGTTGGATACCGCAATTACCGCACAGCCAGCGACGGATCCGTGACCTTTACGCTGAAGCACAGGGATTACGTCATGATTCACGGTGTTCCGGACGGGATCCGGTATTCCATCGAGGAAGCGGATTATGAATCTGCGCATTACTGGCCGCGCTATTCCGTGTCCGTCGGAGGCAAGTCGAAGAGCCGTTATAATGAAATCGTCAACATCGACGCGGACGGACAGCGGATCATCAACTGCGTCATTATGAACCTCTACAGCGATATTCCCATCACCGGCCATGGCGATCCGGCGAAAAAGACCTGGGCAATGGTCTTCTGCCTCGCGATCGCCCTCTGCTGCGAAGCCGGGAGAAGGAAGCTGCGCCGAAAGGAGCGTGACGACGTATGAGCGCTTCCATGCGCAAAAAGCTGTACCGGGCGCTGACCGTCCTCATGATCGCCGCGCTTGCGGTCGCGGGCGTCCTTGCCGCCACGGACCTCTATAGTTTTGTCCGGGCTTCCCTGACGAAAGAGGATCTGAAATCCCTGTATCCGCCGAGAAGCAGCGCTTTCCTGCCCTTTGCCTCGGCGGCCGCGGAAAGCATTGACGTTTCGGGCGTTACGGGCGAGGCGGTCCAGTATGACGGGACGGAGGAGAAGCAGCAGTCCCCGCTGGAAAGCCTTCTTGAGGGGCTGTTCTCCACACGTTCCCGGGAGGACGGGAAGGAATCACCTGAGGAAGCACCCGAAAAAGCCGTCCCCACAGCAACGCCGGTTCCCCTGGAACCTCCGGCAATGCAGGAGGATTTTGAGCTCCTCTACGCGGTGAACCCGGATGTGGTGGGCTGGCTGACCTGCGGGCCGGATATCGACTATCCGGTAGTGCGGCGGGATCTCGAGTATTACCTGAACCATGGATTCAACCGAAAAAAGGACGTAAACGGAGCGCTGTTTGTAAACCCCATCGGAAACATCTGGCCCAGGGACCGGATCCTTATGGTTCACGGCCATGCCACGAGAGGGCGCGCCATGTTCGGCGGTCTCAGGCGCTTCCTCGATGAAAACCACCTGAGGCAGTATCCTCTCATCAGCTTCCGGACGATTTACGACGAGAATCCCGAGCTGTACGTCCCGTTTGCGGCTTTTGACGCCTCCATGAACGAAGACAACCGGTGGTTCTTTGATCTTTTGCGCAACGGCTACGCTTCCGAGGAGGACGCCGAGGCGTATCTGTCGGAGGTGCGCGCGCGTTCCTACTGGACGGTGCCTTTTGAGGTCACGGGGGAGGATGATCTCCTCGTACTCGTTACATGCAGTTACATCAACGAAAACGGACGGTTCATGCTTTTCTGCCGGCGTCTTAGGGAGAATGAAAGCGCCGAAGATGTGATTTTCACGCTGAACGGGGAGACGGAAGAAACAATAACCCAGTAAGACAAAATGGCCTGCAGGGTTGAAATCCGGATTAAAATACGATAAGATGATCGCAACTGAGATCTGACAATTAAAGAAGCTTGTCATAAGAAAGGAGATCGCCGATGGCTGCGACGAAGAAAAAACAGGATCAGCGGCCGGAAATCCTGAAGCTGAACGAGCATCTTATCCCCTTTGAGGGCGATATCCGGTACCGGATCCGCCACTTTGAGGAACGCAAGCGGGGATTGCTTTTCCCGGGACAGACTCTGTCGGAATTCGCCAGCGGCGCGCTGTACTATGGCTTCCATAAGACGCGGCATGGCTGGGTCTACCGGGAGTGGGCCCCCGGTGCGAAGGAAATGCATCTTGTCGGGGATTTCAACGACTGGAACCGGGAAACCCATCCGATGAAGAAGCTCCCCGGCGGAAACTGGGAGATCGAGATTCCCGGAATCCGCACGCTGCCGCACCTGTCAAGGGTGAAGGTGGCCGTCACCGGACCGGACGGGAATACGGAATACCGTATCCCTCTGTACGCCACCTACGTGAAGCAGGACAAGGCGACGCACGGCTTCAACGCGATCATCTGGAATCCCCACAAGGTGTTCGAGTGGACGGATGAGAAGTTCCGTCCGAAAAAGAATATCCCGCCCATTATCTATGAGGCGCATATCGGCATGGCCACGGAGCACGAGCGGATAGGCACCTATCTCGAATTCATGCGCGATATGCTTCCTCGCATCAAGCGGGACGGCTATAACACCGTACAGCTGATGGCCGTAATGGAGCATCCGTATTACGCGTCATTCGGCTATCAGGTTTCCAATTTCTTCGCTGCGTCCTCCTGGTACGGAACGCCGGACGATCTGAAGGCGCTCATCAACGAGGCGCACCGGATGGGGCTTTCTGTCCTTCTCGACTGCATCCATTCCCATGCCGCCCCCAATACGGCGGAGGGCATCAACCACTTCGACGGGCGGGACGACCAGTTCTTCAAGGAAGGCTCCGGCGGAAATCATCCGGCCTGGGGCTCGAAGGTGTTCGACTACGGCAAGAACGGCGTCGTGCACTTCCTTCTGTCCAATCTCCGTTTCTGGCTGGAGGAATACCACTTCGACGGCTTCCGCTTCGATGGCGTAACCAGCATGATTTACCTGGATCATGGTCTGGGCACGGCGTTCTCGGAAGACAGCCAGTACTTCTCCATGAATACGGACATCGAAGCCGTGGCTTATCTTCAGCTTGCCACCAGCCTGGTCCACGAATTCCGCCCCGGCGCGATCTGCATCGCGGAGGAAATGAGTGCCATGCCGGGCATGTGCCTGCCGGTTTCCGCCGGCGGCTTCGGCTTCGATTACCGGCTCAGCATGGGCCTTCCGGATTTCTTCATCAAGACGATCAAGGAAAGGGAAGACGGACACTGGGACATGAGCCGGATGTACTGGGAGCTCATCGCAAGGCGTCCTAAAGAGAAGGTCATCGCTTATTCGGAGAGCCACGATCAGGCGCTGGTGGGAGACAAGACCATCATGTTCCGCCTGGCGGACAAGGAAATGTACACCGGGATGAACCGCGGCTACCCGAACCTCATCGTGGAACGCGCCGTGGCCCTGCACAAGATGATCCGCCTCGTGACCATCGGCGCCGGCGGCGAGGGATACCTCAATTTCATGGGCAACGAATTCGGCCATCCGGAATGGATCGACTTCCCGCGGGAGGGCAACGGCTGGAGCTTCGCCCACGCGCGGCGGCTGTGGTCGCTCGCGGAGCACGGGTACCTGCGCTATGAGTTCCTCGGGAACTTCGATAAGGCGATGATCGGCCTTGTACGGCGCTACCACGTGCTGGAGGGCGGCATGCCCAAGTGCCTCAGGCAGCATGAAGACGACCAGATCCTGGCCTTTGAAAAGGCGGGCTGTATCTTTGTGTTCAACTTCCACCCGACGAAATCCCAAGACAGCCTGTTCATCCCCGCGCCGGAAAAGGGCGATTACCGGGTAATCCTGTCCTCGGACGCGAAGGAGTTCGGCGGCTACGGCAATATAGACACAAAGACGGTTTATCATACCTGGGCGCATGACGACGCGATGGGAGACGGCTTCACCATGTACCTCCCGGCGCGCAGCGCCGCGGTTCTCAGGAAAACGAACGAGAAAGGCGAGATTCTCTGATGCGGTTTGGTCGACTTGGACGTGTGATCGGGTGTTGCCTGTGCGGCGTGACGATGCTTCTCTGTTCCGCTCTGGCGGAAGAAACAGAGGGGAAGCGATTCGCGCCGCTTCCTATTGACGACTCACCGGGCCTGATCGCGCCGGACAGCGCATATCTCCCGGACAACAAAGGCTATGAGGACGAAAGCCTCAAGGTGCGCATAGAAACCGACCGCGCGTACGATACGGACATCATGCTGGCCTACGTGCAGATTGCGGATCCTTCGCAGCTGCGCACGACCATGGCGGGCCGGTACGGAACGACAAAAGTGGCGTCGCCCGGGATTCTCGCGAAGCGCGTAAATGCCGTGCTGGCGATCAACGGAGATTTTTTCAACTACCGGAATACCGGGTATCTAGTCCGGCAGGGGGTTCTCCTGCGCGACAACCCGAGTGAAAAATTCGACCTGCTGATTATCGACGAGAACGGCGATTTCGTCATGATCGAGGAACCGACGGCTGAGAAAATCGCGGCTTATAAGGGGACGATCGTCAACAGCTTCAATTTCGGTCCGGCGCTCGTCCGGGAGGGGGAAAGAGTGCTTCCCATCCGGATTGCGGACATAAGCGCGAGGAAAAAGGCCCAGCGGGTTGCGGCCTGTCAGCTGGGGCCGCTCTCGTATCTGTTCATTACGACCTGCGGACCGGAAAACCGCGGGAGCAAGGGGCTGACCCTGGAAGAGTTTTCCGAGTATGTGGGGAGCCTGCAGGGGATCCGGACGGCGTATAATCTGGATGGGGGATCTTCTTCCGCCATCGTTTTGCACGGCGTCAAGATCAACACCAAAAAGGTCCGCGAACTCTGCGATATGATCTATTTTTCAACCCTGATCCCAGCGGAACCCTGAGCAAAACCCCGGGAGGATATCGGTTTGCCGAAGCTCGAAGCTTACAATAAAAAGAACGATTATTCCTACGCGCCCGGGATCTTCCCGGCGACGGAATGCCTTCGCGCAGCGCCGGAGCGATGTCTCCGCCTTCTCGTATCTTCTGACAGCGAGGACAGCCCCGGCGTTCTGAAGCTCCGGGAAGCGGCGGAGGCGGCGGGCGTCCGCTGTGAATGCGCGGATCGCATCTTAAGAAGCGTCTCCCACAAAGAGAACTGCCACGCGGCCATGGTATACCGGAAGGTCGAGGCGGATCTTCTTGCCGGCGCGGATCATCTTGTGCTGGTGAATCCCGGAGATGCCGGGAATCTCGGAACGATCATGCGCACGGCGCTCGGGTTCGGCTTTCTGGATCTCGCTATTATCCGGCCCGCGGCGGATACGGACGACCCCAAAACCGTCCGCGCTTCCATGGGCGCGGCTTTTTCACTGCGGATCCGGCATTTTGATACGTTTTCGCAGTACCGGGAACTGTATCCGGACGAGCAGCTATTTCCCTTTATGCTGACCGGATCCGTATCCCTCGAGCAGGCGGCCGGCCTGTACCGTCCGGGAAGCGCCGTCATCCTCGGGAACGAGGGCAGCGGGCTTCCAGAGGAATTCTCCGGATTCGGAACGCCTGTGCGCATTCCCCACAGCAGCGAAATCGATTCGCTGAACGTGGGGATCGCCGCGGGCATCGGGATGTACGTGTTTTCCCAGAGACGCGCGGCGTCTTAAGCGGGTAATAGAAAAAATCTGAAAAAGGCAGGAACAAAGGATGAAGATTCTGCTCGATGCCACGGGCGGCGACGCGGCCCCTGGCGTTAATTTTGAAGGTACGATCGAGGCGCTTGCCGCCTGGCCGGATGTGGAAATCTCGCTGCTTGGCCCGGCGGAAACGCTCCTGCCTGCCTGGAAGGCGGCCTCGCAGGACAAACTGACCGCTGAGCAGGCGGCGCGCGTGCAGGTTGTGGACGCGCCGGAAGTCATTACGCCGGATGAGCATCCGGCCATGGCGCTTCGCAGGAAAAAACGGTCTCCCTTTGTACTGGGGATGCAGATGGTGCGCGACAAGGAGGCGGATGCCTTCGTTTCCGCAGGCTCCACCGGCGCGGTTATGGCCGGTGCCATGTTCGTGGTGCGCTGCGTGAAGGGGATTGCTAGACCCGCGCTTGCCACCATTCTGCCGGTACCGGACCGGCCCCTTCTGCTGATTGACGCCGGGGCGAATGTGGACTGCAAGCCCCAGTGGCTCGCGCAGTTTGCCATGATGGGCAGCGTGTACATGAGCCGGGTGTTAAACGTAAAAGAACCGGAAGTCGGTCTTCTCAACATCGGCACTGAGGATGCAAAGGGCAACGCACTCACACAGGAGGCAAATGCCCTGCTGCGGGCGGAGCAGCCCTTCCGCTTCATCGGCAACGTCGAAGCGCGGGACGCGCTTGCCGGAAAATGCGACGTGCTGGTGACGGACGGGTTTGCCGGGAACGTCCTGCTTAAGAATACGGAGGGCGTCGTGGCCTTCCTGTTCTCCATGCTGAAACAGGGTCTTATGAGCTCGCTCAAGGGAAAGATCGGCGCATTTTTAGCGAAGGATACCTTCCGGGCTCTCAAAAAGTCCTTTGATTCCACGGAAGTGGGCGGCGCACCGCTCCTGGGTGTGGACGGCGCGGTGATCAAGGCCCACGGAAGCTCGAACGGGCACGCGATTTTCTGCGCGCTCCGGCAGGCGAAAACCATGGTCGAAAGCGGCGTCGCGGATGAAATCCGGGAAGGCGTCGCAAGGCTTCAGACGGAAACAACCCCAAAAACAGAAGAATGAGAGGAAACTGAAAATGAGCACTTTTGAAAAGCTTCGCGAGATGGCGGCGGAACAGCTTGGACTGAATCCGGAGGACATCCATGAGGACAGCCGGCTGAAAGAGGATCTGCAGGCGGACAGCGCGTCCGTCCTGATGCTTGTCATGGATCTCGAGAACGAGTTTGGCATCCAGATCGAAGACGACGCCATTGAAAAGGTGAAGACCGTCGGCGATATGGTGCGTTACATCGAAAACAAGAAATGAAAAAAAACGATGCGCGGGGCGCCCTTGAAAAGCGCCTCGGCTATGCGTTCCGGAATCGGGACCTTCTTACCCAGGCGCTGACCCATCCTTCCTGTGAGGCCCCGGGCTCCGGCAGCCGGCAGGACAATCAGAGGCTCGAGTTTTTAGGGGACGCGGTTCTGCAGCTGTGCGTCAGCGACGCCCTCTACGCCCGCTTTCCGGAGATGCGCGAGGGGCAGATGACGAGGCGGAGAGCCGCCCTCGTCTGCGAGGCGAACCTCGCGGAGCTCGCGGGACGGCTGGGCCTCGGCGGGATGCTGCGCATGAGCGCGGGGGAAGAGGCGCTGGGCGGCCGTACAAACCCTTCCATCCTCTGCGATGTGATGGAGGCCGTGATCGCCGCCATCTGGCTGGATGGAGGCTATGAGCCGGTTTCCGCTCTCATCAACGGATGGATGGGCGATTTCATTCCCCGAAAGACCATCGACCGGGACGCGAAAAGCGAATTGCAGGAGCTTCTTCAGGCTAAGGGAGAAAAAGCGCCGGTCTATGAGATCCTTTCAGAGGAGGGACCGCCCCACGCGCGCGTTTTTATTGCCCGCGCCATAAGGGAGAACGGAGAAGAAATGGGCCGCGGAACGGGTACGCGCAAACAGCGCGCGGAGGAAGCGGCCGCCGCGTCAGCGCTTCGGGCGCTCACGGACGGGAAAGAATCGCGGGCAGGAAAGGAATGCGACTGAGTGCGTTTAAAGCGTCTTGAAATCTACGGATTCAAGTCCTTCGCGGATCGCACGGTGATCCGGTTTGAAGAAGGGATCACCGGC
>JAIKWN010000138.1 GCA_024684665.1 Clostridiales bacterium | reverse complement strand
GCAGCCTGCCCTCAAACGCCTGATTTTCGGAGAGGAAAAGCCCGACCTGCGCGAGCTGGAGGCCGGTTCGACAACGATCCTGGACATCCTTTCTCCAACGACCATAAACACGAAAAGCCGTGACTACATCGTAGTTGACGGCGTTTTTCATGCCTATCTTTATGTGACCGGATATGGCTATGCTACTACTGTCGGCTCTTGTTGGCTGGCCCCCTTGGTGGAAGCCGGGGAAGGCGTCAGCATCAGCTTCAGTTTTGAGCGGCAATCCAGAGAAAAGATCCTCTCCAAGATTTCAAAAGCGACTATGATGAACCGATCACGGATGCGGGACGTGGGCGATACCCGGCAGGACTATGAGGAACTGGACAGCGCAATTGCTTCCGGGCTTTATCTAAAAGAGGCCATGAACCGTCAGGGCGAGGACTTCTACTATATGCACACGCTGATCGAAGTGACTGCCAATGATCCGGAGACGCTGGAACAGCGCGTAACGGCCGTGGAAAAGCTCTGTGTTTCCGTGGACATGATCGCCCGGCGCTGCGACTATAAGCAGGAGCAGGCGTTCCTTTCCGCGCTGCCACTGCTTACTCTGGACGAAGATATTGAGCGCAAAAGCCGAAGGAACGCTCTTACCAGCGGCGTTGCTGCGGCCTTTCCCTTTGCATCCTATGAGCTTTCTGACCGCAACGGGATATTCCTCGGACTCAATATGTATAACCGCTCTCCAGCCTTTCTTGACCCCTACAACGATTATAAGTATACCAACGGCAGCATCTGGATGGGCGGTTCCTCCGGCGCGGGGAAGACCTTCACCCTTTGCTGCCTGGGCGGGCGGCTTCGGCAGCAAGGCAAGCGCGTGATTTACATCGCCCCGAAGAAGGGACATGAGTTTCGGCCGCTTTGCGAGTTGATGGGCGGCCTGTATCTGCGCCTTTCACCATCCTCCAAGGACTGTCCGAACATCATGGCCATCCGGCGCAAATCCCTGGATTCCTATGCCGGGCTGAAAAACCTGACTGCCAGGGACGATTCCGTGCTGGCGGAAAAGATATCCCATTTGATCATCTGGTATTCACTGCAAAAACGAGACCTTTCCGATGAAGACAAAAACTATCTGGATTCCTCACTGGTGGAGTGTTATCGGCGATATGGAATTACCTTTGACAACGCTTCTCTCGTCAATGAGGACGGCAGCTTCAAGGAAATGCCGATCATTCCCGATTGGTATGCGGTGTTGGCCGACGATCCGGAAACGAAACATTTGAGCGTGGTGCTGGCCCGATACGTGACCGGCTCCGCAAAGGCGATGGGGCAGAGAAATAACATCGACCTCAACAACAAGTTCATCGTGCTGGACACCTCCGGGATGCCGGACGACCTCCAGCTGCCCGGTATCTTCTGGGCAACGGATGTAGCCAATGATCTGATCGTAAGCGCGGAACGGGAGCTTTCCGCCCTGATCGCGGATGAGCTTTGGAGTCTCGTCGGCGCGAACTCGAATCCTCTGGCGGCGGGTTTCGTACAGGAGATGGTCAAGACCATCCGCGGGCTTGGCGGTATCGCTATCACGTCCACGCAGGGGATGCAGGACATGTTCTCCCTGGATGGCGGCAAGTACGGCAAAAGCATTCTGGATTCTTCCCGAATCAAACTGGTGATGCAAATGGAAGAACAGGAGGCAAGGCTCATCCAGGGCGTACTTAATCTTTCGGAAGATGAGGTTCGGCAGATCACACGCTTCCGGAGGGGAGAAGGACTGCTCTGCATCGGATACAACCATGTGCCCATCGCGTTCCACGCGACCCAGCGGGAGTATGATGCCATCACGACATCTTCCACGGACCTCCGAATGAACCGGAATGGAGGTGCAACATGAGCGGTTTCATAGAAGATATGGCGCGAATCCAGGGATTGGTCGAGAAGTCTCTTTCTCAGGCTAGTGTTTGTGCGAATGGAAGCGGGATAATGAATCCGCAGAAACTCCAGCGCACCCTGGAGGAGACGCTGGAATCATTCGAACAGGCGACTATGGAACTCCGCCTTCTTGCCGAGCGAAACGCTTCCGGTGTCGGCGAATATGGGAAGCATCCTATCATCCCCGCGCGGGAGGTGACGGGCGATGTCAGCATACTGGAATACTCCTGGCTGCACATCGCACTCAAAACGCTGCTCCCTCACTGCCGCTTTCAGGCACCTGGCTGGCTCAGCGATACGATCCGGCGTCTGTTGGACGACTACGAGGCATCGGGAGGAACTATTCCGCGTTTTCGAGACGGAGCAGTACTGTTCATTGATGAGCGAAGCAATATGGAAGGCCGTCACATCTACGATCAGGACAACAAAGGATGGAAAGCGGTGAGCAATGCGCTCAAAGGACGTGTCTTTCCCGACGACGATCAATACTCCCTTGGTGTTGCGCTGCTGTCCTCCCGGAGCGAAGAAAACAGAACGCATATAACCGTCGTGAGCGCAGATGAGGCGGGCGAGTTTCTCTCCCTGCGCGGCTGCGCATATATAAAAGATATTTATGCCGGACTATGACCCATCACCCGGAGCATTCGGGCGGATGGGTTTTCCAAGCCGGAGATTCAAGATCTGGCTGATGGGTCAAAAGATAGCCATCACCTGATGCCGGAGCTCATTTTTCAATGCTCAAACGGGCATCGCGGCTGACATCTATGTGAGCCATCATCCGCTTTTTGCGGACAAGAAAAACTGAAGCGCTGAAATCGTCTTTGCGCCGGGATCGGCGCAAAGACGGTTTCAGCACTTTGCAGGAAAGGAGCGTAATTCCTTGCTGTTCAGTAAAGCGGAGATCGAAGCGTTGCTGCTTCTTCGGTGGTGCAGTCTTATTTCTGTTCGGGATATGCAGGCCGCTTTTGCGGATG
>JAIKWN010000123.1 GCA_024684665.1 Clostridiales bacterium | reverse complement strand
CGACAAAATACTATAACATACAACTTGCTTTTTTACTAGCATAGACTGAAGAGCTAATTTATTCTTATGTGATGTCATTCCCCTGTACAGCAGAAAGAAACATAATCAAACGCTGGCCTTATAACGGTTTGAACCTTTTGGCGAATCTTGAGAAACGCCAAAAAGTATAAGGGGTGGGTGCAAATCCAGAGAGTCCCGCCCGAGGCCAAAAACCGATAAAACAAAAAAACGAGACAGGAAGATGCATGACTGCACCCACCTGTCTCGATTTGCCCTTGTATCATGGGTTTTCCCGGGTAGAAACGCGAAAAAGTACACAGGCTATTGTATCATAGCCTGTGTGCTAACGTGCGTTAGGATACCGCTAATCATACAATTCGGCGTTTCTTACCGCCAATTGAAGCGGATCCCCTTGCTACCAGCGGCTTTTTCATATATACTTTCTTATATAAGCAGACGGTAATTGTTCGCGATAAGATCCCGCATTCAGAAGTACTTTTTGGAAAAACAGACGGGAGGAATGCAACCGTGAGTGATTCAAAAGAGACCGAAAAGAAAAAATCGCCGGACACGGTCTATATGCAGAACAGGCTGAAGGGAGACTCGTTCCCGCAGGATTGGGAAGAGTTCCTGGATGAGGATATCCGGCGTTTCTTTGACACGCTTATGGAGAAGACGGGGCAGAAAAAGGGGGACATCATCCGGAAGGCAAACCTGTCCCGCACGTACGGGTACCAGCTCATGGAAGGGCGCAGGAGAGGAAAACGCGACTATTATCTGCTGCTCGCGCTGGCCATGTCGCTGGATCTGAAAACCACGCAGAGGATGCTGTCGGTCACGCAGTGCGGCTCTCTTCATCCGCTGATTAAACGGGATGCCGCGGTCATTTTCGCGATCAACCACGGCTATGACATCTTGCAGACATACTCGTTCATGTCTTCTCTTGGCTTGGAGCCGCTTGATGACGGAGCGGAGAACGAATAAAAGAAAACTGTAAGCAATCTGCATACAAAAGCCGGCCGTATCTGTGTTATGATATGCGCAGAGACAGAAAGGTCGGAAGCGATATGATAGTATCGGAGGTTCATATGACGGGAAGGAACAGACATACAAAGGCACTGATCGCGCTGCTGATCGCGGTTTCACTGCTGGCGGGCGGCTGCGGCACGAAAAAGATTACATCCCTGTCGGAGAAAATATCTGCCGTTTCTACTGCGGCGGGATTTCTCGCAGCAAAGGTGGAAGAGAGCGGGGGCTTTATAGCAAGTGACGCACAGAGAGAAAAAGCCTCCGACTACGCATACCTTTATGACAATGCGGTCGCCGCGGTGATGCTGGCCCGCGCCGGCGCGCAGGAGCATGCGGAGACCATCTCGGATGCGATCGTGTTCGCACAGACACATGACCGGACCTTCCATGACGGAAGACTCCGGAACACATACAACAGCGGAGATCCCAAGAGCGACTCCGGACGCTCCATCGCGGCCGGAAAGGTGACGATCCGCATACCCGGATTCTGGCAGAACGGGCGCTGGCAGGAGGATGAATACACGGTGTCGACCTCCACGGGCAACATGGCCTGGACGATCCTTGCCCTGTGCGCCACGGCGAAAAACGCTTCGGAGGAAAAACGGGCGGAGTATCTGGAGGCGTCCGGGCACGCCGCGGATTTTGTCCTCAGTCTCAAATCGGAAAACAGCGGATTCATGGCTGGCTACCAGGGCTGGGATAATGCGCAGACCAAGCTCACCTATCAGTCCACCGAACACAATATCGGCCTCTACTGCGCCTTCTCCGCGCTCTCGGATGCCCTGTCCGCGACAGACTCGGTCAAAGCCGCGGAATACAAGAACGCTGCGGAATACGCAAAAGCCTTTGTGCTCTCCATGTATGACAATAAGCTGCACTGTTTTTACACAGGCACGGAGAACAACGGGAAAACCGTCAGCGACGGGGTGATTCCGCTGAATACGAACAGCCTTGCCGTACTCGCGCTGGGGGACGAACTGACGGATCCCGCGCAGGTCCTTTCTTATGTGGATGAGTGGATGACGGTGGGCGACGGGTACGATTTCAGCGCGGGCGATCTGGACGGCATCTGGAATGAAGGCACCGCGCAGATGGCCCTGTGTTACTTCCTGCTCGGCGATACCGAGAAATACGAAAGCATCATGGCTTATCTGGAGACCCAGACGGACAAGGCGGGAAGCATAACGGCCGCGGACAGGGACGGCCTTTCCACCGGCTTTGTCCTCGCAGGTTCAAATATACTCTGGGAATACAACAATGAGCAGAGCATCGGCGCGACGGGATGGTTGGCTTTCGCGCAACTGGGCGTGAATCCCTTCGATTTCAGCGCAGCCTGAACAGCGGAAAGCATCCGCTGATCGTTCGCAAAAACAAGGATTTCCCGCATAATACCATATCCGCGCGGAGCGCGGAGACAAAGGCGGATACAGTCCGCGGAATGATAGCATTGAGGTTGGAGCAGTTTATGAAGGCAAGACAGGAGCACAAAAAAAGGCAGATCCCCGAAGCGCTCGGCAACCGGGCCAACGGGGTATGGCTCTATATCGCGGTCCTTGCCGTTAACGCCGTCGCGCACATGGTTCTTTTCTTTTCCTACGGGATGACGGTGCAGAGTCTGTTCCGGCTGTTCTTCTCTTTCATGTTTTTCATTTATCCGCTGTGTTATCTGGCGGACGTGCTCTGGTCGCTTCACCCTTCGATACGGAGGATCCTTTCGGGTGAGATTGCGATCAACCGGAAATACTATATGAACTCGGTCCAGAAAGAGATCGCGCGGAATGCGCTCCTTCCGGTGACGATCAGCATTCCCGTCTATAAGGAAAGCAACGACATCATTTTCGAGACTTTCCGGAAAAGCCTCGAAGCGGTGCGGCGCTATCGCGAGTTCAGCGGCGCAAACGCCAATGTGGTGGTGTCGGACGACGGCCTTGCCCCGCTGCTGGGCGGATCTTGCAACAAAGAAACAGCGGAGCGGATCCTGAAGGCGCTGGAGGCGAACGACGGAAGCCTTACGCCGCAGGAGCAGATGGCCGCGGAGCGTATCCGCTTTTACAGAGACCACGGGATCGCTTTCGTGGCGAGGTCCGCGCAAGGCCGCACCGGCCTGTTCAAGAAGGCGTCCAATCTCAACTATACGCTGCGCCTGAGCAAGGTGTCTCCCGGCGGACTCGTGACGGAGAACGTGTTCGATGAGGGGGGCGCTTTTGAAGGAGGCTATGCGGAAGGTTCCGTCACCGTCTATGAGGTCATTCTTCTGCTGGACAAGGATTCCGGCATAAAGGACCGCATCATCGAGGCGGTGCTTCCGGAGTTCGCCATGGATGACAAGCTTGCCTACGTGCAGTGCGCCACTAAGACAGACAATCTGTACGAAAACTACTACAGCTCCTCCACCGGACACCAGACCAACAACCTGTTCCACAACATCTGGCCGTGCAAGGCGCTTCAGGGATTCTTCGTTCCGCTGGTAGGCCACAACGTGTTCCTGCGCAAGAGCATGCTGGAAAAGTGCGGGCTCTGGGCGGAGGACCGGGTCTCCGAGGACTATGACATGGCCATCCGTCTTTACGGAAACGGCTATCACGGCAAATACGCCCAGCTGAGGGGACTGGAGTTTTCCGAGTCCGCCAGCCGCACCTTCACGGAAGAGACCAACAAGCAACGGCGCTACGCCTACGGCCTTTTCGAAATGATCTTCGACGGGACGATCTCGCGGAAACAGGCCCGTCCCTGCGATATCTTCTACATGCTGCTGTACTTCTTCTCCGTGGTCAACCAGACGCTTCTGTTCCCCACGGTTCTGCTGGAAAACTACTTCGGCAATATCCATCTTCTGTGGGCCGGCTTCCTCCTTTGTATGCTGTGCTTTGTCGTTGCGCCGCTGTCGCGGAGCGTTCTGACGAGGCGCCTGCAGCCGGAGGAGCACGAAGGCATAGGGCACTCCCTTCTGATCTCACTGTCCTTTCTGGGCCATTCCTACTCCATCTCCATCGGATCCT
>JAIKWN010000017.1 GCA_024684665.1 Clostridiales bacterium | reverse complement strand
TCCTTGCCGCCGTGAGACATGACGGATACGCGCTTCAGTTTGCGTCAGATAAACTAAAGGACGACAAAGAGATCGTCCTGACGGCGATCGGAAAATACGAAGGCGATGTACTCGAATACGCGTCGGAGCGGCTGAAAGATGACAAGGAAACCGTCCTTTCCGCCGTGGGCAGATGTGAATACTCGATCGGCTACGCGTCGGAACGGCTGAGACATGACGCCGACGTGATCTTCGCCGTCCTGGAAGCGCACCCCGGTCAGTTTGAAAACCTGCCGGAGGACGTACAGAAAAACCTGGATTATATACTCTTCGGGCTTGAAAGCGTCGTCCGGCATCTGCCCGACCCGGAGGACTACAGCTTTTTCGACGACGCGCCGAGCGAATACTACATGGATTTCGAACAGGCGGAGGACGATTTCCTCGACATGCTGGAATCGATACCGCGGGAGGTCCTGAGAGAAGATTCTTCTCTCAACGACAGGGTCTGCCGGCTCGCCGTCGAGATGAACGGCGCTTATTACAGCGAGGGAAACTATCCCTATGCGGCGGTTCACGACCGGCTCGTCCGCAGGATAGAAGCGCTTTATGAGGAAAACGATATCCCAATCCGGCCGGTCCTGAAAGACGCGATCGACGCGCTAGACAAAGAAAGCAGGGAAAA
Source organism: Clostridiales bacterium (assembly GCA_024684665.1). The sequence continues at coordinate 2,288 of JAIKWN010000017.1, read as the reverse complement.
GAACGAGGCCAAATACGGCCATCTCGATCCGGAGGATCGGCTGTTTTATGAAAACCTCGACCGCTATGAAATGATTGCCGGCAGCTCGGTCCTGAAGTTCGGCGCGGAAGAGAACCGGGATTATCTGCGCCCGGACGGCGGCTTCGTGCGGAACTGCATGCACTCTTTCGTCAAGGACCTCGTTTACGCCCGGCGGGGGCTGTACCACGAAAGCGAGCGCTGGGACGACGACGATTACGAGGTCGACCTGGACAAAGCTTACGAAGCGATCAGCGCGCGGCTGTCCCCGAAGATTCGGGTGGTGAGAGAGGCCTGTGAATCCTACTATTCGGAAAACATTACCGTCGATGTGACGGACGGCATCCATCTGCTCCTTGTCCGAGCGGCGCCGATGAAAATCATGCAGATCTGGGTGAACAAAGCGGACTCCGAGCACGAGCACGGCAAGTGGCTCGCTCCCGACAGACTCAGCGAATTCTGCGATATGGTCGAGCACATCCGCGATATTTACGGCCAGTATGAGAAAATCGCCCTGCAGCGCGCTGCGGAACTGAGAGACAGATTCGGCCTGTGAAGCCGCCTTTCCCCAGGAAGCCGGCAAAGGCACCCGCCTGCCAATGTGTCCGGCGCGCCGCACGTTGATACGGAACCCGAGAAAGGGGCCGACGGGTCGTGACGCCCGGCGATGCCCGTTCTATGGCAAAACCGCGCTATGAAAACACGGTCAGACCGGCTTACGGAAACAAGCTGTTTCTGCAAGCCGGTCCTTTCTCGGTCTTTTCGGGATCGCAATGCCGTTTCGGATGAACCGCAAAGGAATGCGGCCGCCGCCTTACGGTCCCTTCTCCCCCGTCACTTCGATCTGACAGGAACGCATCGTTTCCAGGGCTGCCCTGTGTTTTTCCGGCGTGACGCCGGCACAGCAGGATGCATCGACCGATATGCGGACTTCCGGCATCGCCGCCTTCAAAAGCAGCGCGTTGGAAACCACGCAGATATCCGTACAGAGACCGACGATCTCTATTTCCTCCAGGTCGGCCATCTGCGCCAGCGCCTTCGCCAGCCCCAGACTGCCGAAGGCAGGCTTTTCATAGATGCTCCCGGCATCCAGCATTGCCGCTATCTCCGGGCTGAGCTGCCATCCGGCCGTTCCGCGAACACAGTGGACAACCGGGAGCTTCCGTCCTTCCTGGGTGGAAAGATAGTCCGGCCCGTGCGTGTCCATTGTGGCGTAGATCGCCTCCGGCGGATAAGCCCGCATCTTCTCCTTCACCGCCGGGACGATCGCTTCCGCCTCAGGCGTCCCCAGCGCGCCGTCGATGAAATCGTTTTGCATATCGATGACCAACAGTACTTTTTTCATTTCCTTGCCCTCCGTTTTTCCTTCCTCTTTCCTTTCCCGTACCGGCGGGGACGCATGTTCCCGCAAAAGGACGTCGCGGAAACGGCGTCCGTTTGTTCGCGGCGCACAGGCTTCGTTTTCCGCGAAGCTTACGCCCGGCCCTGCGGAATCGCGGTCTGCTTTCTACATCTCCGGGCTCCGGAGTTCTTCTTCCGGCTGCTCCTTTTCCGCCGCAGCCGTCTTTTCCGGCTGCTTCTGCGGCATGTTTTCTCCCGTCTGCGGCGGTTTCCTGCAGGGACTTTTCTCATCAAAGAGATTGACCGGCGTCAGCGCTTTGTTCAGTTCCTTGAGGGGGAGGGACTCCAGGGCCTTGCGCCCGGGCAGGTTTTCCCGCACCAGCATATCCAGGGCTTCATCGCATTTCCCCGTCGTCTCCCAATTCAAACAGCACCGGATTGCCGTTTTTGTCTTTTCCCGGGTTGGGGGCGTCCAGATCGATTCCCAGCGCGGAGAAAAGCCTTCCTTTCATTCGATGGGACACAAAGAACTTCTGGTCATCCGTATAGGCTTCCCAGTCGTTTGCGTTCTGTGCTGCCGGATCGATGAGTTCCTGATGGAACAGTTCGGGTCTTACAGGCATGACAGGGCCCTCCTTACATGGTAATATGGGAAAGCGATTTTACGTTCCTGACGGACGGTGCTGCGTGCGCCTGCGGCTCTCAAAGCGGGAAGCTCACGGGCGGATTTCCCTTCCATACGGCGAAACAGGATGCGGGCAGGTTGTGCGCTAGGCATCCTGCGGCATTGCCTGAAAGGAACACAGGGAAAAATGCTCGGGCAGTTCGGCGGCGTATCCGATACCGTATTCCCGCAGCAGCGCGGAGAATCGGTCCACGTATTCCGTCACGGGCGAGCGCTGCATGATGTTGACGCTGAACGCCTCACC
>JAIKWN010000257.1 GCA_024684665.1 Clostridiales bacterium | reverse complement strand
GGTGTGAAAGTCCCCTTCGTCCGCGCCTTTGGAATAAAAGCGATGTCTGATTTCTTTGGGCACTTCGAGAAGCACCTGGTCCTGCTGATACAGCACCCTGCATTCGAGCGTCAGCGGGTATTCCAGAATCCCGGGGGCATGGATTTCATCCGCGTCCACCAGCGTCAGGGACGCGGCTTTTTCTTTGTCAAGGTCCCGTCCGGACAGCGAACCGCAGACCCTGAGAGCGTCCTTGCCAAGGTGTCCCTCTAGCGGTACGGACAGCGTAAACTCCCGCGTCATGTCGAGCTGCGGTTTCGTATATCTGCTCCCGCGCACATAGACGGTGAACGTGGGCCGATTCCAGATCACGCCCAGGTGGCCCCAGCCGATCACCATGCTGTTGAACTTCTCCCCGCAGGTATTGAGCAGGATGCCTTCCTGCAGTTCCTTCGTGATACGCTCGGCGTAATCAAAAGCATTTATGATTTCCTTCATGCTCTTCTCCCCCGCTTCATTACGTTATTGTATGCGCTTCCCTGGTTACGGATCACAGAGAAAGGCCGTGAAAACCAGGTCATAAACAAGGATCTTCTGCCCGAAGAACTCCGTGGGTTTTCCCACGACCTCATGGTTCAGGATCTTCACAGCGCCGTCTCGGAGCCTTTCGATACAGTCCGGAAACACCGGGAAGTCTGCGTGCGAAGGCCAGATTTCATCGAAGTCTTTGGTCATGGTCATGAGCCGTTCCAGGCTCGCAATATAGTTTTGCATATTGCGGTTTTCGCCGAACATGAAAATCCTGCCATGCTCCTGAACCGGATCGCCGCTTATCAGCACCCGGCTCCCGATGTCCAGCACCGCTATGCTGCCCGGCGTATGTCCCGGAAGGTGAATGATCCGGAGCTTTCTGCCCCCAAGTTCGATCTCGTCGCCGTCCCGTACCGGAATCACCTGCCCACCCTTACCGGATCTGCGGTAGTTCGGTTCGTCATCCGGATGCATGTAGAACGACACAAACTCCTCATTGCAGCCGATATGATCCCTGTCGGCATGGGTGTTCAGCAAGCAGACCGGTAGTCTGGTCAGAGACTCCGCAATTTCCCTCGCATTGCGGACATTCATCCCGCTATCGATCAAAAGTGCCCTTTCCGTTCCTTCGAGCAGGAAAAAACGGACCCCGCTGTCCTCGATCCGCCAGGCATGTTCGTTCACCCGAATGATCTGTGCACATTCCATAGTTTTCCTCCCCTTGCGTCGCGTGGAACCTTCTTCCCCTTATGGCTTTTTCCCCGGGGTTCTCATTTCCTTTTTGCTAAACCCGCCTGAAATCATTATGCAGCACGCGATAAGCCGGATGGTATGCCGCTCGGTACTCCTCCGAGTGAGAAGGCAGCCACGACTCATCAAGCACACGCCTTGCAGCGGCTTCCATCCTGTCCGACCCGTCCAGTTTTACGCAGAAGTTGTATACATTCCTGCGCGTGAACGACAGCGGCCTACGCTTTGCGGACTCGCAGAGCATATGCGCGATCTCCGCTTCCTTCATGTCCTTCGCCTTCGCGGCCCTCAGGTTCAGCCGGAACCACTGCGGGCTGACCCCTTCCGTCAGCAGCTCATCCGCGTTGGGTTCAAGGCCGCTCATCTCCAGGTGAAGCCGCTTTTTAGCCTCTTCTTCAGACGGGACCAGATGCCCGACGCCGAGCATCCCCTGGAAGACCAGCTTGACAACGTCCTCCTCGTTCATCAGCGGGCGGCGCCTTTGCTGTACCACGAGGATGTTTTTGATTTCCTCCGCGCAGCGAAGCATGAGCATCAGCTCCGCCTTGTGAAAGCCGTCACGGATAAAGGCGATACGGGTCGGATGCCGCAGCTTTCTTAAGACCTTTGAGGCGATCTGCTGGGCACGCTGCCGGCTCATTTCGAAGCGCTCGGCGCATTCCTCAAACGTCTTCCTCTCCCTGTAGCGGTATTCCAGCAGCTCCCTTTCCCTCTCGGGCAGCATGCACAAGACATGTTCGAGCCCCGCGATCTGATCATCCGTCAGTTCTTCGTATCTGTCTTCGCCGAAGATCCCGGAAAGTCCTATGTCGCTCGCGATGTTCTCCGGGAAGGGAAGTATATGCGACTGTTCTTCCTTCGCTTTTCGCTCCCTCTTCGGCCGCCCCTCATAAACTGGATTGTTGGTTATGACCTCAATGCCCTTTCTTTCGGCATAGGCGATCATTTCCCTTGTCCCTCCGGGCTCACCGTTATAGAAGGCAATCATCCGGTTGCTGTGGTCGACCATCCATTCATTGCGCTGCCGGAATACGCCGTCATGATACTGGCGGCATACGTTTACGACGAGATCGGCGGTCTCAAGCAGTTCTTCGTACTGCTGTCGCCATTCGTCGCTCCAGCGGCTTGAAAATCCCGGCCAGGGCACGGCGGCGATCAGATGGATTTTCGGATTCGCCGTCTTTTTGCGAAGGACGATCTGCCCTGCCCAGATGTCGACGCCCATCCCGCATCCGGAAATGAAGGTGACAAATCCGCCCGCAATTGCCCTGTCAATCCTCTCTTCCAGCCAGGCCTTCACTTCTTCCGGGGATTCCTTCAGTTTCTCCGGGCGGTGCCCGGTAAAGCAGCAGCGGTGCAGCCGCAGCTCCGCCTCATTTGCCATCCCATTGCCTCCCCGAATTCTTCTGTCACGTCCGTAACCGCCCATTCCGTGTTCCCCGGAATGCCCGAAGAGGTCGTATGCCTCTCATGGATTCCTGCGGATCCAGGCTCCTCCAAACTCCCGTCTTGATAAAGAGCCTAAGGTTCGCAATGCCGGTTTTCATTTCATGTACCACGTTCTCGCGTAGTCACCAACCTCCACGCCTGACTGCATGTACCGGATGAGGATTTCGGCGCAGGCATGGCTGTCGCTGTCCGCCTTATGGTGATCGAGTCCGATCCCGTAGTACTGGCACATGTCGTTCAGCCTGTGGCTCATGTCCGGAAGGACCGCCCTGCCGATCCTGACAGTACAGACATAGGACGCTCTTTCCCTCCAGGTGATCCCGTAATCCAGCAGGCACTTTTTCAGCACGCCAAGATCGAACGGTGCGTTGTGGGCAACGAGGATCCCTCTGGACATGAAAGGTCGGATCCTGGGCCACAGTTCGCGAAAATTAGGCGAGTCCGCGACCGTTTCCGCGCTGATTCCCGTCAGCTCCGTATTGAAGGTGTCAAACGGTTCTTCCGGATCGACGTAGCTGAAGAACTCGTCCGTTATAACCCCGTCCTCCACGACCGAGATGCCAATGGCGCTCATGCGGTCATTCCTGGCGTTCGGCGTTTCAACGTCAAAACAGACATAACGGCGGCTACCCACAATGGACGGCGGAAGCGAGAGAGCAGGACTTCGGACGACCTTTCCGGCAAGCCTTGCCGAAAGCAGCGTGTTTCGCCTGTCGAGCGTGACGTTCCTGACCGCGCAGGCAATCGCCTTCTTCTCTCCGACCAGCACGAGGGCTTTCTTCGCCCTCGTCACCCCGGTATAGAGCAGGTTGCGCTGCAGCATGACGAAGTGGGTCATCATGACGGGCATGACCACGATGGGATACTCGGCGCCCTGCGCCTTATGGACGGTCGTGGCATAGGCCAGTACGATCTCGTCCAGTTCCGTCGCGTCATACGTGACAGTGCGGTCGTCAAAGAGGATCGAAAGCGTTCTGTCCTCCTGGTCAACGCCCGTGACCACCCCGATGTCGCCGTTGAAGACTTCCTTATCGTAGTTGTTCCGGATCTGCATGACCTTGTCCCCGCTGCGGAAGGCAAACCCTCTGCGGCGCAGCTCGGGTGCTGCGTTCCCGCGGCTGTCCTCCCTGGGCGGATTGACCGCTTCCTGCAGGGCCTGATTGAGGTTCACGGCGCCGACGAGCCCGCGCTGCATGGGCGTCAGCACCTGGATGGCCTGCGGGGCCACATTGTAGAACCGCGGCAGGCGGTTTCGCACGAGATCCACGATGATCTCAGCCGCCTTTTCCGGCTCGTCCGCGGCCTGGAAGAAGAAATCCGTCCCCCGGCCGTTCGAAAGATCGGGAAACTCTCCGTGGTTGATTCTGTGGGCGTTCGTGATTATCCTGCTTGACGCGGCCTGCCGGAAGATCTTGGTCAGCGTGACCACGGGGAAAACGCCGCTCTCGATCATATCCCGCAGCACATTCCCGGCGCCCACGGATGGAAGCTGGTCCACATCGCCGACGAGGATTAGCCGCATGGTATCCGGGACCGCGCGCAGGAGCGCGTACATCAGCATGACGTCCACCATGGAGCACTCGTCCACAATGAGCGCGTCGCCTTCGAGGGGATTGTCCTCTTTTCGTTTATAGCCCTCCGGCGGCTTGAACTCCAGCAGGCGGTGGATGGTCTTCGCCTCCATGCCCGTCACCTCGGAGAGCCGTTTGGCCGCGCGCCCTGTGGGCGCAGCGAGGAGGACGCGCATCCCCGAAAAAGCGCGGAGAATGCCCATCGTCGTCGTGCTCTTGCCCGTACCGGGGCCGCCGGTCAGGATCATGATCTTGCCCGTTCGCGCTGTCTGGATGGCCCTCAGCTGCGCCTCGTCATATTTCGTCCCATCCGAAAGCGGCAGCTGCTCGTTCACCGGCCGCACCGGGTCCGTCCCGAAAATCTTCTGCAGCCTGTTCTTGACGCCGACCTCGGCATAGAAGAACGGGGGCAGGTATATGGCGAAGTCCTCCGTATCGGGGATGGGTGTTACGATGACGTCCTCCGCCCGGATCATTTCGTCCAGCGTGCCCGACAGCACGCCCGCGTCCGCGCCAAGAAGCTTCACCCCGGTCTCCAGAAGCTGATCTCTTACGGCATAGCAGTGTCCTTCTCCGGCCAGCTGATTCAGCGTAAACAGAAGGCCGCTGCGCAGCCTCACAGGCGACGATTTTTCAAACCCCAGCTTCTCAGCGATGCCGTCCGCGGTCCGAAACCCGATTCCCCAGATCTCGTCCGCCAGCCGGTACGGGTTTTCCCGGACAACGTCTATGCTGTGTTCGCCATACTGCCTGTAGATCCTGGTCGCGTGCGCCGTACTGACGTCATGTCCCTGCAGGAAGAGCATGATGTTCTTGATTTCCTTCTGCTCTTCCCATGTTTTTCTGAGGCGCTCCACCCTCGTTTTTCCGATGCCCGGTACGCGAAAGAGGTCGTCTGGCCTGTTTTCAAGCACTTCCAGCGTATCGGTCCCGAATTCCTGGACGATGCGCTTCGCGAACTTAGGGCCGATCCCCTTAACCAGCCCGGAGCCCAGGTATTTCTCAATCCCGTAAACCGTCGCGGGCAGCGTTTCCTCGAAGGTCTCGATGGAAAACTGCCTGCCGTACCTGGCGTCCACCTTCCAGGTCCCGGTAAGCGAAAGAACTGCACCAACATGGATTTCCGGCATCGTGCCCACTACCGTGACTAGATCCGTAAACCCCTTCGCCGCGCACTTGATGACGGAATAGCCGTTCTCGGCGTTCTGGTACGTGATCCGCTCGACTACACAGCGCAGCCGCTCCATATTCCGTCACCCCGCTTTCCTTTCTGCCGTTTACTCCCAGACGCGAAGCGCCCGGGCGCCGTTCCTTTTCAGGCATATCGCCATGAGATTCACCCAACTTGTGCAATGATCCAGAATTACCGAATCGGACGTGATAACGTTTTCCTTCCCGTAAAGCGAGAGATCCACATCCTTCCGAATCTCTATGTCGAGGCTGAAGGGAATGCCCTCACCGGCTTCGGCCAGCAGCGTTTTCAGGCGGCCGGAATTTGAAACGGGCTCATCCAGCAGGATATTCACCTTCCTGGCGCCCATCTCCGCAAGAACAGAAAAGAGCGTGCGGGCTGCCTCAGCCGTTTCCGGTATAATCCTGTAGGTCCCCCTCAGCGCGGCCAGATCGCGGATCGCCCCGTCCATGCAGGAAAACAGGAGGGAGCCGCTCAGCATCACCTCAAGCGTGATGATCGTGTTGAAGCCGTCGATCCATACCTCGCCGCCGGAAGGAAACGTCCTCTCTTTTTCCCGCCGGGTTTTCAGCTGCTCATCTGTTGCAAGGCTCCTCGCAATCGCGAGCCTCTGGCGCTCGGAGAGCAGGAAATGGTTCCCGACAAACGTGGACGCCTGTTTCAGATCGTAGCCTTCGTTGATCAGGTAACGGACATGATGGGAAGCCGTCCTGAGCGTTTCAAGGGACGTCTCAGAAAAGTATCTCTCGTCATCGGGCACAAAGCCCCGTTTCGCGTTCACGCCTCATTCCCGCCTTTTCATTTGTTCATCCGCACAGCCCAGGTCCGGACCTTTGAACCGTACCCGGAATGCCCCGTTGCTTCACTTCTTCCGGGGAGCATAGCGCCGAAGTCTTTCAGGCGGTTCCCCGCGTCAGCCCATTCTTCCCGCGCGCAGGACCTGCCCGCTCCCGCTTCCTCCGGTGTTTCTGACCTATTTTATGGATCCCCGAATGGCGTTCCAGAGCGTCTTCATGGAGACCTCCTTACCATACCCGGCTCCTTCTCCACTGCGAGGCGGTGTCGTGTATTTGGTATAAATCTTCTGGGCCGTTCCGCTGGCCCTGTCGATCCAGTAGATCTCATAAATCCGGTTGTACGCGTACCCGATATAATCGGTACGATACTCCAGGAAATGCTTCAGATACAGGATGCCATCCGCTTCCTCCAGGGACGCGGCTCTTCTCTTTTCCGGAAGCCTGACATAGAAATCCCCGAGAAGGCAGAACATGTCCTGGTCGCTGTAGAGAGCAATGATCTTTTTATCCTTGAATAGCTTGCTGGAGGGCTTTACCTTGGGTGCGTCCTCCAGATTCGGGATCAGGTCTTCCAGTCCCGCTTTCACCTGAATCCAGTTGAGCTCCTCGTCCCATTCCGCTTTCTTAATCTCTTTCGCGTACAGGGATGCTGTTTCATAGAGAAGGGCAATCTGCTCATCCAGTGTTCGTGCCCGCAGTACGGCTCTGGTCGCCTCCCCGAGTGACGATGTCGTCTCCGCGAGAGAAACAGATGTGTTGACAGGGGTCAGGGCGGATTGTGAGACCCACATCACCGGTCTTATAGCCGTGCCTGAATAGTACGCTTTCGTGCCTTTGGGCCATATGTAACCGACCCTGTTGACATCCAGCGCTGTTTTGTTCCCTTCCCCCAAGGTTCTCAGCCACCATCCTGTATAGAGTTTCTCGTATTTGTATTCCTTGGTTTTGTTTATCAGATAGTCCGTCTTTGCACCTGTTCTCTGCCACTCGTAGGGAAAAAACTTTACCGCTTCCGCGTAGCTGAGAAGATATACATAATAGCCTCTGTAAGAATACTTTTCATAACGGTTTGCGGGGCCCGGCCCCTGTTCCTTGCTGTTGTCGACGTGTGTATACTGAATCGCTTTGCGTTCTTCCTCCGTGAATGCATTTTCCATGAATTCACCGTCCAGCCAGTCACATGCCCTGCTCCAATCCCAGCTTACTTCGTATTCATCTCTCGCGTAAGACATCTTTTCGAGTGGGAATCGGCTGAAAACAAACGCCTTGTCTCCTTCTGTCTCGAGAACAATCCATTCAATGGCTTCCGGACCGTTCTTCTCGTTTCCATCCTGCTCATATCTGCCAATGGTCACGTAATCTCCCGCGGAAAACCCAGTCGTTTCCTTTCCGCTGTCCGCCAGGGCCACGGTAGCGCCAATCATGAGAAGCATAAGCAGAAAAGCTGCTTTTCGTCCCATGGTTCTTACCTCCTTCGACTGCAATCATGAGCGTTTCCGCAATAATAACATACCGGCAGTTCGAGGGCAATGTCTATTCCATTTTGCTTGAAAGGATTAAATCGTTTTGGACCAGATCGCCCACACGGAGGGTAGAAGCAACCGGTTTGTGAGGTTTGAGTCCAAAGGCGAATGCTAAAATCGGTGCCGCTTTTAATATCGCTTACCTCAGCAATATAAATACCGCCTGCAGACTTCCAGCCTGGCAGCATCCGTCTACAGGCGCACACGAGATTATCATCCCGCAAGAAATCCATGAAATCCCTTTCTCTTTCTGCCCAAATTCCATTTCCCGCATGCAGCCTGCGCAGTGTTTCTCTACCAGAATACTTCTTCGCTCCTGTTCAGCACTGCGGTCCCCCACAAAATATAAGCAGCACCCAGTCCACCGATTCCTGTGCACCGGATGCTGCTGTACCTGGATTTCTGCTGCGGGAAAAGTATCCCGAATGGAATCCGTCTTCTGTTTCTTCGTGCCAGATCAGAACGCTGGTTTCTTTTACGCGTCTTACTTTCCGTATGCTTCAGTCAGGTACTCCATCGCCTTTAAATATCCCTCAAAGCCCAGGCCGATGTAATGCGCCTCGCAGGCCATACCCGCATAGGAAATCTGACGGAAGGGTTCGCGTTTTGTTACATCGGTGATGTGTACTTCGGCGGCGGGAAGGTGCACGGCCTTCAGTGCATCAAGAATGGCGATGCTCGTATGCGTGTAGGCCCCGGGATTGATCACGATGGCGTCCTCCTTCCCCAGCGCCTCCTGGATGCGGGTCACGATGTCTCCTTCGTGATTGGACTGATAAACGCTCACTTCAATGCGAAGCGCTTCCGCTTTTTCCCGGATCATCCGGCAAAGGTCGTCATAGGTCGACGCCCCGTAAAGGCCCGGCTCGCGAATGCCGAGCATGTTCAGGTTCGGCCCGTTGATCACAAGTATCTTCATATGCTGTCACCTCCAGTTTGTTTTCATCCGCTGCCCGATCTCCCGGACGGTTTCTTCCATGTCCAGGTTCCGGATCACATAGTCCCTCATTGCTTCATACAATGGTGCACGGACCTTTAAGAGCGCCGCCAGCTTTTCCGGCGTAGCCGAAAGCGGCCGGTCACCGGAATCCGAGAGCATCTCCAGAGGACGCTCCAGATGGAATATGACGCCGTTCTGGCGCATGATATCTCTGTTTTCCGGTCTTGTCACCACACCGCCTCCGGTAGCGATCACGCAGCCCGTATGCATGCACGCCTGACGCAGGGCCTCTGTTTCCAGTCTGCGGAATGCATCCTCACCATGTGCGCGCAGGTACTCCCCGCAGGTACAGCCAGTCCGCTCCTCGATTAGGCTGTCCGTATCCATGAAAGGCCTTTTTTCCCTTTCCGCCAGCAGTCTTCCGACCGTCGTCTTGCCGCTGCCGGGCATCCCAATGAGCACGATGTCTGCAGTCTCATTAGAAATCAAGGCAGCGATGCGGTCGATTTCTCCGTCATCGATCCGGATGTCCCGGAAGAGTTCGCTGGCCTGCTTCGCCTGCGCAACCAGCATATACAGCCCGTTCAGATGCGGAATGCCGCGTTCCTCGGCTGCAAACAGCAAGGCAGTCCTTGCCGGGTTGTAAATGAGGTCCAGGACGCCCTCAAGCGCCGGAAAGCACGCAAGATCCACCGGCGAAACGCCGTTTCTGGGATACATTCCCACCGGCGTGGCGTTTACGATCACCCGGGCGTCAGCGTGGCGCGCGATGTTCTCATAATTGTCGGGCCCGTTCCGTGAGATCGTGACGATCTCGGATGCACCCAGATCCCGGAGGACGGTGCGGACCGTTTTTGAAGCGCCGCCGCTTCCGAGCACCAGGCATTTCCGGCCCGAGACGGTAATACGCGATTTACGCACCATCTGGGTAAAGCCATAATAATCGGTATTGAAGCCGTGCAGCGCGCCCGAAGCGTCCTTTACAACCGTGTTCACGCAGCCGATCTTTCCGGCCGCCTCCGAAACGCTGTCCATCCAGGTGAGAACCGTCTCTTTATAGGGAATGGTTACGTTGATGGCATCAAAATCCCTTTCTGCAAAAAAGGAAGGCAGATCCTCAGACCGGACCTCCATCAGGGTATACCCGTATCCGCCCAGCTCCCGGTGAATCTCCGGTGAAAAGCTGTGGCCGAGCTTTTCGCCCAGAAGCCCGTAGCGCGCGCTCATGCCTGCTCCAGATAGCTTCCCAGATAGGAGAAGCTGTCCAGCTTCGCGTCAAGCTCCGCGATCAGCCTTTCAAAGGCCGGTGAATAGACCGAGGCTTCGATATCGAAATAAAACATGAATTCAAAATCCCTGCCGGGCATGGGACGGCTTTCCAGCTTTGTCAGGTTGATGTTCTGGGCATAGAAACAGCTGAGAAGCTGCCACAGGCTTCCGGGACGGTTTGGCAGAACCAGCATGAGGCTGGTATGGTCCGCACCGGGATAGATTTCAAGTCTTTTCGATATGCAGATGAAACGGGTATGATTGTTGCTGTTGTTCTGGATGTCATCTTCAACGCGCGCGAGGCCGTAGAGCAGCGCGCAATTGCTCGAGGAGATGGCCGCGATATCCCGCCGTCCGCTTTCACGGACCATTTTCGCGGCGGTAGCCGTATTGCTGCAGATGTTGACACGCCATTCCCTGTGACGGTTCAGAAACTCGGAGCATTGATTGATGGCCTGTTCATGGGAATAAACTTCTTTGATATCCTGAAGCTTCACACCCGGCAGCGCCAGCAGCGTGTGGTCGATCTTAATGCGGGTGGAGCGTACGATATAGAAATGATGCCTGATCATCTGGTCATATACACTGGTCACGGAACCGGCAAGACTGTTTTCGATGGGCAGGATCCCGTAGCGGCAAAGACCGCTTTCGATAGCGCCGAATACGCTTTCAAACGTCCTGCAGTACATGATAGACGGCGCTTGGAACAGCTTTTCGCAGGCGATCTGGGAATACGCACCTTCAACACCCTGGCAGGCTACCATGGCCTTGGGCGGGAAAAGCGGCTCGGTATCGCGTACGGCCTGAGAGATCGTCTCCCCCAGAACGCTTTTGGGGCCATTCGCGAGCATCTGCTGGGTCCTGCTCTGCTCCATCAGGAGGCTGAACATGGCGCGTACGCCGTTCTCATGCTTTTCCCCTGCCAGCTCGCTCACCTTGTTTAAAAGCTTCCGCTCCCGCTCACCGTCATAGACCGGCAGATTGTTTGCACGCTTATATGCACCAATCTCAGCCACAGTGTCAAGGCGCTTTTTATACAGTTCCACCATTTCGTTATCGATCTCATCGATCCGGCTCCGAAGCTCGTTCAGGTCCATGATACTCCTCCCCATAACGTTCTTCCAGCTCTAACAAATCAGAGCAGTCTGTCCATCAGCACCAGCGCAACCACAGCCTCGACCACAGGCACGGCGCGCGGGACTACGCACGGATCATGCCTGCCGGTAATCACAAGGCTTGTTTCCTCCATGGTATCGAGATTCACGCTCTTCTGCGGAAGCCCTATGGACGGTGTGGGCTTAAAAGCGACCCTGCACAATACCGGCATCCCGGTGGTCATGCCCCCCACTATACCGCCAGCGTGGTTTGAGGCTGTCATGACACGCCCCTCACAGATCACGTATGGATCGTTGTTCTGGCTGCCCCTCAGATTCGCGGCTTCAAAGCCGTTTCCAAAGGAAACGCCCTTTACGGCCGGAATGCCGAACAGCGCCGCGCTGAGGGCTGATTCCAAGCCGCCGAACAGCGCATCTCCAAGGCCCGCAGGCAGGCCGACCGCGGCGCATTCCACAATGCCGCCTACCGAATCCTCCGCCTTCGAAGCCTCCTCAATCGCGGCAAGCATCGCTTTCCCGGCTCCGGGCTCCAGGACAGGGAAACCGTTTTCCCGTACACGCAGGAAATCCCGGTTCGAGACGTTCATGAGATCAAGCGGCGTATCCTCAATGCCCGCGATGGAAGCGATATGCGCGCCTACATAGATTCCTCTATTCTCAAGCCATTGCAGTGCAATGCTGCCCGCGATGCATAAGGGCGCAGTGAGCCGGGCGGAAAACTGGCCACCACCCCGGATGTCGTACGCTTTTCCAAACTTCACCCTTGCCGGATAATCGGCATGAGACGGCCGTGGAACAGACAGGAACTGCGAATAATCCCGGCTTCGGGTATCGCTGTTCCGGATGATCGCGCACACCGTTGCGCCACAGGAGGAATCGTCCGAAAGTCCGCTCAGGAATTCCGGTATGTCCGCCTCCTTCCGGCTTGTGGTAAAGCTTCCCTGCCCGGGCGCGCGCCGTGCCATGAAGGCCTGAAGCTTCTCCCGATCCACCCGGATCCCGGCCGGCAGGCCTTCTATGACCATACCGATAGCCGGCGCATGGGACTGGCCGAATACCGTCACCGTAAGCTTTTCACCCTTGAACTGCATGGTTATATCTCCTTTGCCCGTCCGCCCAGCGCGGCAAACTGTTCAAAAAACCCCGGGTAGGATTTGCCGACAGCCTCTGCGTCGAGGATCGTTACGGGCCCCTCAGCCCAGGCGGCAGCTATGGATGCCGCCATCACGATGCGGTGATCGCGGAACCCGTTAACTGTACCGCCTGTCACCGTGCCTTTTCCATCGATGACCAGTCTGTCGTCCACCGCCTCGGCTGATACTCCGAAGCTCTTCAGCATTTTGAGGATCGCTTCTACGCGGTCGGATTCCTTGAGCCGGAGCCGGGCAATGGGATGCAGTACACTCTGCCCCTCGGCAAACGCCGCCGCCACCGCTAGAACGGGGGCAAGATCCGGGATCCCGGATATATCGATATCGAGGCTTTTATGCGTACCAAGCCTTGTTAGGACGCTGTTTTCCCGCGTCACAACCTCCGCGCCGTACTCCCTCAGCAGATCCGAAATGGCACGGTCTCCCTGAAGGGAATCCCGTCTCAGCGGAGTGCAGGAAACGCCCCCCGCGCTGAGCGCACCGGCTGTCAGCCAGAACGCCGCACCAGACCAGTCCCCCTCCACGGCCATTTTCCCCGGTGAGCGGAAGCTCTGGTTCCCCGGAACGAAAAAGCCGCTTTCGGTCTCTTCAATAAAAATGCCGAACTGCTTCAGGACATCCAGCGTCATATCCACATACGGCCGCGATTCGATCTTCCCCTCTATGGTAATCCTGCTGTCGCCCTGAAGCCGCGGAAGCGCCATCAGGAGGCCGCTGATGAACTGAGACGATACATTTCCGGAAAGGGAATAGCAGCCGGGCTGCAATGCGCCTTCCGAGCGGAGGGGAAAACGCCCCTTTTCAGATAAGACCGCGCCGTGAGAAACGAGCTCCTCATAGAGCGGGGAAAGGGGCCGCATGCCGAGTTTTCCCTGCCCCGTAAACGCGCATTTGGCGCCGAGCGCTGCCGCTACCGGAAGAAGGAAGCGCAGGGTGGAACCGCTTTCGCCGCAGTCCAGTGTCTCACCTCTCCGAAGCTTTGAAATCGGTGAAATCCGCACATTCCCCGCGTCCTTTTCGATTCTAGCGCCGAGCGCGCGAATGCAGCGGATAGTCGCTTCCACATCGGCGGAAAAGCCCGCGTTATAAAGCACCGTGGGGCCGTCCGCCAGTGCGGCGCAGATGATCAGGCGATGCGCTTGGGATTTGCTGGACATTACGGGATCTATGCTTCCTGCGAGCGGGTGCGGCGTGATCAGCATTTTCATATGCCGGTCACCTCACCATCGCAGCAGGCGATAAACCGGTAAAGATCTGAGGCGGGAACGGGATACAGTATGCTCCGGCCGCGTCCGGAGGGCAGCACCAAGGTAATGGTTCCGCCCCTGCGTTTTTTATCGTTCATGGCGTTTGCGGCCACCTCAGCGGCAGAGAAAGGCGTGGAGACCGGCAGGTTATGAGCGAAAAGCATGTCTTTCAGCTCCCGATATACGCCGTTTACGCAAATCCCGTGCTTTTCGGCTGCGAATGCGGCGATCAGCATGCCCACAGCCACGCCTTCCCCATGATAGATCGCGTACTTATTCAGCTTCTCCAACGCATGGCCGAAGGTATGCCCGAGATTCAGAAGCTGCCTCTGGCCGTTGTCGTGAACATCACGGCAGACGATCTCTCCCTTGATGCGGACGCAGTCTGCAATGATGCCCGTGATGTCGCTTCCCCTGGTGATGCGGTCAAGAAGCTCTCCGTCGCAGATCGCCCCGTATTTGATCACCTCCGCCATGCCTTCGGCATACAGCGGAGAGGACAGCGTTTTCAGCACCGCGGTATCGCAGATCACAAGTCTCGGCTGATAAAAGACTCCGCACAGATTTTTGCCCGTGCTGAGGTTCACCGCCGTTTTGCCGCCAACGGAAGCGTCAACCATGGCAAGCAGTGTCGTGGGGATCTGTACGTATTCGACGCTTCGCAGGTAAAGCGCCGCCGCAAAACCGGTCAGGTCGCCCGTAAGGCCTCCGCCCAGGGCGGCGAACAGATCACTGCGGGTGATCCCGGTGCTGTCTGCATGAAGAAGCAGCTCCTCCGCGGTTCTCATGGATTTCTGCGCTTCACCGGCAGGAAACACGAAGGTTTCCACCTTAAAACCGGCGGCTTCATATGACTTTACAGCCGCACTCAGGTACAGAGGAGCCACACCGTCGTCGGTGACGATCATGACATGCCGTCCATGAACCGCACCGGCCGTCAGTTCGCCAGCCCGGTTTAACAGCCCTTCCCCCAGCAGCACGTCATAGGCCGGATCAACGGGAATAGTCAGCTTTTCCATTCGGTATTGCCACCTCTCTGCGTTTTCTGCCTTCTCTTATTAAGCTGCCAAGCGTCTTTTGCAAAGCCCGCGGTCCCCTGAACGCGATTACACCATCGAATAAGCCTTCCGTTTCCTGCACAGGGTTTCGGCGTTCTTGGGGTAAAGCTCGGTCCACATGGTCACATCGGGCTTCGAGTGGTCCTGTCACGGGGACTTCCGCCTTCAGTGCCCTGCGGAGCTGTACTCCCCTGAGGCCAGTCCCGCTTCTCTAATCCGTTCCCTGTCAGTTTCCTGCAACCACGCTTCGAATGGCGCGCACCGATCTTGCCACGTCGTCAAACTGCTCGGGCGTCAGGCACTGAGGTCCGTCGCAGCGCGCATGCGGAGGATCGTTGTGAACCTCAATCATCAGTCCGTCAGCACCGCAGGCTGCGGCGGCGAGGGCCATAGGCTTCACATAACGGGCTACCCCGGTAGCATGACTGGGATCCACGATCACAGGCAAGTGGCTCATTTCGTGGATCACGGCCACAGCCGAAAGATCCAGCGTATTCCGGGTATACGTCTCATAGGAGCGGATGCCACGCTCGCACAGGATCACCTGTTCGTTGCCTTCCGACATGATGTATTCGGCGCTCATCAAAAGCTCTTTGATGGTACCAGCGATGCCGCGCTTGAGAAGGATGGGTTTCCGGATACGGCCAAGTTCCTTCAAAAGCTCAAAATTCTGTGTATTGCGCGCCCCCACCTGAATCACGTCCACATCCTCAAAGAGCGGCAGATGGCTTATATTCATGATCTCCGTCACGATGGGCAGACCCGTGACACGTTTTGCTTCAAGGAGCAGACGGATGCCCTCCTCATGAAGGCCCTGGAAATCATACGGCGACGTGCGCGGCTTAAAGGCGCCGCCGCGCAGAAGATTCGCGCCGCTTGCCTTAACGGCTCTCGCTACGGTTTCCATCTGTTCCGCGGATTCTACGGAGCATGGGCCTGCGATGAACTCGAAGTTTCCCCCGCCGAACTCGACACCGTCGACGATTCTGATCACCGTATCCTCGGGATGGAATTTCCGGTTTGCCTTCTTAAAGGGCTCCGTAATACGGGTCACGTTTTCCACGATGTCGAGCCCGCTGATCAGGTCGGTATCAATAAGGGTGGTATCGCCGATCAGGCCAACAATGGTCTGATACTCGCCTACGGACACATGCGTGCGGACGCCGTAGCTTTCCAGCCATTTGATCAGGTGATCCATTTCCTCGTTGCGTACGTTTTTTTTCAGTGAAATAATCATTCGTTTTTTCCTCCGTAAAAAAAGGGCTCGCAGTAATTCTGCAAGCCCTCGGTTTTAATCCGTTCAAGATAAAACGCGTGCAGCAAAATTACTTTACCTCATTTAATGCCGGTAAAGTAAAAGTAATAGTATTCCCGAAACATGCTGCTGATCATGGCGTATCCTTTCCATGAACACGCATCTTATCGTGTGGTTCATTCTGATTTGCTGGTGCAAAGTATAACACACAGGAATGGAATTGGCAAGCATCTTCTGTGCGTCTAAATGGAAACACCTGCGAAGTCTGTGAAAGGCTTTTTCACTGCCGTCCCCCCGATTCTCATCGGCCCTGATTTTCCCGGAATGAAATATGCCGTAGTGCCAGGTGTTCTGTCATGGATTAAACCACACTGAAGAGCCAAGTCAACTCCAAGAAAAAGCGACCGTAAAGAATGCATTCTGTGGCCATCAGCGGCCGCACTAGCGATAGCTACCGCAGTGAATCCGCTCTTTCATAATGAATTCTGAAAGCCTTCCAGATGACTGCCTGTTTCAAAGGATAATCTCCCGGGCACCGGTTTAAACCGATGGTCGGAAGCTTATCCTTCTTGGAGCAACCGTTCTCGTCTAATCTGCATCCGCTTCTTTTTCGATCAGATTGGCGATGGCCAGAAAATAGTCCGGTTTGAGTACAGCCAGGCCTTGTCCCTCATCACCAAGAACCAAAAGCCGGTCACCCGCATTTATATTGAACATCCTGCGCGCTTTTGCCGGAATCACAATCTGACCCTTGTCTCCTACCGTAACCAGCCCGAACAGGTGTTTCCCCTTTGGGGGAATGCCCAGGCCCAAATAATCTTCAGGTTCATAATTTGCAAGGTCGTCCAGAGATACTCCGAAAAGTGCTGCCAGGTTCCTGCATTTATCCAAATCCGGTGTGGTCTCACCAGCTTCCCATTTGGCAATTGCCTGTCTTGTGACACCGATCTCACCAGCAACATCCTCTTGTGTCATCTGCTTCGTTTTGCGAAGGCGGACCAGATTATCCTTGAACATGCTTTTTCTCCTTCTTAATCCCCAATACCGCCCAGCGGTAGAATGGGATTCTTGAAATGATCGCATTCAAACCGTAACCGAACAGGAATCCTGCTGCCACACTTATGATATAACAAACCGACGGCGGCAGCAATGCCGGTTTTGCGATGAACAGCGCCACGGATGAGATACCAAGATAATGGAAAACATAAAGGCCGAAGCTTCGCCTGCTCATCCATTCTGTGAAATGGTTTCCGCTATCGCCGAACCTTGCAAACCCTGCCAGCATCGCAAGAGAACCGAAGTATGCACAAGCAGCAAAGAGGGCACTCCTGTTTACCGGAACATCTGCATAGTTCGCACCTCCCTGGCCGAAAAAATATCGGGCAGAAAAGGTCGCGCAAAGCACAACACCACTTGCAATAAATAGAACGGCAAACTGCTTCAGTTTTTCCATGACCTCATCATTCGAAAATACATAATAGCCCAGCATGAAAAAGACAAAATAGAATGCGAAGCGGTATACAGAAACGATCGGCGTGTTGAGAATCTGCGCTGCGCTCCAAACTGGAAAGAAGAACAGGAACGTCATCCAAAGAGGTGTTTTTGCCCCACTCTTCAGGAGTCGTCCTTTTTCAATCATACGAATCGCCAGAAGAATCATGCTGTATATCCACAGCAGATGACAGAACCACAGAACACCGCTTCCCGAGGCAACCATGATCATGTACACCACAGGAGCCGGAACTCCCGCCTTCGATAGTTCTTCAAATGCGTTCGAAAGGGACAGACTTACGTATCCCTGAATAAAATGGAATACCAGAACGCCGATGGTTGAAGTCACAAGGAGTTTTCGTGTCCTGCTTACTGCAAATTCTTTTGCGTTGTGTCTGTTCAGATACAGTCTGGAACTGATGCCCGCAACGATGTAGAGCACCGGCATGATCCACGGATAAACGAGGTACTGGAATATGTCGTAATACTGAATGTCCAGGTTCGTAATCTTACCGATTCCCCCCAGTATTCCTTCACTGTTGTACATAAAGAAAACATGATAGAAAACTACGATCACGACAGTGATCCACCTGATGTTATCGATGTAGCGTTTTCTCATACAATTCCCACCTTTGCAAATTTTCTTAACATAGAATATTTGCAAAGACTTCAGATGTCCACCAACGAAAACTAACATTTCGATATGATTCATGTTCTTTTTCATTGCGCAGCCCCTGCCTTATTGCAGTGACCATAATGCCTCCTACCGTAACATGGTAAGATACTCGGCATTATTAAATGTTAACGGTCCTGACAGGGCTTAAGGTCCCAGCAAAGTTCGGAAATGCTTCAAGGGGGCTCCTGCACCCTGTCCGCGTTCATAAGTCTTATTGCACTTGCAGTAGCATAAACAGCGCCTGTTCAAATGATTGGACAAGGCAATGCTCCAGCAGGTAGTTTCTGTCCGGCCTGGTAATAAAAAAACTCAGGAGCATTTCTGCCCCTGATGAATGGCACAATACAGTGAATGCCACCTGCCCGGCTCTTGTCTATATCCCCAAGCTGAATGGATAAGCCAGGCAGCCATTTCTCATTTTCTCCGGAACAGCCGATAATTTAAGCGCTCAAACGATCTCATCCAGTGTTCTTACCGCTTCCTGATAAATCACAAAAGCGTCCTTCAGCTTTCCGTAGCTTACATACTCATCCGGCTGATGTCCCTTGCCCTTCGCGGGTCCGAATTCACTGGGCTGCGAGCGCAGTCCGGGGCCGTATCCGACAGCGTTTTTCAGATGGCGCGCGTACGTACCACCTCCCATCGCGTACGGGGGCAGATCCGTGCCAAGAACGCGGTTCGCGATCTCGGTAAGCCGTTTCACTGGCAGGCTGTCCCTGTCCACATAGCTCGGCGCATTGTCCATCATCCGGATATCGGTAAATCCCGCGTTCTCAAGAGCGCCTCGGATCGCCGTTTTCATGCTGTCGCGGTCAGCGGTCACGGGATACCGGATATTGATATCCTGCTCCGCAATACCATCCGCAAAGAGCACCATTCCCCCGACGTGCGTGATCTTTCCGCTTACCTCGTCCTCGAGCGGGGCCCCGATGCCCTTTCCATAATAATCCTCAAACAGATCGCAGCAGGCTTTCGCGAACCCGCGCGCTTTGTCATCCAGCTTGTCGATCCCAAGAAGCGCCCTGCACAGAATTACCTGCGCGTTGCGCGACCCCTCGGGAAACGCCGCGTGCGCGGCCGTTCCGTGGGCGATGATCCGGCATCCCTCCGCCTCTTCCAAGACCTCGATATCGTCCCCGTTCAGGAAGGAAACCTCGCCGGCCGGTATCGAAAGATATGCCTCGGCAAGCGCGGGAACGGCATTGCTCGCCACACCGGACACAAACGAGCGGATCACGCTCCCCGTAAGGTCATACTTCGCCCGGATGGTGAGGATTCCCTTTTCGGCGTAGCATACGGGGAAGGAGGCGTCCGGTGTAAAGGAAAAGACCGGCATGGTCATGTGCTCCACAAAGTAGTCTATATCCTTCATGCCCGCTTCTTCATTGACGCCGAAGAAAAACCGGATGCTGTGACGCGGCCTGTACCCGGTTTCCTTGAGGTAAAGGAGCGCGTACAGGGCCGAGAGGGCCGGCCCTTTATCGTCGCTCGTTCCCCGCCCAATCATCTTGTCTTCCAGAAGGATCGGTTCAAACGGATCGCCCGTCCACCCGGTTCCGGCGGGAACCACATCGAGATGTGCAAAGATCCCGATCTCATCCTTTGTCTCTCCGGGCCAGAGAAGGCTCGCGCAGTACCCTTCATGGTTGCGCCCTTCGAATCCCATCCGCTCCCCGATTCGAAGAATGGCTTCGAGGACGCGCGCACAGGGCTCACCAAACGGGACTTCTGGGTCCCCCGTTTCCCGTGTTACGCTCGGAATGCGCACGAGCGTCACGAGGTCCTCCAGGAATTCTTGCCAGCGGCTCTGAAGCCATCCGGATGTATCCATGATCATTCTCCTTTTTCATTACAGAAGTGGCAGGAAACAGTATGCCCGTCTCCCAGTTCGCGCATTTCCGGCATGCTCTGTCTGCAGATATCCTGCGCCTCGGGACAGCGCGTATGGAACGGGCAGCCTGTCGGCGGATTGTACGGGCTCGGCACCTCACCGCGCAGGATGATCTTCTCCGTTTTAACCTCTGTATCGGGTACCGGGATGGAAGACAGCAGCGCTTTCGTATAGGGATGTACGGGATGCTCGTATAAGGTGTGCTTATCCGCGAGCTCCACCAGATGTCCCAGGTACATAACCCCTACGCGGTCACAGAGGAACCGCACAACGGACAGATCATGCGAGATAAACAGATACGTCAGGTCCATTTCGCGCTGAATGCGCTTCATCAGGTTCAGGACCTGCGCGCGGACGGAAGCGTCAAGCGCGGATACCGGCTCGTCGCAGAAAATGAACCGTGGCTCCAGAATGAGCGCCCGCGCGATCACGATCCTCTGTCTCTGTCCGCCGGAAAACTCATGCGGGTACTTGTACATGAATTCTTCCCGGAGTCCGACGAGATTCATGATCCGCATGACCCTGTCCATCTTTGCGGATTCACTCTCGTTTGAGAAGACATCCAGGGGCGCGCGAATGAGTTCCTTCACCGTCATACGCGGATTCAGCGACGCGTACGGATCCTGGAATATGATCTGGATCTCTCTTCTCTTCAGGCGCATTTCCTCGGCGGAAAGAGCCGAAAGATCCTTTCCCTCATAAAACACATGCCCTTCAGTGGGTTCAATCAGCCGGATCATCGTACGCCCAAGCGTAGATTTCCCGCAGCCGGACTCCCCCACGATTCCAAGCGTTTCCCCTTTCGCGATGTCAAAGGAAACGTCATCGACCGCTTTCACGAAGGTACCGCGGCGTCTGCCCGCAAAATATTTTTTGAGATGTTGCACGGACATGAGCGTATCCTGCATGCTCACGCCTCCTTCCCATACTTCCAGCAGCGCACGGACGTATCTCCGCAGGAAAACATCGGCGGTCGCTCCTCAAAGCAGCGCGCGCACGCCTCGCCGCAGCGGGTACAGAACCGACATCCCTTCGGCATGGTCTGCAGCGTCGGGACAGTTCCCTCTATCGTGAAGAGTTCCTCCACATCCTTGTCCTTGCGCGGAATCGCGGCAAGCAGACCGCGCGTGTACGGATGCAGGGGGTTTTTGAATATGTCATGCGCCCTGCCGATCTCCATGACCATGCCGGCGTACATAACCATGATACGGTCCGACATTTCAGCAACAACACCCATATCATGCGTGATCAGCAGAATCGCAGTGTTGCTCTGGCGCTTTAATTCCTTCATCAGTTCCAGGATCTGCGCCTGAATGGTGACATCCAGGGCAGTGGTTGGTTCATCCGCGATCATGACGGACGGATTTCTCGCGAGCGCGATCGCAATCATGACGCGCTGGCGCATGCCGCCGGAGAGCTGATGCGGATACTCCTTCATGCGCCTCTCCGGGGACGAAATTTCAACCCGCCGCAGCAGCTCCAGCGCCTTATCCCACGCCTCACGCTCCGACAGGGTGCTGTTTAAGCGGCAAGCTTCCGCGATCTGCCGCCCGACGGTATGCACAGGATTCAGGCTCGTCATCGAATCCTGAAAGATCATGGAGATCTCGCGGCCCCGAAACGCGCTCATCGCACGATTGTCCAGGGGGACGAGATCGGTTCCCTTGTAAATGACCTGACCATGTTCGATTCGGGATGTCTTTTCCGGCAGCAGATGGAGAATCGACATGGAAGTGACACTTTTCCCGCAGCCGGATTCTCCCACGATCCCCAGTGTTTCTCCCGCGTCCACGGAAAAGCTGACATCCTCCACGGCGGGGATCCATTTTTTATCGATCTTGAAGCTGACGCGAAGATCGCGGACTTCCAATACGGCCATAGTGATCCTCCCGGAAAAAGAGGGGCTGCCGAAGGACGGCAGCCCCGGCAGGTTTACTCAGTAACGGTCCAGTTCCAATAGTCACGGTTCAGCTGGGTGTAATCCTGCACATCGGTGATTCCCTGTACGCGGTTGTTGTACGCGTAGAGGATGTTGTTGAAATAGGTGAAGCAGAACGGTACCTGCTCACGCAGCAGCTTCTGATACTCGTCGTAGCATACCTTGCGGTCCTCGAAGGTAAACGCATGCTGGCCCTTCGCGCCGGTATTGAAGACGGTCCAGTCAGACAGCTGAGAGAAGTTGTTCAGGTGATCCGGGTTGAAGTTGATGACGCACTCCGACGGATCCGGGGAACCGGAAGAGCCGATGAAGCCAAGATCGTAGTTGCCTTCACGGACACGGTTGAGGTGCGTAGCGAAATCCGCGGACTCAATCGTGGTCTTGATGCCGACGTCGGCCAGGTTCTGCTGGATGATGACGGCGGACTGCTCACGCGGGGCATTGCCGGTAGGCACCGACATGACGAGGACATGGCTTCCGTCCCAGCCCGCCTCCGCGAGCAGGGCCTTTGCGCCTTCCGGATCGTAGGGCTCTTCGATTTCCGGATTGTAATACGCGCTCATGGGAGAAATGGGTCCATAGGCTGCAACCGCCTCGCCCTGGAAGAGGCCCTGGACGAAGAGATCACGGTTGACCGCCTTGTTGATCGCCTGACGAACCTTGGGGGGCAGATAATCGCGCGATGTGTTGATTGCCATGTACTGATAGCCAACGGACTCCGCAGAAATGCAGGTCAGATACGGCTGCGCCTTGGCCATATCCCAGTCGGAAAGCTGCAGGGAGCCGCAGTTTCCGGCGAGGCAGTCGATCTCGCCGTTCATGAGGCCGGCCAAGAGGTTCGCGGTCGGGACAACGCGAACAACGAAGCGGTCCCAGTCGGGCGCCTTCATGAAATAGTCCTTATTGGCGGTGAACTCCATGCGCTCGCCACTGATCTCGCCTG
Source organism: Clostridiales bacterium (assembly GCA_024684665.1). The sequence goes on along the minus strand of JAIKWN010000257.1, from coordinate 21,638 downwards.
CGTAAATCGCGGGGCCGGATCCGACAGGAGCCTTCCAGTAGTCAGCTTCACGGATCTTGTCGAGGGGGATATCACCCAGAAGGTGCTTCGGGAGAAAATAGATATCGCGGAATTTCGTGAAGAGCAGGAAGTCCAGGTTGGTGGATTCCTTCAGCTTGAACTGAACGGTGTGCTCATCAAGCGCCTCAACCTGAAGGCTGTCGTCGCTCTCGCCAAAGCCCGCGAACTCGTTGCACTGATTGGTGCGCGCCGTCGCGAGGCTGGGCGCAGCGTACAGCTTGCAGGTGAAGACGACGTCGTCCGCCGTTACGGGGACGCCGTCATGCCATTTGGCATTCTCGTTCAGGTGCACGGTAAGTACGGTCGAGTCTTCGTTTACGTCGATGCCGGTGGCCAGACGCCAAGTATAGGTGCTGTCCGCCTTCAGATAAACCAGCTTGTCAAAGAGAAGGTCCATTATCGTGTCAGAATAGTTGCTGGTGGTGTCAAAGGGCATCATGCTGTCCCACGCAGAGGTCATGGCCAGTGTGATGGTTTTCTCGGCAAGCGCGCCCGAAACCGTCACGCACAGAAGAGCTGCCAGTGCGAGGATGAGGATACGTTTTGCGTTCATGGTTTTCCCTCCTTTTTCTATTTCCCCTAATACCGGATGTCAGATGCTCATCCTGGTATCCAAGGCGTCCCGAATGCCGTCCCCCAGGAAATTGATGGACAGTACCGTAAGGATCAGAACGATGCCCGCCGGCAGCCACATCCACGGTTTGAATGAGAGTACAGCGATGGATTGCGCGTAATATATGATATTCCCCCAGGAAGCGACGGGCGGCTGAACGCCAAGCCCCAGGAAGCTGAGGGACGATTCGGTGATGATTGCCTGCGCGGTGCGGAAGGTGAAGGCGACGATGATCGGCGCGAAGGAATTGGGAAGAATATACCGGAGAAGAATAGTTCCGTTCTTCGTGCCTATGGCTTTCGCCGACTCCACGTAATCCTTCTCCCTTACGGACAGTGTCGTCGCGTATATCAGCCTCGCGAATTCGGGCCAGCCAAGAACGCCGATGACGACGGTTATGGTCACGACGGACTGCCCCAGTACGGAGGCCAGCACGAGGATCAGGATCATTGACGGGAACGACATAAACACGTCCGCCATCCGCATGATCAGGATCTCTGCGGGGCCGCGGAAATAGCCGGCGATCAGCCCGAGCGGAACCCCGACCGCAAGACCGATCAGTGCGGAACAGATGCCAACCGTCAGGGAAATGCGTCCGCCATACACCAGGCGCGCAAACATGTCCCGTCCCACGTCATCCGTGCCCAGGGGATGCTTCGGGCTGGGGCCCGCCCCAAAGGCCATGACGTCGAGACCGTAAGGATCCAGATGCAGAAGCCGCGGCAGGAACAGGACGCACAGGATTTCGACGATCAGCACGGTAAGGCCGAGCACCGCCAGCCTGTGGTGAAAGAAACGCTTGACGACATCACGGAAGTATGAGCTTTTTCTTATCTTATTCTCCATAAGCAGCGCCTCCCTCAGCTGTAGCGGATACGAGGATTCAGCAGGCCATAGAGAATATCGATGACGATGTTTCCGATCAGCACCGCCGCTGCTATGCAGACCGTAATTCCCATGATCATGGGGTAATCGCGCGAGTTGATTGAAAGCACCATAAGGCTGCCGAGCCCGGGCCAAGCAAAGAGCTGCTCGGTAACCACTGCGCCTCCGACCAGGAAGGGGATCATATTGCCGATGCAGGTAACGACCGGTGCCAGCGCATTGCGCACGGCGTGCCCGAGTAGCACCCGCGTTTCAACGCAGCCCTTTGAGCGCGCGGTCCTGATGTAATCGTCCTGCAGCACCTCGAGCATGCTGGCCCGCATCTGCCGGATGAAGCTGCCAACCTGCTGAATGGACAGGACAATCACCGGCAGTACCATGTGATGCACGAGCATGCTGAAGGAACGTATGCCCGAGCTGTCGTACATTCCGCTGGATGGGAAAAGCTTCAGCTTCACCGACAGCACATAAATGAGAACCAGTCCGGCGAAGAAGTTCGGTGTGGCCGCACCGACAAAGGAAAGACCTGAGGAAATGTAATCCCAGCCAGAATACGGTTTATAGGCGGACATGATCCCCAGCGGAATCGCGATCAGAAGGGAAAGGAGAAGCGAGGAAATCGTGATCATGAGCGTCGGCGCGATCCGTTCCGATATGTCCGCCCAGACGGCATGTCCCGTACGATAGGACATCCCGAGATTTCCCTTAAAGAGCTGCCCCAGCCAGCGCAGGTACTGAATGTAAAAGGGCTGATCCAGACCCAGGCGGGCTTCCATCTGCTGCATCGCCTCAGCTGTTGCGTTCGAATCCATAAACATCATTTCGAGAGGGGATCCGGGCGCGAGAGAGGCCAGAAGGTAAACCAGCAGCGTGATACCCAAAAAAGTGGGGATCGCGATCAACAGACGCTTGCGAATGTGTTTTCGCATACTCTTCTCTCCCACCTTGCCATGGTTTTACGAGTTTAAGCCCTCGCGGCCTCAACAGCCGCGCGTACGAGCGCGAGATCCTGCTCAGTGGCGAGCGTGCAGTCCGCGCCAATGATCAAGCCGCGCCGTCCCCAGGCGGCAATCACGTTCTCTACCGCTTCTCTGACGGCGTTCGTATCCCCGTCGACAAGCACACCATGACGGTTCGGCAGGCCGCCCATGACGGTTTTGCCTGGGAACATCCTGCGACCATCCTCAAGAGGCATCGGCGCCTCATATACGCCCCAATTCACGACATCGCAAGCGGAAGAATAATTCCTGTACCGCTCCATGTTGAGACCGCTTTTGCAGATGTGCAGGAAACAGTATCCACCCGCCTCGCGAACCGCCGCCATGATCTGTTTGTCAAACGGCTCGATCCACTCGGCGAATTCCTCATCCGTGAAATAACAGCGTTCACCGCCCAGCGCGGCGTAATAAACCGCGTCCAGGCCGGCTTCGATATATCCCCTCGCCAGCTCGCACATTCCATCCGTAATCCGCTGAAATGCGGAGAGCATCTTTTTCGGGTTTTCGCGAAGCAGCGCGGCCTGCATCGTCCGCGCCTCATGATAATTGAGGCCCATCTTTTCGATCGGATGGATCGAGGATGCCGTAATCCCATGTAGGGTTCCCAGTGTAAAGGCCTGCGGGTCACATCCGTCCAGGATCCGTTTCGTAAAGTCAAGCTGCCTTTGCATCCACACATCCCGGACGCCAAACGCCGGAAGAAGGGCCTCATACTGATCGGCGGTGTCCATGCGTCCATAATTCGGAACCAGGTTTTCATTCATGATCTTGAGGATGTCGGTATCCGTATCCCTGAAAAAATCGAGATGCGCCCGGACACCGGCTTCCCCGCTGTTGCATTCTTCCGGAAAATGCAGAGAAAAACAGGATGGGATCGCATCCGGTTCCTCGCCCCGGATCGCCGCGAGCACGCGTTCTTTTTTCGTCATGGGAATCTCCTTTATCTTTCATGATAATCCTGATATGATTAGTAGTATGATTATAATAAACCCGATCATCTGCAGATGTCAATTGTTCAAACTGGAAATCCAAACAATTGTGAATTTTCTACAATGACAGACAGGAAGGCGATTTACAGGTCCTTAACTGTCAGCACCTCGTCTCTGACCGCCAGGATATCGGCTCTCAGCATTTTTTCCGCGAGATTCATATCCCCTTTGCGAAGGGCTCCGACAATTGCCAGATGATAACTGCTGTCCGATTCGCGGGAAGACGCCCAGGCGGAGCGGAAATACTGGCCGATAAACAGAACGGAATGGCGAAGGGTATTGCGCAGGATTCTTCTCGTGTATTCATTCCCTGAACACCGGCATAGTTCGAGATGGAAGTTTTCGTTCCGCAGCCAATGAGGAGCGATGGGTTTCTCACCGGAATCCTCTCCTTCCTCGGCCAGCTTTTCCAGAAGTTCAATCTGTTTTTCGGAAAAACGGCCGTTCACCCTTCGCAAGTTTGAAATCTCAAGATCTACGCGGAAGTCCAGAAGATCTACGACCTCTTTCAAGGTAACCGGGACGACCATATACCCCTTCCTGGGCAGGCTTTGCAGTGCGAGGTCCTTGCACAACTCGATGAGGGCTTCGCGGACCGGAGCCTTGCTGACCTTATAGGCTTCCATTAACGAGTTTTCCGTAAGGATACTGCCCGCGGGGTACCGCCCCTCAATGATATCCTCAAAAACCGCATCATAAACCGTCTGTTTCAAGGTCCCTGTACCAGTCATTGCGATTCCCCTCCGCATCCTGTTTGAATCTGTTTCTTGCCGAAGCAGTTTCCAGAACTCATGATTTGTCCGGTAAACCCCTTTACCCTATTGCCTTGGCCTTCCGCGCCAGCCTTCTCTTCCGTCGCGGATCTGACCGGCTCGGAGAACCCGGATCGTCCTTCCGCCGGAAAGGATCTGCAGTATTCCTTTGGATAAAGGTGGTGCGCAAGGCTTTTTCTCCCATTCTATTCTGTCGCTCATTCCCTGATCATGAGGTCTTTGTCTATTCGCCAAATACCATATCCAGCATTTGATGCGCTCATGCATACGTTATGCTGAGGCCCCCTACACAGCCCGTGCAATACACCACAACAACCTTCACCTGCAGTTCTACCGCCTGTGTTTTTGATATTCTGCTCTTTTCGTATCGGCTTTCACTTTAATTATGATGATGCCTAGAATAGTTGTCAAGTTATTGGAAGTTCACAATCGATAATATCGCCGGAGTAACAGCTTTTATTAAGCTGGCTTTAAACATAAGCATGGTGTTTTCTTTTTACATGACCAATTTGAGGATTCTCTCTGAACCTGCAAAGTATTCTCACGAAAGGACGCCGTGCAACAATCCGATCTTTTATTTTGTCCAAGGTACTAGCGTCTATTGGAATACTCATCACGTCCGACGTGTTTCATCATACCATACAGATTTCGCTCTGCAAAAAGAAGATCACTCCCCTGCTTCAACCCCATCCACAAGCTCTCCGTGGATTTCCGAAACATCGTCTATCGGGACAACCCTTCCATAAAAGGCGATATTCCTCTCGATGGGATCGATCTTCTTTACTGCCCCTGTGTACTCTTCATAAGTACCGCCTTCCTTCCATGCGTCCTTCACGAAAAAGGTAACCGTGATCTCAGGATGGCGGCCATTCTGAATCTCTTCATTTATCAGCATGAGCTTCTGATCCAGCATCTCAATTTCGTTTTCGGACAGTTCCGTTTTCCTGTCCGTCAGCCGGCCTGTCTCGGCGATCACACCGTTGAAGCCAACTAGCGCGGCATAAGGACTGAACTGTGCCGCCCGGTTCAGCATACTCATATGCGGCCTGTTTGCTGCCTGATGATGCGGAAGGCGAATGATATCCGCATATGGATTCTTTTCAGCCATCGTCATCACCCGCCCTGTGTCCGCCAATCTGACCGTTGCGTTCAATGGTCGTCCCGCCCTCCTGCAGGTTCATTCCTTTCAGCAGAGCGTTTTTCCCGAAGCGGTCCTGAATCTCAAGCGTTACCTGCTGTAGCCTGTGCTCCGTCTCTTCAGCCTTTTTCTCCCGTTCCATCGCATCATAATCCGTGAAGAAATCCAGCTGCTCAGGCACTTCCATGGGAACGTCGTCCTCCGGGATCAGATTGCAGGCGGCGATGTTTACTCTTCGAATCAACAAATCTCTGTTTACCACGCAGTCATAAAGCTCAAGCATGGTTTCCATAATGATTCTGGTAGAGCTTGTGTAGTGGTCAATATTGCCGGTACCATGGGCGTGCTTGGGCACCTTGCGTCCATAGAAGTCCACTGTAACGGGGCCAGTATAATTCCTTCCTCTCACCCCCTCCAGGCTCTCTTTATCATACCCTATATACAGAACAACCTGTTTAGTCACCATCTTCTTCCGGACTAGATCCAAGGCCAGCAGTTCCGTCATCTCATGGACAATCAAGCGTCCTTTCTCAAAAGGATAAGCACTGTGGAGAACCTGCCCCGAGGAAATGCTGGTCGTAGCTGGTTTGAACTGCTTAATCACATCCACCGTTACGGGCTCCCACCCCCAGGCGTGATCGATAATCAGTTCCGCGTTAACGCCGAAAGCCTTATACAGCATCGCCTCGGAGGCCGGATTCAGAGATGCCCTGGCCACATCACCCATGGTATACAGATGCATGCTCTCCAGCTTGGCAGAAATGCCGCGGCCGATACGCCAGAAATCGGTCAACGGCCGGTGCGTCCATAGGATCTCCCTGTATTTCATTTCATCCAGTTCCGCGATCCGGACGCCATCCTTATCCGGTTTTGCTTTTTTCGCCACGATGTCCATGGCCACCTTCGCCAGATACAGGTTCGTCCCGATGCCCGCTGTCGCAGTAATTCCGGTGTTGTAAAGCACTTCCCGCACCATGGTCATGGTCAGCTCGTGGGCCGTCATACCGTAGGTCTGCAAATAATTCGTAAGGTCTATGAATACCTCGTCTATCGAATAGACGATGATGTCTTCCGGCGCGATGTACTTGAGATAAGTGGCGTAGATCCTGCTACTGTATTCCTCATAGAGCCGCATCCGGGGCGGTGCGACGATATAGGTCAGTTCCAGCGTCGGATCCGCTACCAGAGCCTCGGCGTCAAAAGAGGAAGAGGAAAACTGATACCTCTTTGTCCGGGGATCGCGTTTTATTGCACCGGACCTGATCCCCGCGTTCAGCCTTTCCCGGTTGACCTCCCTGACCCGTTGGATCACTTCAAACAGTCTGGGCCTTCCCGGGACTTTCTGCGCCTTCAGGGAAGGCGTGACAGCTAGGCAGATGGTTTTTTCCGTCCGGCTCGGGTCCGCCACAACAAGGTTGGTGGTCAACGGGTTTAAGTGGCGCTCTACGCATTCCACACTGGCATAAAAGCTCTTCGCGTCGATTCCGACATACTGGCGAACGCGCTCTGCCACAGCCGCCGGCCTCCTTTCCTGTCAGTCCTTCACACGGTATCCGGAACCATCGTTTCAACGTACCACCGGGCGACGCGGCTCGCAAAGGCGGAATTCGTCCATTCGAAAAACAGATGCTTTTCCTCGCCTTTGATCACCACCGTGTAACAGGCCCCTTCGACCCCCTTCCGGTAGACGGCCGCCGGGCGGTAATCCTTCACGGCTTCGATCCTGAACGTACGGCCATCTTTCCAGGTGATGGACTTGGGCTGGATATACCCGGTCGCATCGAAATCAGAGTTCACCTTGACATATACCCTTTCCAGGTGAGGCGGTCTCGCGCCTTTTAATGGCTTCTGTTCATTCATACGCGCACCTCTCAGTCGTCGTTTTCTTCAAAAGCGGCCTCTATCCTTTCGAGCAGGGAACCGGACGCGATGTCCCCGTCCCCCACGGGGCCGGTCACTCTCCCGCAGCAGCGCACGTCGCTGCCCTCGCTGATGAGGATCGGCTTATACCGGCTGTTGTGCGAATACAGCCCGTCCGGCCGGTATTCCTTAATGAAGGCCTCTCCGTTGACGATGAAAACACCGACCTGGCCGGGTTTCACTTCCGCGCCCTTGTCGATGTAGACATAAGCCCCATCCTCAAAGGTGGGTTCCATGCTTCGGCCATTGACGTGGATGATCCCGTCCGAGCCGCGGGGCACATTGTCTCGGAGGACGTACATCATCCTGTTTTCGGCATAGTCCAGCATCGGGCCACCAATTCCGGCTGCAGCGGCATCCTCGTACAGGCACATGGGCGTATAGGAACGGCGCAGCCGTTCCTTTTCCCTGCTGTCCTGCTGGAAGAGCAGCCGGTCCATAATCTGCCATATGGTGTGCTGATTGAACCTGTCCAGGCTGTGGAACATTTTCAGGAAATTCCTGTCGTCGTTTGACAGAGGCATCTCCTCTTCGAAGCCCAGCAGTTCCGCAACCGGAATGTGCAGAAGGCCGCACAGCTTTGGCACATTATCGATGTCAGGCCGGGTAAGGCCAAGTTCCCAGTTCCCGACGGCCGTCTTCGTGCATCCAAGCACGGCCGCAACCTCCGCCTGATCCATTCCGGCGGCAGCGCGGTATTTCCGGATGGTCTGGCCTACATGCGCACGGCGATCCGCATCCACGGCAGGTCTGCCAGTCGTTTTGCGCGTCTTCCTTCCCTCTTCCTTTTTCGCCATGGGATCACCTCTTCATAGGAATCCTGTCAGATTCTCTGCTGTCGGCATTCTAGCACAGTTTTAATTGTTTGTAAACCGTTTAAAATCTTTTTTAGTCAAGTTACAATGTGCAGCCATCCGTTGAAAAGCTTTCTGGCGGCGGAGCACGGGGCGCCCCTGAGGCATACCCCCACCCTGCAGCCATTCCCCGCCGGCATGGGTGCCTTCCATAAAGATGACATCCTCTGCTGCAATCCACCCCCTGAAGACGGAACCGGTCCATGACAGGAAGGGTTTTCTGCGCCCGGCGGCGCGCATTCCCGTACAGGCCATGACGGGCAAACTGCCGGCATGGCACTTCCAAACCGAACGCGAAGGCCACACCCGGAGGGTTGGCAGTTTAAGCAGATGAAGGCTGACAGCAACGCGAAACCCCGGGGAATCGATAGGAACCGCCTGCGCGCAAGAAGCGATCCGGATGAGACACATCCCGTGCTTCGAACAACGAAAAATGAGCAATTCTTTAGATTCGGTGCTTGAGTAAATATGAATAGAAATTATGCATAAAATAAAGAAAATGCACACAAAAAGAACCTTGACAACGGAATAAAGCTCCCAATACATTATACGAAGCATAACGATGGAATCGTACCGGGAAACAGAGATGGAAAACAGGGAGAATACGCCATGTATACGATGATCGTGGTGGACGACGAACGGGAAATCCGCAAGGGATTCTGCACCTATTTCCCCTGGGAGAAAATCGGTTTTTCCATTCTGGCAGATTTTTCAAGCGCGCAGGCGGCGGACGAATTTCTCATACGCAACCCGGTGGACGTGGTTGTCACGGATATCAAAATGCTCAGCATGAGCGGACTCGAGCTGATCGAAGCCGCACATGCACGCGCACCGGAGACGGTCTTTATCGTCGTCAGCGGATACCGCAATTTTGAATACGCCCGTCAGGCGATGCGCTTCGGCGTGCGGCATTACCTGGTCAAGCCGATCAAATACGCACAGATCGTCGAGGAATTCAGCCAGATCCGCGCGGAGCTCGACGCACAGCGGAGCGGAACGATCAGCGCGGGAAGGGCCGCCGAAGCGCAGAAGACGGAGCAGCAGGGGCCGGACGAAGAAAACGAAATGATCCGCAGGATCAAGGAATTCATCCATGTGCATTACGAGGACGCGACGCTGGAAAGCACGGCCCAGCATGTGAAGATCAACCCCTACTACCTCAGCACTTTTTTCCATCAGCAGACGGGCGAGAAATTCAGCGACTACCTGACCCGGGCGAGAATGAAGGAGGCTGCGCGCCTGCTCACCCGCACGTCCATGCAGATCCAGGACATCGCGCGCAGGGTCGGCTATACGACGTCCAACAGCTTTTCACGCAGCTTCCGGCAGTGTTTTCAGATGACGCCCAAGGAATACAGACTGCGCGGCAGGAGTGAACACCGATGAAGGATATGTCCCGTCGCTTTTTCTGGATAGAGACGGTCAATCTGTTTCTGGCAGTTCTCCTGCCGCTTTTTTTGCTTGGCATCGTGGCCGGCATGCTGACCATGCGGGTGCTGAATGAAGAGATCAACAAGAGCTTTGCCGCGGGGGTCGGCCATGCCGTCGACCAGCTGAACGGGGTTGCGAGCGATCTCGAACGGCTGAATTACAGCCTGACCACCAATCCCGCCGTAACGCTCCGGCTCAAAACAGCGATGAAGCATGCTTCCGAAGAAGGCATCCATGACGATGAATTCGCCGTATACAACGCCATCCTGGACCTCATCTACGCGTCGTGCAGGCAGAATCCCTATGTGGATTCGAGCTACATCTACTATGAGGACGGCGGGGATTTCTTTATCAGCAGCAAAAAGCGTCTGACCAACCTGAGCGAAAGCACGGACATCGGATGGTATCAGAGCTATCTGAACGCGGGCATGTTTGAGAGGACGTGGAACGAGACACGCATGGTCACGCAGGAGGACGGCTCACAGCGCGAGCTGATGACGATCTACTGCCGGATCTTTGCGGGAGGCACGACGGGTTCGGACCGCGGCGTGCTTGTGCTCAACATCGATGAAAGCCGCATCGCGCAGCTTCTCGAAAGCCCGGACGACAAATGGGAAACGTCGGCGTGCGTCGTCGATGAGGCGGGCCGGCTCCTCTTTGAAAGCTCGGACATCGGGCAGGTCCCGGACGCACAGGCCCTTGGAACCGGCGTCCGGAATCAGTTCGGCGACGACTGGAACCGCGACGGCATTCAGAAAAAGCGCATCACCATGCGCGACGGGAAGAAGTACGTCTGCCTGACGGAAAAGCTGCCGCACTTCGGATGGCACCTCATCTGGCTCGCCCCGGAAAGCAGCCTGTATGCGGTATCTCGCAGGGTGCTGAACATTCTGATTGCTGCGATCGGGCTCACGATGCTTTTCGGCATCTTCTTTGCCTACCAGACCGCGCAGCGGAACAACCGGGATATCGCCGGGGTCATCCACTCGATCCAGCGCGCGAAGCGCGGCCTGATCGCAAACGACGAAGAGAACGGAACGGACGGGCGCCTGACCTACAGCCAGACGCTCCGCAACGTGGTTGACACCTTCCTCGACAAGGAGTACCTGCAGATGCAGCTGGCAGACCGCAGGCATCACGCGAAGCTGCTGGAACTACAGGCTCTGCAGGCGCAGCTCAACCCGCATTTCCTTTTCAATACGATGAGCACGATTCAGTGGAAGACGATCGCGCTCACCGGCGGGCGCAACGACGCAAGCGATATGATCGAATACCTTTCCGACATGCTGCATTACGCGCTGGACGCGAGCGAGGAAATTGTGACGATCCGCCGGGAGATGGAGATCCTGGACAGCTACATCGCCATCCAGAAAATCCGCTACGGGGAACGCTTTGATTACATCTGCGAATGCGAGGAGGAAACGAAGGACAGGCAGGTCGTGAAGCTCCTTCTGCAGCCTCTCGTTGAAAACAGCATCCACCACGGTCTCTCCGAGGAGGGACAGACGCTCACGGTGAGAACGCGGATCACCATGGAAAATGGCCTGCTCTGCATCTTGGTGGAAGACAACGGCGTCGGCATGGACGCGGCCCGCCTCGCCTATGTGCGTGAGAGCCTTTCTTCCAGCAAGACCGAGCGGGGACGGCATATCGGGCTCTACAACGTAAACAAACGCATGATGCTTTCCTACGGCGACAATTACAGGCTCGAGATCGACAGCGCGCCGGGGAAGGGAACGTCGATCCTTCTGCGCCTTCCGGTCATTGACCAGTTGAAAACATCAGCGGAAGCTGAGAAAGAGGAGAGAACATGAAATACTGTGTAGCGTCAAACCTGGCATCAAGTCCGACGACCCCCGTCCCCATGAGCGGAGATTTCTGCGGAAACCTACGCAAGGCCGGTGCAATGGGCTATCACGCCATTGAGATCCACGTGCCAGATGTTTCCGTCCTCGATGTTCCCGCGCTCCTTTCCGCAATGCGGGAAACCGGCGTCGGCATCGCAACGCTTGGCACTGGCACGATCTACGGCAAGTACGGCCTGCATCTCTGCGACGACAACGAGGAAAACCAGGACCGCATCTACGGCATGGTCTGCCGCTTCGTGGACGTCGCCGCGCAGCTTGGCGCGCGCGTGACGATCGGCAGCATCAAGGGCAACATCCTGCCCGGACAGGACCGCAAAAAGCACCTGGACATCTTTGGCCGCGCGCTCCGGCGCATCGATGACTATGCCGGGCAAAAGGGCGTAACCATCCTGCTCGAAGCCACAAACCGGTATGAGAACAACGTGCTGAACACGGGCCGGCAGATCGCGGAAATAATCGGCGCCTACGGGCTTGTCAACACCCGCGCCCTGATGGATATTTTCCATATGAACATCGAGGAGGCGGACATTGCCTCCGCCTTCAGGGACGCGAAGGACGTTCTCGGCCATGTGCATTTTGCGGATAACAACCGCCACTATCCCGGAGCGGGCTGCTTTCAATTCGCGCAGGTCGCGGACACGCTGCGCGGGATCGGCTACGACGGCGTGCTCTCCGTGGAATGCCTCCCGCTGCCGGATCCGGATACCGCGGCAAGGGAAGCCTTCGCCTTCCTGCATAAATGGTTTGACTAAGAAACCGGGTACGCAATTTTTTACATTATGTGCAGAAGTTTAGAATGCAAAATGTAGATTATTGACGAAAAATAGCCTCTCATTTAATATAAATTTGGAAAAAGGAAGTGAAGCTTCCCAAAAACAGGAGAAAAACAGGAGGTAGGAAAATGAAAAGCGTTCTTGTTGTCGCCCTGTCCCTTGTGCTCGCGCTGTGCCTGTGCTCCGACGCCCTGGCTGCGCAGTACAACCTCATGTTCAGCCACACACTGACCGAGAACGACCCGTATCATCAAGCATTCCTCGACTGGGCGAGCGCGGTTTCCGAGCGCACGAACGGCGAACTGACCATCGACGTGTTTGCCAACGCGCAGCTCGGCGCCGAGGAGGATGTCCTGGAGCAGATGCGCATGGGCGCAAACATCGGCCACAACACCGACTTCGCCCGCCTTGGCAACTATGTCTCCGAGCTGGCCGTCTTCAACGGGCCGTACATGCTCGAGAACATGGACGAAGTGAAGGCCGTCCGCGATCTCGACTGCTTCAAGGAGTGGGAGCAGCGCCTGGTCAACGAGTTCGGCTTCAAGATCCTGTCCTTCGCGTATATTCAGGGCTATCGCAATGTCATCTGCAACAAGGAAGTCCGCACGCCGGAAGATCTGGCAGGTCAGAAGCTGCGTACCGCCGGCGCCCCGATCTGGCAGGAGTCCATCCGCGCGATCGGCGCGACCCCGGTTTCCCTCGCCCGTTCCGAGATCTACTCCGCCGCGCAGACCAAGGCGATCGACGGCCTTGAGGACGTTTATACCGCGTATGCGAACGCTCAGCTCAATGAGGTTATAAAGGTCGTCTCCGAGACCCATCACATCTACCTGATCAACGTTTCCGTCTGCTCTGCCGACTGGTTCAACACCCTGCCGGAAGAGTATCAGCAGATCCTCGTTGAAGAAGCAGACAAGGCCGGCTATGCCGTTTCCCAGTCCATCCAGGACAACGCCGATGCCGTCCGCGACCAGCTGATCGCCTCCGGCGTGACCGTCGTTCCGTTCTCCGAGGTTAACGTTGACGCTTTCAAGGCTGCCGGTGCGAAGGCTTACGAGGTCATGGGCATCACCGCGGCGAAAGAAGCAGTCTACACGGGACTGGGCAAGTAATTCCCCCACCGGATCCAGAACTCCCGGAACAGCTGAGAACGCTCGAGTCTGAATAGGAAGATGCTTTGTGAAGAAGGTTTATGAAATCGTATGCCGGATCGAGAAGATCCTGGCGATGACAGGCATTCTGCTCATGACGGTGTTCATTTTCCTCGGCGCCGTCAGCCGCGTGGCAAATCATCCCTTTGGCTGGACAAGCGACCTGGGCACGTTCATGCTGGCCTGGTCAACCTTCCTGGGCGGCGACATTGCCTTCCGGGAGGGCAGGCTGGCGAATTTGGACGCGTTTATCAGAAAGCTGCCGGTAAAAGCTCAGAAGGCTGTCGCCGTGCTGGTCTATGCCATCATCATCGTATTCCTCGTCTGCCTCGTGTATTTCGGTGCAAAGCTGACCTATACTTCGAGATTCCGCACATTTAACGGCGTCAAGGGATTCAGTTATTCCTGGGTGACGGTATGCATGCCGATCACAGGAGTGTTCATGCTCGTTACGGCTGTCGGACGCCTGGCAAAGCTCCTCAGATCCGAGGATCCTGCCGAGATTGCCAGGATGTAAATGAACCCGTTTTTGAAAGAGCGGAGTGACAGAGCGTTATGTTGATCGTATTTCTCGCCTTTATCGCTTTTCTCGTGATCGGCATGCCAATCGCCTATGCTATCGGGATTTCCGGTTCGCTGTATTTCCTGCAGCACCTCAATCTTCCGGCGACGATCATGGTGCAGATGCCGCTGACGCAGGCGCAGAACTTTGCGCTGCTGGCGGTTCCGCTGTTCATCTTTGCGGGCAACCTGCTCAACTGCGGCGGTACCACGGAGCGCCTGGCCAAATTCTCCGGAATCCTGACAGGGCGCATGCGCGGCGGCTACGCGCAGACCAGCGTCGTGCTTTCCACGATGATGGGCGGCGTGTCCGGCTCCGCGATTGCGGATGCGGCTATGGAAGCGCGCCTTCTGGGCGACCAGATGAAAAAGGCGGGCTACGCGAAGGGCTTTATCGCCTGCAACATCGCTTTCACTGGCCTCATCACCGCGACGATCCCGCCTGGGAATGCGCTCATCATCTATGGCACGGCGGGCAACGTCTCCATCGGCAGGCTCTTCACGACGGGTATGGTCGTCGGCCTGTTCATGATGATCATCATGATGCTGACCACCTGGGGCATTTCCACACTGCGCGGATATAAGCCCGTGCGCACCAACAGGGTCACTTCGAAGGAATTCTGGTCGGCCTTCAAGGAATGCGTCTGGGCGCTGCTCTTCCCGATCATGCTGCTCATCGGCATCCGGATGGGCCTGTTTACGCCAAGCGAGGTCGGTGCGTTCGCCTGCGTCTACGCGGCGCTGGTCGGCGTGTTCGTCTACAAGGAGCTGAACCTGCGCACCTTCCTCAAGGCGCTGGAGGACACGGCAAAGGACGTCGGCGCGGTAATGTTCATCATCGCAATGTCCGCGCTGTTCGGCTACGGCGTACCGCTGGACCGCGTGCCCCAGACCGTAGCCGGGTTCATGCTTTCCATCACGGAAACCCCAAGCATAATTCTGCTCCTCATCATCCTCATGCTGACGGTGATCGGCATGTTCATGGAGGGCGCGGCGACGATCCTGATCCTAACGCCCATCCTGCTGCCCATCATCAAGCAGATCGGCATTGACCCCGTGCATTTCGGCATGATCATGTGCACCGTCGTCACGCTGAGCAACTGCACGCCGCCAGTGGGACTGTCCATGTATACGGTCAATTCCATCATCGGCTGCTCTCTTGGCGAATATGCGAAGGAAATGCTTCCCTGGCTCTTGACCTTCCTTTTCGCCATGGCGGTACTTGCATTCTTCCCGGCGCCGTTCATGTGGCTGCAGGGTGTGCTGTACTGATTTCCAATGTAACCCCGGAGCGAAAGCTTCCGGACAATTTATCTTTCGAAAGGAGAAATCCCAATGAAAAACCTGAACAAGTGGATCGCCACTATGCTGGCTGCCGTGATGCTTCTGTCCATCGCAGCCGTTGCCGGTGCGGATCCCGTCACCATCCGCTTCAGCTGGTGGGGCGGCAACAGCCGTCACGAGGCCACCGAGAAGGCCGTTGCTGCGTTCATGCAGAAGAACCCGGACATCGTCGTCGAGTGCGAGTACGGCGCCTGGGACGGCTGGACCGAGAAATGCGCGACCCAGCTGAATGCAGGCACCGCCCCGGATCTCATGCAGTTCAACTGGAACTGGATTTACCAGTTCTCTTCGGACGGCTCCAAGCTGGCTGATGTGGCCGCCCTGGGCGTCGATCTTTCCGCCTATCCGGAAAGCATCCTGAAGCAGTGCTTCGTCGCCGGCAAGCAGCAGGCAGTGCCGATCGGCACCACCGGCAAGTGCTTCTTCTGGAACAAGACCACCTGGGACAAGGCCGGACTGGCTCTGCCGGAGACCTTTGAAGACCTCTATGCTGCCGGCAAGATCTTCGAGGAGAAGCTTGGCGAAGGCTACTATCCTCTCGCGATGTATCAGTACGAGCGCGTTCTGCTGATGCTCTACTATCTCGAGACCAAGTATGGCAAGAACTGGGTTGAGGACGGCAAGGTCCAGTATTCTCTGGAAGAAGTCACCGAGGGCCTCGACTGGATCTGCAGCCTCGAAGATATGCACGTCCTGCCGTCCATCTCCCGCCTCCAGGGCGACGGTGCGACCATCCTCGAAAAGAACGTCAACTGGGCAAACGGCAAGTACGCCGGCTTCTACGAGTGGGATTCCGCGAACGCGAAGTTCCGCGAAGCGCTTGAGCCGGGTCAGGAGTTTGTTCTTGGCGCGTTCCTCACCGGCAACGGCGAGTATGAAGCGGGCCTGACCAAGATCTCCCAGACCTTTGCCATCACTGAGGCGTCCAAGAACAAGGAAGCCGCTGCGAAGCTGCTCAACTACCTCATCAACGATGAGGAGGGCATTACCATCCTGAACACCGAGCGCGGCATGCTGGCCAACAGCAGGGCAAACGATATCCTCGCTGCGCAGGGTATCTTCGACGGCAACCTGACCTACACCGCGAACCAGGCGGTCATGGCCGTCGCGAACTTCGGCTTCGACCCGAATTTCGAAAACTCTGAGCTGAAGGACTCCACCGGTGTTTACTACGAGGTCATGGAGAACATCAGCGCGGACCATAGCTGCACGGCTGATCAGGCACAGTATCTGCTGGACGAGATCGAGCGCGTCCAGATGGAGAATCCGTACTAATCCGGAACACCAAAGGGAGCCGTGACCTGTTCACGGCTCCTTTTTTTCAAAGTGGAGAAGCATATGTTTGAAACGTACTTCAGGAATTACCTGAGAGAGTTTGCGGATCATCCGAAGCCTGTATGGAATTACGAAGCGGGTGTCACGCTACTGGGCGCAAAGGGCATGTATGAGGTTACGGGCGATCCGTACTACTACGACATGATTGTCCGCCACATGGATCATTATATCCTGCCGGACGGGACGATCCGCTATCTGGATGTAAATGAGAGGAATCTTGACAGGATCAACTCCGGCAAGGTCCTCTTCTATCTCTACGAGAAAACGGAGGAGCCGCGCTACAAAAAAGCGCTGGATACGCTCATGGAGATGCTGTCGAAGCATCCGAGGACGTCTACGGGCAATTTCTGGCACAAGGAGATCTATCCCTATCAGATCTGGCTGGACGGGCTGTATATGGCCCTGCCGTTTTATCTCGAATATGAAAACCGCTTCAACGAAAAGGAACACTACAACGACATCTTCTTCCAGATGAAAAACGTCCGGAAGCTCATGTACGACGATGTTACGAAGCTGTACTATCATGCCTACGACGAGAAGAAGGTCATGATCTGGTGCGATAAGGAGACCGGGCTTTCCCATAATTTCTGGCTCCGCTCCATCGGCTGGCATCTGATGGCACTGATCGATTTGTATGAGATTTCCTCGGAGGAGGTCTTTGAACAGCACAAGCAGTATGCCGACTGGTTCAAAGAAGCGCTGCGCGGGGTCCTCCCCTATCAGGATCCTCAGTCGAAGCTCTTCTACCAGCTGATCGCGCTGCCGGACGAGCCGGGCAATTACCTCGAAACCTCCGGTACGGCAATGATCGCCTACTCGATTCTGAAGGGCGTCCGTCTCGGCGTTCTTCATGAGGAGAAGTACAGGCCCGTCGGCGAGGAGATCCTGTCCGAGCTGCTTCGCCAGAAGCTCGTAACCGAAAATGGGGAAACGCATCTCAGGGATATCTGCCTCGTTGCCGGTCTTGGACCCAGGGACGAGCGCGACGGCAGCATTGCCTACTATCTTTCCGAGCCCATTGTGAGCGACGAGGTCAAGGGCGTCGGCGCGACGGCTCTCGCGTATGGCGAGCTTCTCAAGCTGAGGCAGCAGGATGCCGCGCAGAAAGGAATGAGCGCATGAACAGACAACCCTATGATCTGAGAAAAGCCCTGAAGCACAATACAGGCTATCTGTATCTGCTCCCGTGGCTGATCGGATTCCTTGTTTTCAAGCTCTATCCGTTTTTGTCCTCCGCGTATTACAGCCTGACCAACTATAACCTCTTTAAGGATAACCTGATGTTCATCGGCTTCAAGAATTTCCAGGATATCCTGCGCACTGCGAAATATGTGAAGTCCTTCCAGGTAACCTTCCATTACGCGTTTATGACCGTACCGCTCAAGCTGGTCTTTGCGCTGTTCATCGCATACCTCCTGAATTTCAAGATCAGGGGCATCAACTTCTTCCGCACCATTTACTACATCCCGTCTATCCTGGGCGGTTCTGTGGCGATCGCTGTGCTCTGGCAGTTTCTCTTCCAGAACGAAGGTCTGATCAATATGATACTGGGCGTGTTCGGCCTGACGCCGGTCAACTGGCTGGGCAGCAAGGATCATGCGCTGTTTGTCATCAGCCTTCTGCGCGTCTGGCAGTTCGGCTCCGCGATGGTCGTCTTCCTCGCAGCGCTCAAGGGCGTGCCAGGGGACCTCTATGAGGCGGCTGATATCGATGGCTGCAGCAAGCCACGGCAGTTCCTGCAGATCACGATTCCGCTGATCTCCCCCGTTATCTTCTTCAATTTCGTTACCCAGCTCTGCCAGGCGTTCCAGGAATTCAACGGCCCGTTCGTCATCACCAACGGCGGCCCGCAGGGTTCCACGACGCTCATCTCCATCCTGATCTATCAGAACGCATTCAAGACGTATAAGATGGGGCTGGCCAGCGCAATGGCCTGGATGCTGTTCATCATCGTCGCAGGCTTAACGGCCGTTTCCTTCATCTCCCAGAAATACTGGGTCTATTACAGTGACGATTGATCGGGAGGTTCAGTATGAAAAGAGAGACGAGGAATACTCTGAACACGGTTTTGCGCTATGTGATCCTGATCGCCGTGGGCATCGTGATGTTCTATCCGATGCTCTGGATGATCGGCGCATCCTTCCGCGCAAATAACGCGGAGATCTTCAGTTCCATCTGGTTCATCCCGAAGACCTTTACGCTGGAGGGCTATATCGAGGGCTGGAACGGTACGAGCTACCCGTATGGCCATTATATGATCAACACATACAGGTTTGTCCTGCCGAAGGTGCTGGGCACCGTGCTTTCCTCCCTGGTGACAGCCTATGCGTTTACGCGCTTCAACTTCCGGGGCAAGAAGTTCTGGTATGGCCTCATGCTTGCGACACTGTTCCTGCCGCAGGTCGTTATGAATGTCCCGCAGTTCCTGCTCTTCACGAAGCTGGGCTGGATCGACAGCTATCTGCCGCTGGTCGTTCCGTCATTCTTTGCCTGCGACACCTACTTTGTTTTCAT
The DNA here is from genome assembly GCA_024684665.1 of Clostridiales bacterium. The sequence goes on along the minus strand of JAIKWN010000257.1, from coordinate 2,431 downwards.
GATGTCCCAGTTCATGCGCAGCGTGCCAAAGGAGCTGGAGGAAGCCGCCGAGATCGACGGCTGCAATTCCCTGCAGCGCCTCTATCACGTCATCGCGCCGATGGTTCGCCCGGCGATGGTCTCCGCCGCGCTGTTCTCCTTCATGTGGGCATCCAACGATTACATGGGTCCGCTGATCTACGTGAACTCCACCAAGAAGTTCCCGGCATCCCTCGGCCTGCGTCTGTTCATGGATGCGGAAACGGGATTCCTGTGGAACCGCGTGCTGGCGCTTTCCGTCATCACGATCCTGCCGTCCCTGATCGTCTTCTTCCTCGCGCAGGATGAATTCGTCGAGGGGATTTCCGCCGGCGCTGTCAAAGGCTGACGCGAAGCGCTTCCCCTTCTCACCTCTTCTGCGCATACTGCAGCGGAAGAGGCCCTTAAAAGAACGACAGCCTGTGTCAAAGAAGGGCATGTATGGAATTCAAGATTATTTTTAAAACCTCCAGGAAAATAACCGTCGAACTGATAAACGGCGGGATCTACTACGCGGACGAACCCTACAGGATCTATCTGGATGGAAAGCTCTGGGGCGTGAGTGACAAGGTAGTGTGCACCGTGGACGGCCTGAAGCCGGATACCGGCTACGAAATCTCACTTGAAAACACGAAGGGGCGTTCCGCGGTCCAGGCATTCAGAACGGATTACGAGTTTGTGACCCTGAATGTCCGAAGATTCGGTGCGAAGGGCGACGGCGAGCACGATGACACGCTCTTTATTCAGGCGGCGATCAATGCCTGCCCGAAGGACAGCCGCGTGCTCATCCCGAAGGGCGTTTACAGGGTCTCCACCCTCTTCCTCAAGAGCGATGTGACGATTGATCTGGACGAAGGCGCTGTTCTTTCCGCCTATACGGATCGCTCGAAGTTCCCGATCCTTCCCGGCCTCGTTGAAAGCTATGACGAGACGCAGGAATACAACCTCGGAACCTGGGAAGGCAATCCGCTGAACATGTTCGCCTCCATCATTACGGGGCTCCATGTGAGCAACGTAGTCATCACGGGCCGAGGCGTTATCGAAGGCAATGCCAGCTTTGAGAACTGGTGGGAGGGCGACGGTCGGCTGCCCGTTGGCGGCGCATTCCGTCCGCGTGTAATCTTCCTCAACCACTGCGAAAACGTGACAGTCGAGGGTCTCACCGTGAAGAACGGCCCGGCCTGGAACCTGCATCCCTATTTTTCCAACAATACCCGCTGGATCGGCATGAGCGTCATCTGTCCGAAGGTTTCCCCCAATACCGACGGCATGGATCCGGAATCCGTCAACGGGCTGGAAGTCGTCGGCATGCTGTTCTCTCTCGGCGATGACTGTATCGCCATGAAATCCGGCAAATACTATATGGGCCATAAATACAAGGTCGCGTCCCAGAATGTGGAGATTCGCCAATGCTATATGCGCTACGGGCACGGCTCCGTGACGCTAGGAAGCGAGACGGCGGCCGGTGTCAAAAACCTCGTCTGCCGGGACTGCATCTTTGAGGCCACGGACAGGGGGCTGCGCATCAAGACCCGCAGGGGACGCGGCGAGGACTCAGTCATCGAGAACATTGTTTTTGAGAATATCAGGATGAAAAACGTGCTGACGCCGTTCGTCGTCAATTCCTATTACTGGTGCTGCGACCCGGACGGGCGTTCCGAATATGTAAGCTGCAAGGAACCGCTGCCCGTGGACGAGCGCACCCCGAGGATTCGCCAGCTCACCTTCCGCAATATTGAAGCGCATGACTGCCACGCCGCGGCAAGCTTTATCTATGGTCTGCCGGAAGCAAAGATCGAGGAAGTGACATTTGAAAATGTCTCGATCGATTTTGCCGAGAATCCAGTACCGGAATATCCTGCCATGATGGCAGGCGTCGACAAATGCACCCGCAGGGGCATTTACGTGAACAATGTCAAAAAGCTCACCATGAACAACGTGAAAGTGACTGGTGCGGACGGAGACGCGATGGAAATCCTCAATGTGGACGAGATGACCGGACTGCCATGACGGTCCGTCCTTCCTTTACGGGACGCATGGATACAGATTCCCCTGCCTGACAGGAAACAAAGCCCGCCTGACTCAAAGATCTTAAAGTCAGGCGGGTCCTTTTTCAGTTCCGTGCTGTCCGAGAAAACGTCTTCGGATTTTGAAACCTTCGGATAGCCTTCCGGATGCCCGGCCCCGGAATCTCCTCCTGTGAGTGAAACAGCCCGGGTTTCAGCCCTCTGCCGGTCCGCTAAATCCTCCCCAGATTAAAAAGAGAACCGACCGGTTGGTCGATCCTCTCTCCTGTTCCCCGGGGAACACTTTGAAACCATGTGACCCAGCGCCGTAACGAACGGCGCAACGGGAGAGGCGAGGGCAAATGCCCTCCCTCTACCCTGTTCTTCCAGCTAACGTGATCCGGGAA
>JAIKWN010000251.1 GCA_024684665.1 Clostridiales bacterium | reverse complement strand
CAGCGTCCCCCCAGCAGGGGAGCGAGACCGTCGTCCGATACGACCACATTGGCTTCCGCACCGCTGAATTCGCGGTAGCGGCGTACCGCCTCCAGACTTTTCAGAAACGTGTGGAAAATGATATCGTTGCTTTCCGTATAGACCGGAACGCTGATGGTCACCGGAAGAAGCGCGTCCCTCGCGATCTCCTTCCGGACCGAGTTCATATAGTATTTCCGGTTGATCGCGATCTCTCCGGAAAGGATCCTTCGGACAGAAGGATGAAGAGACCAAAGCACGTCAGCCAGATAACACAGCGGGTAAATGAAAAAGATAAAAGAAAAGAACAGCCGAAGCGCGCTCAAAAGCGTCATCCCGTACGAGAAGAAAAGAACCGCGTGCGCAACGGCGTCAACAGCGAGAACGACGATATAGAGCCACACCCCGCAGGCCCGGTTGCCGAGCGCTTCGGGGATCCGTCTTTTCCTGTGCTCCTGTCTTGCCTTCATAATCTGCTCCAACCTCAACGCGGGCGTTCGGCGGACAACTGCCGCCGGATTCCGCGCGATCTGTTTGGTACTGTACCTTTGCAGGGGTTCCCGACTCCCTGCGGAACCAGAAAGCGAATCCGGTCAGCCGTTCAGGCTGCGCTGAACACGAAGGGGTTCACACCCAGCTGCGCAAAAGCCAGCCAGGCTGTTGCCCCGATGCTCTGCCCGTTGTTGTATTCCCAGAGCACGTCTGAGCCCGACATAACAAAGCCGGTGGAAAGGCCGTCTCTGTCCGCGGCGGGGATGCTTCCGTCCTTGCCTGTCTGGGTCTTCAGATACGCCATGATCCGGTCGTATTTCTCGGTGTTGCCGGACAGGAAGTAGCACAACGCCATCTGTGCGGTACCTTCATTCCAGATTCCGTCCAGATCCCCCGCGCTGAAGTCATATCCGTCGCCTACAGCCATCCGCTCTTCCACAAATGAGAGAACCTGGTCGGCATCGGTCAGTCCGGCCCCCAGCGCGAGCACGGCAAGGCTGTTGGTATTCAAGGGGATGACCCCGTCGCTGACCGTTTTCCCGTTGTTCTCCGTGCCGGTATAAAAGCAGTGGAGACTGCTGTCGTACATGGAGAGGACGAATTCCTTCGCATACTCCGCGGCGTTTTTGTATTCCGAGGCTTTTACCGAGTCGGTTGCGGACAGCGCGCCGGAGAGTGCGGAAAAGGCGCTGTAAAGGTCGATGTTATGCTCTGTGGACTGATACGTGGCTTTGACCTGCGCATCATCCCAGCCTTCATACCCGGCAGTGAACCCGCCGTTTTCCGATTTCAGTGTGAGTACAAAATCCGCGGCGCGCGAGGCCGTTTCGAGATACTCCGCGCGTTTTTCCTCCGAAGCGTTCTCCGCCGCGGCACACAGTGCAAGGATAGACCATGCCATATTGCCCGTTGAAGTCGACACGGTATAGGCGTCTTCCTGCCAGCGTCCGTTCTGCCAGAAGCCGGGAATGCGGATTGTCACTTTTCCGGCCGCTATCGAGCGTCCGGAGTCGCTTTCCGGATCACCGCTGTTGTATGTGTTCCGGAGTCTTCCGTCGCTGAAGGTCCGGTCATGCGTCTGTGCGAACACGATCGCATCCGCTATGGTTTCCGCATGTTCCTGCGCGCCGGCACGGGCCAGCACCACCGCGGCGAGCGCGTTGTCATAAAGATATGCGTAATCAGAGGCTTTTTCTCTCTGCGCGTCGCTTGCAATAAAGCCCCCGCTCTCCTCGACCTTCGCGGCAAGAAATCCAGCCGCGCCCGAAACGGCGGAGATGCTCTCAGATAATGGCGCGATTTTCTTTGATCCGCAGCCACTCAAAAACATGGCCGCCGTGATCAGCAGGGAGATTACTGCCTTTGTATATCTGTTTCTACCAGTCATTTCAAACCTCCGATTCCATTGAATCCTCTTTCGGCCTTTCCGTTTCTGCGGGGATCATAGCACAGATGCGGCCGATATTTGTATGCACATTGCTTACAATTTCCGTTTATCCGTTTTCCGCCCCGTCGTCAAGCGGCGCGAGGCCGAGGGAAGTCATGAACGAGTAAGTCTGCAGGACATCATAGCCGTGATTAATTGCGAAAATGACCGCGGCGTCACGCTTAATCAGCGGATGAAGCGGGCCGCACTGCGTGACCGAAAGCATTCTCTGCGTGGTTTTCAGATCCAGCGACATGGCCAGTGCGATCAGGAAATAATAGTCGCGTTTTCCTTTTCGGCGCCCTTCCATAAGCTGATATCCGTACGTGCGCGACAGATTTGCCTTTCTGATGACGTCTCCCTTTTTCTGCCCGGTCTTCTCCAGAAGCTCATCAAAAAACTTTCTGATATCTTCATCCAGGAACTCTTCCCAGTCCTGCGGGAACGAGTCTCCCTTCAGCCTGTTCTGCATATAGATCGTATCAAGCGATTTCTTCTTTTCCGGCTCATTGGAATCACTCACGATCCGTACTCCTCCCATCTGTTTTCTGTCCTGAGGACGCATCCGAAAAGAACAGCTCTCCCTGTCTTTTCTCCGGAATAAGTCCGTATATCAGGGCGATATTTCAACTTAAACTGCTGAAAAAAATCAATAAAAACAGTATATACGAAAATACCGGCAGTAGCAAGAGCCGATTCAATCATCAGCAGGTTGTCGCGAATGTGAAACGATGGCAGAAACAGCGTCGGAAGTGCCTTTTCCGCCCTGGTGATGATCATCCGGGAAAGACGGCCGGCCGAACACTGAATCCCGAATACCGTCAGAGCGCCTCCCCGCCATCGCGGGGAGGCGCTCTTTTGTGCGGCCGTGAAACAAAGCATCTTCCGAAAGCCCGGGATTTATGGTATACTCCAACCCGGCAACCCGGAATTCATTCAGGAGGATCCACCATGTTCTGTATTCACTGCGGAGGCCAGCTTCCCGACGGCGCCAGTTTCTGCCCGTCCTGCGGGAAAAAAGTGAGCGGCCATTCGTCTGCGGCTCCCGAGCAGGCGGCGAAATCCGTCTTCCGCACCGGCGTATGCTCCGCCTGCGGCAGCAACCAGCTGAAGGAACTGCGGCCCGGCGTGTACCTCTGCGAGCATTGCGGGACAAAATCATACACCGACGCGCCGATTGCCCCGGAGGAAGACGCGCCTGCGGACGTCAGGGTCGCGGTGCTGCTGAAACAGGCGGAAGAACACTCCGCGAACAAAGACCTCCAGAACGAGCTCCTGTGTCTGAGCAGGGCGCTGCCGCTCGCCCCGGAGAACTATTCCGTTCTCTTCTACCTCGGCCGGTGCTACTCGCGGCTTGACCTTACCGACAAGGCGCTGGAGATCTTCCGGAAAGCAGACGCGCTCTATCCGGACGACCCCGACGTCACCGTCATGCTGGGCACGGTCAACATGAACAGGGGCAATCCCGCGGAGGCGAAAGGCTTCTACGAGAAGGTCCTCTCGATGATTGAGGGGAAGCAGGTTCCCGTGAGCCGC
>JAIKWN010000249.1 GCA_024684665.1 Clostridiales bacterium | reverse complement strand
TTCGCTTCCGGCGTTCTGGGCGACGGCGTAGGCGTTCAGCCGAGCGCCGAAGTCGTGGTTGCCCCATTTGACGGCACCATTTCTTCCGTAGCCGAAAGCCATCATGCAGTCGGTATCGAAGGGAACGGCATGGAGCTCCTTATTCACGTCGGTGTGGACACAGTCCAGATGAACGGTGACGGCTTCACTTGCCTCGTGAAGGAAGGCGATGCCGTTAAGGTTGGCCAGCCTCTCATCCGCTTCTCCCGCGAGAAGATCAAGGCCGCCGGCTACAGTGACACGGTCGCCGTCCTTATGACTAACTCCGATGACCTGGAAGGTATGGAGTGCGGCGCGAAATGACCCATGAATCTGCTACTCCCGCGCAAGCGGAAACATAATTAACAGGAGGAACCAGTATGAAGACTTTTGAGTACACCATCACCGATCCCGTAGGCATCCACGCCCGTCCGGCCGGAATCCTTGTCAAGGAAATCAAGAAATTTGCTTCCACCGTTACGGTCGCAAAGGGTGATAAGGCCGTCAATGCTCTCAAGCTTATGGCGCTCATGGGCATGGGTATCAAGCAGGGTGACACCGTGAAGGTCTCTATCGAAGGCGCGGATGAAGACGCCGCAGCCGCCGCGATCGAAGACTTCTTCAAAGCGAACTTCTGATCTACGGACGGCCGTCTCCGCGGCCGTCCTTTTCATTCGGAATAAGGAGGACACTGACCATGATTTCCATTCAGGGCAAGGGCGTTTCCACCGGGGTGGCCATGGGCCCTCTCTACTACTACCAGCGTGCGAAAAGCACCATCCGCCGTTTTGAAATTAAAGATGCCGGTGCGGAGTGGCGGCGCTTCAAAGACGCTCAGGCCAAGTGTATTGAGCAGCTGGGCGAGCTTGCCGAAAAAGCCCGCAAGGAAGCGGGTGACGAAGCTGCGCTACTCTTTGAGACGCATCAGCTGATGGCGGAAGATCTCGATTACGAAGAAGCCATTGAAGGGCTGATCCGCGATTCCCTGTTGAATGCTGAGGCTGCCGTCACGGATACCGCCGCCCAGTTTGCCGAGATGTTCGCGCAGATGGAAGATTCATACTTCCAGGCCCGCGCGGCGGACGTAAAGGACGTCTCTGCGCGCATCATCTCCGCGCTGACCGGCGTCGTCCAGGGCGGCATCGACTCCCCTGTGCCCGTCATCCTTGCGGCAGACGATCTCGCTCCTAGCGAGACCGTCCAGCTGGATAAGAGCAAAATCCTCGGCTTTATCACGGAGGGCGGAAGCGGATCCAGCCACACAGCCATCCTAGCGCGCACCATGGGCATTCCCGCAATCATCGGCGTGGGCGACCAGCTGAAGCCGGAATACGAGGGCCGCGAGGTCATCGTCGACGGCGCAACAGGAAATGTGGTTGTGGACGCTGACGAAGAAACACGCGCGCGCCTGCTCGCAAAGCAACAGGAACAGCGCCGTCTGCGCGAAATGCTGGAGCAGCTCAAGGGGCAGCCAAACGTCACGAAGGACGGCCGCCAGATGCGGGTTTACTGCAACATCGGCAGTCCGGACGATGTTCCCGCCGTGCTCGCCAACGATGGCGGTGGTATCGGCCTCTTCCGCTCTGAATTCCTGTATCTGAACTGCGATGACTATCCCTCCGAGGATTACCAGTTCGAAGCTTATAAAAAAGTGCTCTCTGACATGGACGGCCGCGAGGTCGTCATCCGGACGCTGGACATCGGCGCAGATAAGCAGATCGATTACTTCAATCTTCCTAAGGAAGAAAATCCGGCCATGGGCAACCGTGCGCTTCGCATCTGCCTTTCCCGCCCAGAAATCTTCCACACTCAGCTACGCGCACTTTACCGTGCCTCTGCTTTCGGCAAACTGGGTATCATGTTCCCGATGGTAACTTCTGTCTGGGAAGTGAAGGAAGCCAAGAAGATGTGCGAACGCGTAAAAACGGAACTGACCGCAGAAGGTATCCCCTTCTCACCGGATGTGGAAGTCGGCATCATGATCGAGACGCCGGCGGCCGCCGTCATGAGCGACCGCCTGGCACGGGAAGTTGACTTCTTCTCCTGCGGCACAAATGACCTTACGCAGTATACCCTCGCCTGCGACCGGCAGAACGCGGATCTCGGACGCTTTTTCAATCCGCATCATCCAGCCGTGCTCCGCCTGCTCAAGATGGTCTGCGAGAATGCACACAAGCATGGCATTTGGGTAGGTATCTGCGGCGAGCTGGGTGCTGACCTGGATTTGACGGACACCTTCCTCTCGATCGGCATCGACGAGCTTTCTGTTTCGCCACGTGCAGTGCTACCGCTTCGTAAGAAGATCCGCGAGACCACTCTGTCTGAAGTCAAGGATGCGGTTCTCACCGACCTCATGAGCGACCAGAACACAATCTGACAGATTCTTCTGAATTCCATCTGGCACGGCATGATTCATGCCGTGCCTTTTGAGATGTAAAAGAAACCGATCTGAATGCGTATGTGCAAACTGTTCATTTATTTTATTAAATCGCTGTATGTTTTAAATATTTACTGACTATCTTTGACTATGATATAATGCGTTTGTTGTAAGACTAACAGAAGTATGAAAAGGGGGTGTTCCTATGGACACGAACCGTTTGACTGAAAAAGCTTTAGAATCCCTTCAGGCATCACAGCAAGCTGCCATCGAGCATGGCAACAGCCAAATCGAGCCGCTCCATCTTTTCTATGCGCTCCTCTCCCAAGAAGAAGGACTGATCCCCTCCCTGCTCGGGAAAATGAGCATTGATGCTGCCGGCATGACGCGGCAGACCGCAGATGCACTTTCCCGCTTGCCGAAAATCGCCGGTGCCGCGCAGCAGCCCGGCTTTTCCGCAGCTTTTTCCTCTGTTTTGAACGGAGCGGAGGAAGAAATGCGAAAGATGGGCGACGAGTACATCTCCGTCGAGCATCTCTTTCTCGCCCTGCTGAATAAGCCGGATTACGCGCTCCGACAGATTCTTTCCTCGTACCCTGTACGCCGTGATGCTTTCCTGACTGCGCTGCAGTCCGTACGCGGCAATCAGAAGGTGACAAGCCAGGACCCCGAATCCACCTATGACGTGCTGAAAAAATACGGGCAGGATCTTGTGGAGCTGGCGCGTCAGAACAAGCTTGATCCCGTCATCGGCAGGGATGCTGAGATCCGCAACACCATCCGAATCCTTTCACGCAAGACGAAGAATAACCCGGTGTTGATCGGTGAGCCGGGCGTCGGCAAGACGGCCATTGCCGAAGGATTGGCACAGCGCATCGTGCGCGGAGACGTACCGGACAGTCTGAAGGACAGGACAATCTTCTCCCTTGATATGGGTGCGCTGATTGCCGGCGCGAAATACCGCGGTGAGTTTGAAGAGCGCCTGAAAGCCGTGTTAAACGAAGTAAAGGGCAGCGACGGAAAGATCATCCTCTTCATTGATGAGCTGCACACCATTGTCGGCGCAGGTAAAACCGAGGGCAGCATGGACGCAGGCAACCTCTTGAAGCCCATGCTTGCGCGTGGCGAGCTGCATTGCATCGGCGCAACAACACTGAACGAATACCGTAAATATATCGAAAAAGATGCCGCTCTTGAACGACGTTTCCAGCCCGTCATGGTCGATGAACCGACGGTCGAAGATACAATCAGTATTTTGCGCGGCATTAAGGAGCGTTATGAAGTATTCCATGGTGTCAAGATCCAGGATCAGGCGCTGATCGCTGCCGCTACGTTGTCGGATCGCTACATATCCGACCGGTTCCTCCCCGATAAAGCCATCGACCTCGTGGACGAGGCCTGTGCAACGATCCGCACCGAAATGGATTCTATGCCGCAGGAACTGGACGATGTCCGGAGGCAGATCATGCAGCTTGAAATCGAAGAAGCTGCACTCAAGAAGGAAGAGGACGAGCTCTCCCGTGACCGTCTTTCCCATCTGCAGAAAGAGCTCGCGGATCTGCGCGATCGGTTCTCCTCCATGAAATCCCGCTGGGAAGCGGAAAAGGATTCCATCGGCAAGGTGCAGAAGCTGCGTGAGGAAATCGAGCAGATTGGCGGTGAGATTGCAAAAGCAGAGCGCAATTACGATCTGAACCGCGCTGCGGAACTGAAATACGGTAAGCTGCCACAGCTGCAGAAGGAATTGACCGAGCAGGAGCGCATCGCCGAAGAAGCGAAGAGCGACCATTCTCTCCTGCGCGACAAGGTGACAGAAGAGGAAATTGCTCGGATCATCGCCCGCTGGACGGGTATCCCGGTTTCGAAGCTAATGGAAGGCGAACGGGAGAAGCTCCTGCACATGGAAGAGGCCATTCATGCCCGGGTCATTGGGCAGGACGAAGCGGTCTCTAAGGTCTGCGACGCGATCCTTCGCAGCCGCGCCGGCATCCAGAATCCCGGCAGGCCTATCGGGTCCTTCCTGTTTCTCGGCCCCACGGGCGTCGGCAAGACGGAACTCGCAAAGGCGCTCGCCGAGCAGCTTTTCGACGACGAAAAGAATATGGTTCGCATCGACATGAGCGAATACATGGAGAAACACAGCGTCTCCCGCCTGATCGGAGCACCTCCTGGATATGTGGGCTATGACGAAGGCGGACAGCTGACCGAAGCCGTACGCCGCCGTCCCTACACCGTCATCCTCTTCGATGAAGTGGAAAAGGCGCATCCGGATGTATTTAACGTCCTGCTCCAAGTGCTGGACGACGGTCGTATTACCGACTCCCAGGGCCGGACGGTGGATTTCAAGAACACCATTATCATCCTGACCTCCAATTTGGGTTCCTCCTTCATCCTGGAAGGAATTGACGGAAACGGACAGATCACGGAAGAGGCGCGCAAACAGGTCGAGAGCATGCTGAAGACCCAGTTCCGACCAGAATTCCTGAACCGGCTAGATGAGATCGTCTTCTACAAGCCGCTCACGCGCGACGAGATCGACCGTATCGTCGACCTGCAGGTAAACGATCTGAACCGCAGGCTCGCGGCAAAGCAACTCTCCATGCGTCTGACCCCAGCAGCCCGCGCACTCATCGTGGAACAAGGTTACGACCCGGTATACGGTGCGAGGCCCCTCAAGCGCTACCTGCAACGCAACGTGGAGACGCTCATCGCAAGGAAGATCATTGGCGACAATCTGGCTCCCCACACGGAGATCGTCGTCGACCGTGAAGACGATACCCTCACCGCGGAGGCAGAATCGGAGTACACGGTCTCCTGATTGCGGCCGATCATAATTGTGAAAAAATCCCGCACTTTTCCGGGGTCCCGGAGTAGCGCGGGATCTTTTTGCGGTTGCGATATTTGTATTCAGTTTAAGAATCAGCTTTTCTTCAGAAAGAGCGATCTCCATTCGGATTGACATCACAGCTGTTTACAGAGTAAGATTCTCTTATTCTTCTATGATAACTCAGAATTATCAATTTCTGTGAGGAGGTTCTTCTATGGAGTATGAAGTTTCTTCTGACACTTCCGGTTTTGTGAAGGTCACCGACGTCTGCCCCGACGTTATCCTCGAGATGCGCTATTTTTCCACTTTCAACTTCGTCGGTGCGCGCGTCGACGGATATGAAGCACCCATAGCTATCCTAACAAGGGAGGCGGCAGCGGCGCTTGCAAATGTCAGCAATCTTATGATCGCGCAAGGTTACCGTCTCAAGATCTGGGACGCCTACCGACCGCAGCGCTCCGTTGACCATTTCGTCCGATGGGCGGAAGACATAAAGGATACGCGCATGGAGCGCTGGTTCTATCCGGGAGTCGACAAACGCAAACTCTTCCGTTTAGGTTTCATCGCGAAGCACTCCGGACACACGCGGGGAAGTACCGTAGATCTTACTCTGCTTTCAATGGAAACGGGCGGGGAACTCGATATGGGCGGCGGCTTCGATCTCTTTTCAGAGTGCTCCCATTACGGTGCTCAAAGCCTGACGTCGGAGTCGAAAGAAAATCGCCGCCTCCTGCGTGAAGCAATGGAAGCAGGCGGTTTTGAACCATATGACGGCGAATGGTGGCATTTTACTCTCCGGGAGGAACCGTATCCCCAGACGTATTTTGATTTTCCGGTTCGCTGACGGTTGCGGAGACCCCTACAGCAGTTCCGTTCATCCGTCGCTGCAAGAGCTGAAGCGCTTCCCCGAAACGTACATGACGCAGTTCCGGTACTCCCCGCAGGATGCGCCTGTGCCAAACGGCCTCCCGCGCTGGAGCCGCTCAGGATAGCCTCCTGCCGCTGTTCCAGCTGTATCCTTCTCCGTTCCGCCTCCGCAGTGAGGCGTTCTTTGCCCTGCTCTAAGCGCTCCCGGCCACGCTGCTCTGCCTTTTCCAGGCGGTCTTTTCCTTTTTGAGCGCTCTCAACCGCTTGAAAGTTCCCTCTCCGATCACGCGACTCATCCCATCACTGACCGTGCGCATGGAATCGCGGATTCTCTCCAGCTCTTCCAGTTACCGGTTCAGCCTTGAGACAGACAGGACGGTCACTACAAGGTCTGCTGCGAGGAGCTAATACCGAGCCGCGAGCACAGGAATTTCGATGCGCTCCGGAATTGTCGACGATGAGATTCGCTCCAACGATCCCTGCAGGTCCTGAACGACGAAGGTAATAGCCATGCCCCAGATAAGGGAAAATGCCGGGCAGATATAGCCATTGAAATTGAAAGGCTTTTTGAGTAGTCCCACCATCTTGCGTGAAACAGTCAATCAAGCAAAGCCCCGCCGATGAGTTCCACCGTCGTGGCGAGAACTGTCCACGCAATGAAGAGCGTAAGAAGCGGCATTTCGCCGGGCGATATTCCTTTTCTTGCTGCGGCCTCATCTACGAGCGCAAAGATGGACAGGACGCCAAATCCGTATTTGGAGCAAACCGAGCCGCAGAGAAATCCCCTGTTGATGATTTTCCCGACGCTTACAACATGGAAAGCAACCTCAATCACCCATCCAAGAAAAGAATAGATCGGAAAAACCAAGCAATCTCATACAGCGTCATCCACAGAAAACGATATCCAACATTCAACGTGCTCCTTTTATCCAAGCAGAATTGTAATGGCCTCCGAAAGCGTGTCGGCGCCATATACGCGCACACCCTCCGGCTTGATGATCCTTTTCGCGTTTGCCCGGGGGAGCACGATGTTTGTAAATCCCAAACGGATACACTCCGAAACCCGTCGTTCCGCCTGGGGAACCGCCCGCAGCTCACCGGCAAGTCCAACTTCTCCGAAAGCCGCCCAGTCAGGTGGGATCGCAATTTCCCGGAGGGCGGAAGCAATTGCTGCACAGACGGAGAGATCCGCAGCCGGTTCCCCCATTTCCATGCCGCCCGCCACGTTGATGTACACATCACATCCGCCGGCGAGGAGGCCTGCGCGCTTTTCGAGGACGGCGAGGAGAAGCGCCAGTCTTCCTCCATCAAAGCCATTCGCCATCCTTCTCGGCGTTCCGAAAGCTGTGCGCACTGCAAGCGCCTGAATGTCCACAAGGAGGGGCCGGGAACCCTCCAGGGCACAATGTACACAGGAGCCGGGCACATTTCTCGCCCTTTCGGAGAGAAGCATCTCCGATGGATTCTCCACTGCGATCATGCCGGTTTCCCGCATTTCAAAAAGGCCTACTTCATTCACAGATCCGAAGCGGTTTTTTACGGCCCTCAGAATCCGGTAATCATGCTGCCTGTCGCCCTCGAAATACAGCACTGCGTCCACCATGTGTTCTAAAACCCGTGGACCCGCGATCGCGCCTTCTTTTGTAACGTGTCCTACGAGAAATACGGCAATGCCCTCACCTTTTGCCATGCGCATGAAGACACCCGTACATTCCCGCACCTGGGAAACGCTGCCAGGTGCGCTGGCCATGTCCGGGCGGTACATGGTCTGGATAGAATCCACCACTAGGTATTCCGGCTGAATCTCTCGACAACGCTCCTCGATGTTGTCCACTGCGTTTTCACTTAAAACCAAGAGGTTTTCGGAAGAGGCGGAAAGGCGCTTTGCCCGCATGCGGATCTGCCGCGCGCTTTCCTCTCCGGAAACGTACAACACTCGTTTGCCCGCAGAGGCCAGGTTTTCAGAAACCTGGAGCAGCAGGGTGGATTTTCCTATGCCCGGATCGCCTCCAAAGAGTATAAGAGAGCCTTCCACCACGCCCCCGCCCAAAACCCGATCCAGTTCTCCAATACCAGTCCTCGTCCGGGGTGCACCTACTTCCGGGATCTCTGACAAACGCATAGCCTGCGTTCCAGTACCGGGACGCTGTTTCATTTCTTTTTTAGGAGTGTCGGCCGGTTCCGGCGCTTTTTCTTCATAAGTGTTCCATGCACCGCAGTCCGGGCATTTGCCCATCCACTTCGGACTCTCCGCACCGCAGGCGGAGCAAACATAGATCGTACGGGTTTTCGGCATGTTTGTCCTTTCGTCGTGAAAGGGGCTGCCTCACTTTCATGAGACAGCCCCTTTTCCAGTTTGTTACGGAAGATTACTCGGCCATCTTCTTGTAATTCTCGAGACGGCGGCGGGCATCCTCTTCGTTGATGCGATAGGCTTCCTCCGCCTTGCCCGGGAAGAGCTTTGCGAGAGAAGCATAGCGGACCTCGCCCTTGATGAAGTCCTGATAGCTCTCGGTCGGATCTTTGCTATCCACGGTCAGCGGATTCTTGCCTTCATCAGCCAGCGTCGGGTTGTAGCGATAGAGCGGCCAGTATCCGCAGGCCACCGCGCGCTTGATCTCCATCTGCGCATGTGCCATGTTGATGCCATGGTTGATGCAGGGCGCATAGGCGATGATGAGGGACGGGCCAGGATACGCCTCAGCTTCGGTCATAGCCTTGAGCAACTGTGCTGGATTCGCGCTCATGGCGACAGTCGCAACGTACACATAGCCGTAGGACATGGCCATCATGCCGAGATCCTTCTTGCGGGTCTTCTTGCCCGAAGCCGCGAACTTGGCGATGGAACCGGTCGGCGTGGACTTGGAGGCCTGTCCGCCGGTGTTGGAATACACTTCGGTATCCAGCACCAGCACATTCACATCCTCGCCCTGGGCAAGTACGTGATCTAGTCCACCGTAGCCGATGTCATAGGCCCAGCCGTCGCCACCAAAGACCCACTGGCTCTTCTTGATCATGAGGTCCTTCATGCCGGCGATCTCTTTGCAGAGGTCGCAATCGCCAGCCTTGACTGCCTCATAAAGAGCAGCGGAAGTTGCCTTGGACTTCTCACCGTCGTCCATGGTCGCCAGCCATGCGTCACAGACTTCTTTCTTGTCCGCTTCCTTCTCGGCCAGTTTCTCAACCAGCTCCGCGAGTTTCAGGCGGCGCTGCTTGGTGGCGAGGAACATGCCGTAACCAAATTCCGCGTTATCTTCGAACAGGCTGTTCGCCCAAGCCGGGCCACGGCCTTCGTCGTTCGTGGTATACGGTACGGTCGGGGCGCTGCCGCCGTAGATGGAAGAGCAGCCGGTGGCATTCGCGATCATCATGCGGTCGCCGAAGAGCTGGGTAACAAGCTTCACATACGGGGTCTCGCCGCAGCCAGCGCAGGCACCGGAGAACTCAAAGAGAGGCTTCAGGAACTGGCTGTCCTTCGGAGTCGCCGTATTGAGGATCGCACGATCGACCTCGGGGATGGTCTGGGCAAACTCCCAGTTGGCTTCTTCCGCGGCCTGAGTCGCGAGAGGCACCATGGTCAGCGCCTTATCCTTCGCGAGGCAGACGTCTACGCAGTTGCCGCAGCCGGTGCAGTCCAGCGGAGAGACCTGGATACGATACTGCATACCTGCGAAGTTTTTGCCAACAGCCTTCTTGGTTGCGAAGCTTTCCGGCTTCTCGGCAGTTTCGCTGATGAGATACGGACGGATCGCCGCATGCGGGCAAACCAACGAGCACTGGTTGCACTGGATGCACTTGGTCACATCCCAGGACGGGACGTTCACCGCGATGCCGCGCTTCTCGTACTTCGTCGTGCCGGTCGGGCAGGTGCCATCAGCCGCGATCTTCGATACGGGCAGCTTGTCGCCTTCCTGCGCGAGAACGGGCTTGATGAACTCGCGATAGTACTCGTCGCCCTTGATTTCCGGAGCAACTGCGCCAGTGGTGGCGTTCGCCCAGGCTTCAGGCACCTTGACCTCGCGGAGGCCGGAGATGGCAATATCGATGGCGTCCCAATTCTTCTTTACAACCGCGTCACCCTTCTTGCCATAGGTCTTCTTGGCATATGCCTTCATGTACTCATCGGCCTGATCGTAAGGAATGACCGCAGCAAGCTTGAAGAACGCAGCCTGCATAATGGTGTTGATACGGTTGCCCATGCCGACTTTCGCCGCCAGGTCAATCGCGTCGATGGCGTAGAATTTGATATGCTTTTCCGCCAGCATGCGCTTCATGGAAGCCGGCAGATGCTCGTCAAGCTCTTCGTCCTTCCACTGGCAGTTCAGCAGGAAGGTGCCACCGTCCTTCAGGGTGGACAGCATATCGTACTGTGTCACATAGGCGGGATTGTGGCAAGCTGTGAAGTCCGCAGCGTCGATCTGGTACGGGGACTGGATCGGCGTCTTGCCAAAGCGCAGATGGGACACGGTCAGGCCGCCGGACTTCTTGGAGTCGTAGGCAAAATACGCCTGTGCATACATGTCCGTATGGTCGCCAATGATCTTGATGGAGTTCTTGTTGGCGCCGACCGTACCGTCGGAACCAAGGCCGTAGAACTTGCAGCTGATGGCACCGGCCGGGGCTGCATTGAAGATCGGGCCAAGAGGCAGGCTCGTGAAGGTCACATCATCATCAATACCGACGGTGAAGTGGTTCTTCGGTGCATCCAGCTTCAGGTTGTCGAAGACCGCTTTCACATGCGTCGGCGTGAACTCCTTAGAGCCAAGGCCGTAACGGCCGCCGACGGTTTCAACCTTGCATCCCTGCTCCATGAGAGCAGCGACAACGTCAAGGTACAGCGGCTCGCCGAGGGAGCCGGATTCCTTGGTGCGGTCCAGAACGGCGATCTTTTTCACCGTCGCCGGAAGGGCGTCGACGAAACGCTTTGCGCAGAAGGGACGATAGAGGTGGACGCTGACGAGGCCGACTTTCTCGCCCATTTCGTTTAGTTTGTTGACCGTTTCGGTCGCGGAATCGCAGCCGGAACCCATGGCAACGATCACATACTCCGCATCGGGCGCGCCAACATAATCGAAGGGCTTATGCGGACGTCCGGTCAGCTTGCCGACCTCTTCCATGACTTCTTCAACGATCGCCGGAGTCGCCTGGTAATACTTGTTCGCCGCTTCACGGCCCTGGAAGTAGATGTCCGGGTTCTGCGCGGTGCCGCCCAGATGCGGATGATCGGGATTCAGCGCGCGAGCGCGGAACTCTTCGACCTTGTCCCAAGGCATCAGCTTCGCCATGTCCTCATATGCGATCTCGTCGATCTTCTGGATCTCGTGAGAGGTACGGAAGCCGTCGAAGAAATGCAGGAAGGGAACGCAGCTCTTAAGTGTTGCAAGATGCGCAACAAGAGCCATATCCTCGGCTTCCTGGACAGAGTTGGAAGCCAGCATGGCAAAGCCGGTCTGACGACACGCCATAACGTCGGAATGGTCGCCGAAGATCGAAAGAGCGTGATACGCAAGCGCGCGAGCACTGACGTGGAACACGCAGGGAAGCAGTTCACCGGAGATCTTGTACATGTTCGGGATCATGAGGAGCAAGCCCTGGGACGCCGTGAAGGTCGTCGTAAGAGCGCCCGCCTTGAGAGACCCATGCACAGCGCCAGCCGCGCCAGCCTCGGACTGCATCTCCGCGATACGGACACGCTGTCCAAACAGGTTCATACGGTCATGCGCTGCCCAGTCGTCCGCCACTTCCGCCATCGGAGAAGACGGCGTAATGGGGTAGATCGCTGCCACGTCGCTGAACGCATATGCGACGTGGCTGACGGCAGTGTTGCCGTCAACGGTCATTTTCTTGGCCATGTTTTTTCCTCCCTGTCATTTGTTTGCAAACATGAGAGACCCTCTCTTCTGCGCATCATGAAATGCACACGTCTCTACAGATTGCATTATAGGCATCATTGTTTTTTGTGTCAATGTCATTCCTGCCAAAAATCATAAAAACCCCGGAAACATCCTGTATTCCTGTGATTCTTGAGTTCGAAGAAAGGCGTTTCTGGCGTTTCTAATGAAAAGGAGCCGCGTTTCCGCAGCTCTCTGAGTTTAGGAAGATGAAGTTCAGCCATTCATCCGGACGATGGCCTCATATGGCTGAAGGACGCCTTTCTGGTGGGTCGGATAATTGGAAATCAAATCCTCCCCTTTCGTTTCATCCATGAGAGTACAGGGCACTTTTTTGTCCGTCCAGTTGAGGGCGATCGTCAGGGTCTTACCGTCCAGCGTGCGGCGATAAGCCCAGACGTTTTCGTCCTCCTCAAGAAGAGGCTCAAACCAGCCGTATACCAGTACGGGATATTTGCGCCTCAGGGAAATCAGTTTCCTGTAGTAATGGAAAACCGAGTCGGGGTCCCGCATTTCATCTTCCGCGTTGATGAAAAGATAATTGGGATTCACAGGCATCCAGGGTTCCCCGGTCGTGAATCCGGCGTTCTTCTCCCGGTTCCACTGCATGGGCGTACGGCAGTTGTCGCGGGAGATTCTCGCAAAATACCGCAGCATATCCTGTGCGTCCACCAGACCGCTCTCCACCCACTGCCGCCAGGCATTGTGGTTCTCCACGTCGTGATACTGGCTGATGTCTGTAAAGTAGATGTTGGTCATCCCCAGTTCCTCGCCCTGATAGAGGTAGGGCGTCCCGCGCAGGGTCAGGATCAGGGTAGCCAGCATTTTGGCGCTACGAGCGCGGAACAGTTCGCTGTCGTTTCCGTATCGGCTGACCTGGCGGGGCTGATCGTGGTTTCCCAGATAAACCGTGTTCCAGGCTTTCCCCTGCAGCGCAAGCTGCCGCCAGTTCAGATATCCGCGGACTTCCCGCAGCGGCGCGCCGTGATCGCTCCATTTCCCGAGAGCGGTTCCGTCCGAAAGATGGTCGTTGTGCTCAAAGGAAAACATCATATTCAGTTCTGTGCCTTCAGGATTGGCATAGCGCAGCGTCTGCTCCACCGGACCGTCCGTTTCCCCGACAGTCAGAAGATCA
>JAIKWN010000221.1 GCA_024684665.1 Clostridiales bacterium | reverse complement strand
ACCAGCCGGTTCATTCCGAAGGCTGTCAGAAGAAACGCACCGAATGCCCGGTTAATGCACCAATAGACGACAGCCAGCACGACGATGGCCGTATTCATTTCACCTAAGAAGGTCATCTTCGTGAAAAAGCCCGTCAGCGCGCCACCCGGCCCCTCACGAAACCGCTGCAGCGCGAGCAGGATCTCTATGTCCATGCTTTCTTTCTCCTTTTTCTTTTTCTGCTATTGTAGCGCATCGGCGCAGATCGCGCAAGAGAAGTCCGGAGCCACATCCCTGGTGCGGGAATTGCCTCCCGCTCTGTTTTGTGCTATTCTTGCATAGAATTGAGAGTTCAGTGGGAACCGGGAGGAATCTATGACCGACGAACGCATCCGTATCCTGGCCGTCGCGCCCTATGAAAGCATGAAAAACGCCCTGTTGCACGCAGCGGAAGGTTTCCCCGGCCTCGACCTGACCGTGCGTATCGGCGATCTGGAAGAAGGCGCCACCATCGTACGCGCGCTTACGCCGGAGGAAGCATTCGACGCCATTGTGAGCCGTGGCGGCACGGCGGGACTCATCCGGAAGATCACGGAGATCCCCGTCATCGAGATCGCCGTCACTGTATACGACGTACTGCGCACCATCCGTCTTGCGGAAACCTATTCCGGCCGCTGCTCCATCGTGGGCTTCCCCGGCGTTACGGAACCGGCCCACCTTCTCTCTGACCTGCTCCGCTACCGCTATGATATCCTGACGGTGCGTAGCGAGGCGGAAGCCCGGGAGACCCTGCTGCACCTCCGGAACCTCGCCTCCCAAGCCGTGGTCTGCGACGCCGTTACCCACCGTATCGCGCGGGAACTAGGCTTTTCCGCCTTCCTCATCGCCTCCGGCGAGGAAAGCCTACACGAAGCCCTGCGGGAGGCCCTGGAAATCGGCGGCGTCTTCCATCGCATGCGGCGGGAGAACGCCTTCCAGCGGCTGCTTCTCTCCGGGGAGGCCGCCTCGATCATCGTCCTGAACGAGCGCGGGCAGATCCTGCGAGCCACGCCGCGGGAGCCTTCGGATGCACTGCTCTCCGCCATGCGCCGCCACATGCGCCCCTTGCGTCCCAGCCAGGAACAGCGCTTTTACCACCGGGAATCGGACGAGCTGCACGAGATCGCATGCCGGCGGGAGGTCTTCGAAGGGGACACAATTTTTCTCTTCCGGGACCAACCTTCCCGGCTGCCCATCCGGGTCGGCCGGACTGGGATCACAACGCTGGACGCTGAGGAGTGCCGGGAGCTTTTCACCGCCAGCTTCTACTCCATCAGCGGCGCCATGGGAGAGCTCTCGGAGCGTATTCCCACCCTCATCCGCTCTGGCCAGCCACTGCTCCTCCTGGGGGAGAGCGGCACAGGCAAGGAGCAGATCGCGCGCGCACTGTATCTCGCCAGTGACCTGACCCGGAGGCCCTTCACCGTCGTCGACTGCTCCCTGCTGGACGAACGCAGCTGGGACTTTCTCTTCACGCACCATACCTCCCCCCTCTCCGGGCGGGACGCCGTCATCTACTTCAAGCACCTGGAAAGCCTTCCGGAAGACCGCTATCCCGCGCTACGCTCCGCCGTGCAAGAAACCAACCTGGTCCGGCGCGTGCGCCTCATCTTCTCCTATACGGTAGACGAGGGGCAGTCCCTTTCGCCCGCAGCCCGCGCCTTCGCCTCCGGAATCGGCTGCCTCCCGCTACCCCTTCCAACCCTGCGCAGCCGCAAGGATGAAATCCCTAGCCTGGCAGGGCTGTACCTGTCGAGTCTTTCCCCCGCACTGGAGCATCCCGTCGCCGGCTTCGATCCCGGGGCGTTGGAGCTCCTCATCCGCTACGAATGGCCCGCCAATTACACCCAGTTCAAGCTCGTACTGGAAACCCTCGCCGCGGAAGCAGGAGCCGCCTACATCACCTACTCCGCCTGCTATGAGGCGCTTCGCCGGGAACGGCGGGTCTACCGCAAGAAACCGGATGCGGAGGGTGACCTGCCCTGGCGCGGACGTTCCCTTTCTGAAATCGAGGAAGACGTGTTCCTGCGGGTGCTCGCGGACTGCGGCGGGAGCCGAACGGAAGCCGCGCGGATCCTCGGCATAAGCCGCACTACGCTCTGGCGAGCGCTGTCCGCCCGCTCTGACAGGGAGGCATGAAAATGAACCAGCATACCCGGATGACGGAGACGCCCATCCGGAAGTTAACGCTTTCCCTGGCGCTGCCTTCCGTCGTCTCCCTGATGATCACCACCCTGTACAATATGGCAGACACCTGGTTTGTTTCCCGTCTAGGGACGCAAGCCGTAGCGGCCGTGGGCGTCAGCTTCGCCATCATGGAGGCCATCAACTCCGTAGGCTATCTCTTCGGGACTGGCGGCGGAACGCGAATCGGCATGCTGCTTGGCGCCCAAAAAACGAAGGAGGCCTCCCGGGTCGGGAGTACCGCCTGTTTTTACGCCCTCTCTGTCAGTATCCTCTTTTCCGTATTCGGGCTCCTGTTTTTATCGCCGCTTATGCGCCTTCTGGGGAGTTCTGATACCATCCTACCCTATGCGAGGCGCTATGGATGTTTCATGCTTTTGGGATTTCCCATCATGGCGCTCTCCGTCGTTCTCGCCACCTTCCTACGCAGCGAGGGGAAAAACCGTTATTCGATGATCGGTATCGGAACCGGCGGGGTCCTCAACCTCTTTCTCGATCCCCTGTTCATTTTCGTCTTTCAGATGGGTATTATCGGAGCCGCCCTCGCCACCTTCGTCAGCCAGTGCGTGAGCCTTGTTCTTCTTTGTTCTTTCTTCTTTTTCGGAAAGAGTGAAATAAAACTAACCCCCGCAGCCGTATCGCTTTCTCCCCGGCTTCTTAAAACCATCACCGTCGCGGGCACCCCCTCCCTGTGCCGCCATGGGATCGGTTCCCTGTATTCCATCGCACAGAACACGGCTGCTGGTCTTTTCGGCGGAGATGCCCTAATCGCTGCGCTCTCCGTAGTCTCGAAGGTGTCTGCCGTGGTGCTTGCACTTCTCAAGGGGCTTTCCCAAGGGGCGCAGAGCGTGTATTCCTACTGCCACGGGGCCGGACGGGACGATCGGGTGCGCGCCTCCTGGCGCTTTTCTCTGCTGCTCAACCAGGCCCTCATTCTCATCATCTCCGTCTTGGGATACTTCTTCGCCCCCGCCCTGCTTTCCCTCTTTTCCGGCATCGATCCAGAGGCAGTGGGTCTTGGCATCACCGGCCTTCGCCTCAATCTAGTGGGGCTCGTCTTCATGCCCTTTGGCTTCTCGGTCAACATCCTCTTTCAGGCCGTGGGTCTACCCTGGCGTTCTACCTTTCTGGCGCTTCTTCCCCAAGGGATTTTTTACATCCCCGCCGTCTTCCTGCTTCCGCAGGTTTTCGGCCCCTCCGGTATCTTCCTTGCTCCGCTCGCCGCCTATTTGCTCACGGATCTCGTGACCATGCCATTCATCTTACTATATTTCCGGCAAAAGGGATGACATTCAGAAACTTCCCCTAATTCTATGGGGTGCGCTGCTGTCTCCACAGTCTTGGCGCTATTCCCGGTCCTCCTGATCCCGGTTAATCATCCATGTTCCAACTATCATGACTGCAAGCGCAACGAAGAACAGGACGCCCGGGAGTTCCCGGAAAACGAGAAACGACAGCAGCACGCCGATAAATGGCGCTACTGCGTAATACGCGCTGGTCTTCGCGGCGCCCAGATCGCGCTGCGCATAAACATAGAACCAGATACTGAGACCGTAGGCGACGAAACCGAGGAGCAGGATCTTCAGCGCGTCCGCCGCAGTCGGAAGGCTTTCGCCGACTGCAAGGCCGATAAGTACGGACCCGATGCCTGAGCCGAACCCTTTGATCACAACGATCTCCAGCGGATCACTGCGCGAAAGGTTCCGGGTACAGTTGTTCTCCATGCCCCAGCACACGCACGCGAGCAGCACAAACAGCGAACCGACAGAAAACTGGAAGCTGCTGGCGTCCTCGACGGACAGCAGGATGCTGGACAGCGTGATTAGCCCGATCGCGATCCACAGCCTCTTCCCGATCCGCTCCTTAAACACCGCCCTGGCGATCAGGGACGTAGCAACGATCTCGAAATTGTTGAGAAGGGACACATTGGCCGCAGTCGTCCGGGATAAGCCGATCATCAGGAAGATCGGCGCAGCGATGTCCAAAGCGATCATACCCAGCGTAAACGGCAGATCCTTCCGGATCAGCCGCGTTTCTTTTTTCCCCAGCCCGGTCTGGCTACGCAGCAGCCCCATTGCCGTCATGCCAATCCCGGCGCCGAGATAAAGAAATCCCGCCATCATCGTGGGCGGCGCGTTCTGAAGCAGCAGCTTTGAAAGCGGCGAATTGAGTGCATACAGCGCTGCCGCCAGGACCGCGAAAAAAACCGATTTGTTCATGCCCGTCCTTCTCCCTTTTCCGCATTTCTTATTTCAGGAATTTCGCGATGGCGTCGTTGAAACGCTCCAGCGCCTCATGATCACCCTGCTCCAGCGCGTCCTGGATGCAGTGTTCCATATGGTCGGCAAGGATGATTTTCCCGATGCCGTTGATGGCTGAGCGGACGGCGGCAAGCTGAATCAGGATACCCCCGCATTCCCTTCCCTCCTCCACCATCCTCCGAATGGCTTCCAAGTGCCCGGCCGCGCGAGAGATACGGTGAAGCACGATTTTGGTTTCCGTGTGCCGATGAGAATGCCCACTCATAAAACACCTCCATATCCCCCCGGGGGGATATGGAGATTTAATCATGCTCGATCAGATTTGGCAAGCGCTTCGAATCATTTTTCAGCTCGCGCTGATGATACGTAGACCGTCCGGCACCAGGATGCAGCCATTCAGCTTGTCGATCTGGTACTGCTAATACTCCTCATTTTCTTTATTCGGAATCTGCTTCACGATAGCCTTTCATCCGCTTCTCGAACCGAAACATGCCATCTGGGAACTGCTCATCTTTTTCATGATCGGTATCCGGTTCGTTGGGATCTGGATGGTGGCTGTTGAAGAACTCGACAATATGGAAACCACACCGATTGACGTAAAAGTGAATATTCCGTTTTTCAAAGTAGGGCGTGACAGTTTCCCATATCATCACTTCCGGGTGCAGTTGTTCCACAGCGCACCACGCTGCATAGCCGATGCCCTTGCTGTGCGCTTTGGGTGAAACAAACAGGAGATCAAGATCGCCCCGCTTACCGTCTGCCTTGATAACAACACCGCCGACAGGCTGCCCGTCCTGCATGATCCGATAGGCCTCTCCGCTGTCAATCGAGGCTTCAATCGTTTCGCGGGAAATGATTTCGCCTTCCTCTTCAAAATGATCATCCCGGAAACCGAATTCTTCCAATGCTCCGTAATTGAACGCTTCCTGGTTATCCAGAATGAATTGGTTTCTGTCCTCAGAGGTCAGGGAAACAAGCGTTATTTTTCTCATAGCTCAATTCCCGTGGCATTGATGCTCTGCACAGTGATCGTGTCCGCAATTGCCGTCGTGGTGATGCCCATGGTGATCGCAACAGACGTCCGGATCAAAATCCAGCCTACCTTCCGTGAGCGCCTTTGCTGCCTCATCGGCTGATCCCCGAACACCGGCGTAGAGTTTAATCCCGGCATCAGCGAGCGCCATTTGCGCTCCCATGCCAATGCCGCCGCAGATCAGCGCATCCACTTTTGCTGCCTGCAGGAAACCGGCCAGTGCACCATGTCCGCTTCCGTTTGTGTCCACCAGTTGTTTTCCAGTGATCTTACCGTCTTCAGAATCATATAGTTTGAACTGTACGGAATGTCCGAAATGCTGGAAAATCTCTCCATTTTCATAAGTGACTGCAATTCTCATTGTTCTGTTTCCTTTCTCCATGATGTTCTGTTTTAGTTCAACCGGTTCAAACTCACAGCAGCCTCCCGCAATCAACAGTCGCTTTCCGTGCACAAGCGCCTCTGCAATCTTCTTCCTTGCGCTGTCATAGATGGCAGTGATCGTTGTCCGGGAGACATTCATCCTATCAGCACATGCTTCCTGTGTGAGGCCTTCATCATCCAGCAGCCGAAAGGCCTCGTATTCGTCAACTGTCATCCGGATGCTTTCAACTGCTATAGCATCATCAGGGGAGAAACTGCGATAAACCGGCATCTGCTCGATTCTTCTGCATCGAAGTGGTCTAGGCATAGGCTCTCCTTTCCGACTTATGTCAATAACTATTGTATTTGCATTATTGCCATATGTCAATAACTCACAGTAGGAAATCAACAGGCAATCCAATAATGAAAATGCCCCTGAACTATCATCGGTTCAAAGGCAAATCATTAATATTTTAACAGTTTAGGGAAGAACATGGCCTGCTTTTTATTCTTCTATCCGATCTGGAAAAGGACATACTGAAGGTATATGATGACTGGAAAGAGTGCCAATGTACAATTGCTTATTCCCCGAACATCTCCGCGCCCTGTTTCAAGTGATCCACGATCGGCAGATGCTGCGGGCAGGCGCGCTCACACTGACGGCAGCCGATGCAGTCCGATGCGCGGTGCCCCGGTAGGGCCGCTTTCTCATAAGCCGCCCGCGCCTCTTCTATCTGCCCGTTTCCAAGCTGCCGGTTCATCGCTGCGAAGATCTCGGGAATCTGGATCCCCTTCGGGCACCCCCCGGTGCAGTAACTGCAGGCCGTGCACGGGATCGCTGAGGAATGCCCCAGGATGCGCTGGGCCTCCCGGATGATTGCCTGTTCCTCCCCGTCCAGCGGCCGAAAATTCTTCATATAGGACAGGTTGTCCCGCATCTGTTCCAGGTTCGACATTCCGGAGAGCACTGTAATGATCCCGTCCAGCGAAGCAACGAATCGGATCGCCCAGGAAGCACAGGACAACTCCGGATGATGCGCACGGAACATCTTTTTGATTTCCGCCGGTGGATTCGCGAGACGTCCGCCCTTCACGGGCTCCATGACCGTGACAGAGACGCCGTGCCTGCGCGCGACTTCGTAATTCGCGCGGGAGGAGACGGAGGGATTCTCCCAGTCGGCGTAGTTGATCTGTAGCTGGATAAATTCCGTTTCCGGGTGTTCGGTCAGTAGCCGGTCCAGCAATTCCGGCCCGGCATGGAACGAGAAGCCGATATGCCGGATCAGTCCCTTTTCTTTCTGCTCCCGCACGAAGTCCCAGAGATGGAATTTGTCGTATCTCTTATAATTGTTCTCCATCAGCGCATGTAGCAAGTAATAATCGAAGTATCCCGCGCCGGTGCGCTCTAGGCTCGTATAAAACTGCTTCTTTGCTGCGGTCTCTGTCGGGGCCATGAGAAAGGCGTTCAGCTTCGTAGCGAGGGTATAACGGTCCCGCGGAACGCGGTTCACGAGCGCCTTGCGGATTGCAGCTTCCGACCCCGGATAAACGTACGCCGTATCGAAATACGTGAATCCGGCATCCAGGAACAAGTCCACCATTTCCGTGACCTGCCCGACGTCCGTGAGGAGTCCTTTCCTCGGCAGGCGCATGAGTCCAAAGCCAAGCTTGCCCACTTCTTTTCCGAAATACTCTGACATATTGCCACCTCATTCTCCTGTATCTAAAAGAGCACAGCGTCCCCGGATCCGGTTTTGAAAATATTATATATTAATATGCTATGCATGGCAAGAGATAATCGTATCCAGCTTTCCTTGTAGCAAAACGCTTTCTGTTATAGTATGACCCAGCGGAACTTATACTACCCTGTCTTTTTCCAACCGGAAAACATGGGTGCGCACACGCCCGCGCCGCTCCGGAATGAAGTCGCAGATATAAGCAGGTTTTACTTTACGAACGCAAAGGAGATGATCCAGCGTAGCCGCAGGGAACGACAGTACTTATACACGCATGCTGGAAGAGATGAAGCCCCTCTTTGGGGATACCAACGTAGCTGCCCTAGATCAACATAAAAACGCCCCTTATATCATCTCCCGCCTATTGAATATGGGCGGTATAGCGGGATACTGCTGGGTAAAAGGCTTGTATTCGCCAGAAGGAATCACTGAAGCCATGATTCACCGGAGGGATTTCCGTTCCCGTGGTGCGCGGTTTTATGGCCCAACAGCACAGTATCCCCGCAAAGACGCAGGCACGGCAGGTTGCATGGAGGAAAAGCATATATACGGAGCTCCCAGACCCGGAACACCTGCCGCTATTGCAGGAAGCGGCTGGACTTCCAGCATTAGAAGACTGCTATCTGGCGAGAGGAGCGGCGCTTTCCCTTAAGCTCGAGCTGCGGATAACATACGATTTTGACTTTTTCACGCAGCACAGATTCAATGCCAAAGCGGTTGCCGAATCCATCTACGCGCTCCGTCCTTTTTCCCGGATAATTCATCTGGACGCGGAACTTGTAATCTGCTAATAAACGGAATTCAGGTCAGCCTGTTCCGCTATCCTTATCCACAGTGCGAACCGCTCGTGGAAGGCCAGGAAGCGCTAACCGGGTTATACATGGCCAGCATTACGGACATTGCTACAATGTAACTTCCCGCCATCGGCGGCAGAGGTTCCCGCATAGGCTTTTATGTCCTGTCCGAGATAAACAGGTTGTATCCGGGTTTCACAGGAAACCGCCTGCTGTGCGCAACCAGAAACAACTTCACTCCGAAGACAGATTTCATGTATATGCTGATGGGTCTTTTCAATTTTGAAGACGCAGAAGTGGAAGAACCGCAGGCATTGTTTGCTCCCGCGGGTTGGAACGAAATCAAAGCGGCTTTCTCAAAGAACAATGCCTCCTCTTGGCACTGGAAGAAGCTCGATTCAGGAAAGCGATGACCTGACAGACAGATCTCGTCCATTCCACTGATTAAAGAAATGCAGGAGATGTCCAATGAAACGATCCGGATTGTAGCTGCCATCCTCTGGGAGGGGAATCACGTCTTTACTATCCAATGGTGAACTGCCTGCCCCGGATCAGATCCTTATCAGGATTCTGAAAACGATCTGAGGCAGAGGAATGGCCATGAAGAGCGGCAATTCCTTTTGGTCTGTTTTTACACCATTGGCCACAGTGTAAAAGGGGAAACAAAATATAAAACGAGAGCGCGTCAGGTACCGCTGACGCGTTTCGCCCTTTTCTGTTTCCCCTATGGGATCCTGTTGAACTGAACCCGTTTCAGATTCCCGGCTGGGATCGGCTTCCATACCGGGTTTCCCCCAGTTCCGCAGCGTGGTTTATTTATGGAAATGCAACTTGCAGGTCTCGCAGCCCTTCGCGATCGTGTCCGTGAGATCCAGCGTGAGGCCCATCGCCTGCGCGATGCCACGATCGCCATCCATCGCCATGTCACAGAGCAACGCGCAGCGCTCGTCGTCAAACCCCAGCTTCTTCCAGGCAGAGACTAGCGCGCAGTAATGGAAATTGACGGTCACGTTTGCCTCGTCGGCTTTGATATCCGTCATGTGGAAGCTCTGCGGGCCGACGCTGCTCTCGTCGCCAAGGAAAGCTCCTTTGAAGTCAACGCAGCTCTCCGGGTTCTCGCACTGCGCGCGGAATTTCGCGCCATGGATGAGGCCTGTGCGCTTAATCGCACGGCGCACGATGGCCTCCGCGTCTGGAACGCCTGCCTTGACCATCTCGTCGTAGATGAGGCCCATCCATGTAGCGCGGTGCTCGATCTGCGCGCGGTTGACGTCGACGATGGGCTCCACTTTGTTCGCTTCGTTCCGGATCATACAAATCATTCCTCCTTCTTTTGTGAGCCGGCGCCCTCCCTCAGGCGC
>JAIKWN010000171.1 GCA_024684665.1 Clostridiales bacterium | reverse complement strand
GTGCCCGGCATGCACGGCCCCATGACCGTTTCCGTCACCGTGACGGAAGATGCCATCACAGACGTGACCGTGGTCTCCAACGTGGAAACGCCCGGCCTCCGCGACTGGGTAGTCCGGGAGATCCCGGCGGCTATCGTCGAGAACCAGTCCATAAAGGTGGACGTCGTGACCGGCGTTTCCATCTCCAGCCGCGCCATCATGGCCGGCGCCCGCGAGGCCCTGAAACTGGCCGGCGCAGAAGAAGGCGCATTCGACAAGGAAATCGCCAAAAAGCCAGCAGTGGATGAAGAGATTACCGCGGACGTCGTCATCGTAGGCGGCGGCGGCGCCGGCCTCGCGGCCGCGCTCTCCGCAACCGAAGCGGGCGCTTCCGTCGTGCTGATCGAGAAGACCGGCTTCTTCGGCGGCAACTCGATCGTCTCCGGCGGCATCTTCAACTGCCCGGATCCCGATCTGCAGGACTACGCCGACATCACCTCCAGTCTGGATCCCCTCGTCGAAGAAGCCCTGGCCGAGGAACCGGTGGACGAATTGCACAAGCAGGTGCAGGATACCGTCCGCGCCCAGTTCGAGGAATATAAGAAGACCGACAAGCACGTCTTCGACAGTCCGGAATGGTTTGCCCTGCAGACCTGGAACGGCGGCGACAAAGTCGGCATGCTCGATCACCTGCTCTTCTACGCGCAGCGCGCTTATCCGACGCTCGAGTGGCTGGAGGGCATGGGCATGCAGTTTGCCCCGGCGATCAACTCGGCTTCCGGCTCCCTCTACATGCGGACACATACGTCTGTCATGCCCAACGGCACCGGCTATTTCAAGGCCTTCCAGGATACCCTCGCGACCCGCAGCGATCTTTTCACCGCGAAGATGGACACCACGGGCGAGAGCCTGATCACGGACGAAAACGGCAAAGTCATCGGCGTAAACGCGACACATAAGGACGGACACAAGGTCACCCTGTACGCGAACAAGGGCGTCATCCTCGCAACGGGCGGCTTCGCCGGCAACGTTGAAATGCGCATGAAATACTGCGTGAGCGACAAGTGGCCGGATCTCTCCGCGAAAGTCATCACTACCAATATGCCGGGCGTCACAGGCGACGGCCTGCGCATGGCG
Source organism: Clostridiales bacterium (assembly GCA_024684665.1). The sequence goes on along the minus strand of JAIKWN010000171.1, from coordinate 12,004 downwards.
GAGGCAGTCGGCGCGGAGCTGATCAACATGGATCAGATCCAGCTCCTGCCGTATGCGAACCCCTGGACCGGCGCGACCTCCGACATCACGCTGACCTACAGCGCCTCCTGTTACATCAACAAGAACGGCGAGCGCTTCGTCCGCGAGGACGGCCGCCGCGACGAGATGAGCCTCGGGATCATCGCGCAGCCGGACGGCCTTATGTATACGCTCTTCAGCGCGGACGCCGTACCGGATCCGGCCACGGGCAAGACGCTAGGCGACAAGACGGTCGGCTATTTCCTCGATAACCACCTGGCCGGTTATGTGCAGGCAGAGACGCTGGAAGGCCTCGCGGAAACCCTTGGAATGGATCCTGCCGTGCTGCAGAAGACGGTGGACGATTTCAACAGCTATGTGCGGGGCGAAGCACAGGATCCCTTCGGCCGCATCACCTGGACGAAAGAACTCAAGACCGCTCCCTGGTACGCCTATCCCCGCAAACCAGCAGCGCACCACACCATGGGTGGCGTGAACATCGACGTGGACACACATCCCCTGCGCCCAGACGGCTCCATCATCGAGGGCCTGTACTGTGCAGGCGAGATCACGGGCAACTTCCACGGCGCAAATCGCCTGGGTGGTAACGCCATCGTGGATTTCTGCGTCTTCGGCCGCATTGCAGGTGCAAACGCAGCTGCAGGTAAGTAATTTTTAGAATCTAAAAGCGCATATGGAAAAGCCGGCTTTCGCCGGCTTTTCTTTTGCACCGCAATTTTTACCAGTCCACATATATCGAGTTTGCTTCGGATAACCTGTTCCCTCCTTGCATTTTTAATGTTATTAACTCGGTTTTTTCATCTTTTCATATAACATCTTGCAAAAATACTCTGATTGTGGTAGGATTTGTGCAGGAAAATGGGCGATCTATTTGTTTTAACATCAATTTTGCAAAGGGGCGAGGGGTTTGGCTATCCTCCGGGAGATTTCCGTTATCGCCGAGGCGGACATGCCGTTTGAAGAAAAGTGGGCTGTGCGCCGCTGCCGCTACGCACCTGAAACCGGGGCTAAGGGGCGCGTCTGCATTGCGGCAGGCATCCATGGCGACGAAATGATGGGACAGCTTGTCTGTTACGAGGTTGCTGCGCGCATTAGAAAGGATCCGAACTGCCTTGCCGGAATTGTCGACATTTATCCCATGCTGAACCCGTTGGGGCTCGATATCGGAGAGCGCATGGTACCCGTGGGCACTCGCCTCGATATGAACCTGGCCTTCCCTGGCAGCGAAACCGGCACACCCCTTGAGATTCTCTGTCATAAAATCATGACGGATATGCTGGGGGCCGACCTCGTGATGGACATCCACGCCTCCACGCAGTTCAAAAGCGAGCTGTACGAGGTGCGCATGAATGAAGCAGACGCAGAGCGGCTGATCCCCAAAGCCCGGGCGCTTTGTCCGGAACTCATCTGGGTCTATCCCGCCTACGCAGCCTACGGCTCCTCTCTCGTTTCTGCCCTCTCGGCCGCTGGTACAGACGCCCTCATCTTGGAAGCGGACGAGCGGAGAAGAAAACCGCTGGAAATCGCAGAAGGTGTCGTTTCCGGCATCTTCTGCAAGCTGCGGGAAATGGGCCTTTGGACGGGAAAGACCCGTGAGATCCCGAAGGATATTCCTATTGTGCGCACCCGGGAGGACGTCTGCCGTGTCACATGTACCATTCCTGGCGTCTATGTACCGAAAGACCGCATCGGCGGACTGGTCCATGAAGGCGACGTTCTGGGCTGCGTGGTGGACGCGCTGGAGGGAACAGTCCGCGAGACGGTGAAATCGCCGGTCTCCGGCCTCGTCTTTACCCAGCGCAGTTATTCCGCCGTCTATCCAGGTACGCTAATCGCCCGAATCCGAAAGGAGCCCACATGAAAAAAGAAGTGATCTGCACCGTCCCTTCCTACTTCCGGGACGATATGAAGATCCTCTCCTACCGCTTCGGCAAGGGCGAGAAAAGCTGCGTGATCCTTGGGGCCCTGCGGGGCGACGAAGTGCAACAGCTGTACGTCTGCGCCAGGCTGGTTTCCTTCCTCCGGGACGTGGAAAAGGAAGGCGGACTGATCCCCGGGAGAACCGTCACCGTCATCCCGTCCGCCCTGCCGGCCTCCATGAACGTAGGCGCAAGGCTCTGGGCGCCGGAGAATACGGACATCAACCGCAGCTTCCCTGGGGATGCGGACGGCTCCACGGCGGAACGAATTGCGGATAGCCTCTTTTCGGTTCTTAAGCTTTACCGCTATGGTGTGCAGCTGACCAGCTTCTATCAGCCTGGCTCTTTCGTGCCTCACGTACGTGTAATGGATACCGGACGGCAGAATCCGGCCCTCGGCTGCGAATTCGGCCTGCCCTTCGTTTACGTGCGCAAACCCCGTATCACCGACCGCACGACGCTCAATTACGTCTGGCAGAACAGTGGAACCCAGGCCTTCTCCCTCTATGCCGGCAAGACACACGAGCTGGATGAGAATGCGGCGGACCAGACGTTGCGGGCCATCATCCGCTTCCTGAACAACCGGGGCATCATCCGTAGCGATAACTCCCCGGGGCACATCGCGAGCGTCATCGGCGAGGAGGACCTGACCCAGGTTTCCGCCGGAAGTGCGGGACTTCTGCGCCGCGTCAAATTCGCGGGAGCCCATGTGCGCAGGGGCGAGCAGCTCGCCTTCCTCCTGAACCCCCTGGACGGTTCCATCCGCGAGGTGCTCAAAACTCCCGTGACTGGCGTCCTCTTTTTCGTTCAGGATGGCCCTTTCATCACCCAGCACAGTCCCATATTCCAGGTGCTTACCGGGCGGTAAAAACGCCATCGGAATTACTTGATAGACTTATCCGAGGTACTCCATGGTTTCCAGAAATTCACAAAAAAGCAACGCTTCTCTGATTCGCGAATTTGCGCGCTATTATCAGCCGCATCTTCGCGTTTTTGCACTGGATCTCTTTTGTGCGCTGATGATCGCTCTGATCGACGTGCTCTTCCCGGTTGTGACACGGCGGATGCTCTACGTCTATATCCCCGAGGGCGCGGCGCGGACGCTCGCCCTCGTCAGCTTTGCTATGCTGCTCGTCTTCGCGCTTCGGGCGCTCTGCCAGTGGATCGTGACGTTTCTGGGGCATTCCATGGGCGTATCGATCGAAGCGGACATGCGCCGCGACCTGTTCGCCCATATGGAGACGCTGGACTTTTCCTTCTTCGACCGCAACCGCACCGGCCAGTTGATGAGCCGGATTACCAGCGACCTTTTCGACGTGACGGAACTGGCACACCACGGTCCGGAAGATCTGTTTATCTCCGTCATCACCCTCGCGGGCGCCTTCCTTGTCCTCTCACGCATTCAGCTGAGCCTGGCGCTCGTGCTTGTCGCCGTAGTGCCCCTTATTCTTCTGTTCATTATATCCCGGAGGCGGGCGATGATGCGGGCTTCCCGCGCCGTGAAGGCAAAGATAGCCGGGATCAACGAGCAGATTGAGAGTGCGATTTCTGGTATCCGTGTTTCAAAGGCTTTCGGTACAGAACAGGAGGAAGCGGAGCGCTTTGCACAGCGCACAGGGGAATACGTCACAGCGAGGCGCGGCTATTATCGCGCCATGGCGGATTTCATGTCAGGCACAGAGTTTATGTTGAATCTTATGAGCCTGTCCGTCGTTTGCGTCGGCTCCTTCCTCATCCTGCGGGCGCGCATGGATATAGCTACCCTTGTCACCTTTAATATGTACGTGGCCAGCATCCAGAGCCCTATCCGTCGCCTTACAAATTTCACGGAGCTCTTCACCCAGGGGATGGCGGGATTCCAGCGTTTTTCGGAGATCATGCACGAGGAGCCCACTATACGGGACGCAGAAGACGCAGAACCCCTGCGGGAGATACGCGGAGAAATAGAGTTCCGCGATGTGTCCTTTTCTTACCGGGAGGGACAGGAGCGGGTGCTATCCCACATCAGTCTGCGTGTTTCGCCCGGGCAGATGCTCGCCCTCGCAGGGCCGAGCGGCGGCGGAAAAACGACGCTCAGCCGTCTGATCCCGCGGTTTTACGAAGTCCAGGAAGGGCAGATTCTTCTGGACGGGCGGGATATCCGGAAGATCCTCCTCTCCGACCTGCGCGCTGCCATCGGCATCGTAGAACAGGACGTCTTCCTCTTTCCGGGTACAGTAGCGGAAAACATCCTCTACGGACGCCCAAACGCAACCCGTGCAGAAGTTGAAGAAGCAGCGCAGCTCGCGGAGATTGCCGACGACATCGCACTGATGCCACAGGGCTACGACACGCCCGTCGGCGAGCGCGGTGTTCTCTTGTCCGGTGGGCAGAAACAACGCATCGCCATCGCGCGCATCTTTCTGCGCAATCCGCCGATCCTCATTCTGGACGAGGCGACCTCCGCGCTCGACACCGTAACGGAGCGGCGCATCCAGAGGAGCCTGGCCCGCCTTTCCGAAGGCCGCACGACCCTCGTGATCGCCCACCGCCTCTCGACCATCCGTCACGCGGACGAGATCCTCGTCCTGGACGACCACGGCGTCGCGGAGCGCGGCACGCACGATCAGCTTCTCGCCGCCGGCGGACTGTACGCCGGGATGGCTGGGAGCGACTGACGAAGCCTGCAGGAAGATAACAGGCCCACCCGGAATAGTGTTATCGGCACCATAATTAAGGCAGCCCGCGGTCTTGGTCGCGGGCTGTTTTTACAGAAATGTCCAGAAGGATTAAGGTCAGTTGTTTATATAGAGTTTACTCCAACAACCACCCCTATTTTCAGGCAGACACCTGAACAGGTCGCGTTGAAGCTAGTTTCGTAATCCATAAACAAAAAAAGGTCAAAACAAAGAGACCTGAACCTCTGAAACAGAATATGGATCAGCGGTTCCATCCCAAACTGCTTTCCCCTCCGCTTTTATTTGCCGCAAATACCAAAATGTGGTATCATCGGGAGGAGGCTAAGAGAGAATCAGAGAGGAGGGAACGCGGGGATGAAGAACGAGAAGTGGAGCGCCGCTGTCGCGCTTGGCAGCGTGCTCGTTCTTGCCTTCTGCGCCGTCACCGTGTTCCTTCTCGATCCCTTTGAGCATTATCGGGAGTCCGCCATCCTGCCCCTGTATGACCAAGAGAGTTATAACAATCCGGGCATCGCGCGCAGCTACGGCTACGACGCGGCAATCTTCGGCACCTCCATGGTGGAGATGTGCCGCCCCTCCGTCATCGACGATGCTTTCGGCGTCTCTTCGGTGAAGCTGCCGATGCGTGGTTCCCATACGGCGCAGATGGGATATCAGCTGTCACGCGTCCTTGCAAAACGATCCCTGAAGCTCGCGATCCTCGCGGTAGATGCTTACAGCCTGATGGGTCCCGTCGATGACCGGGAAGAAATCGTCGAGTACCTCTGGAACGACAGGGCCACAGACGACGTGAACTACCTGCTGAACCGGGACGTGCTTCTCGTCAAGCTGCCGAAACTGCTTCAAAACCGCGGCAAATCCCTCGCCCGGAAGCGGGACGATATGTACCAGTGGGTAGACGTGGTCTTTTCGGAGAAAAGCGTGCTGGATGCGGTCAGCTTTTCGAAACAGCAACCGGTGCACGAAGCGGACGAGCGCATCGAGCGCTCCACGGCAAACATCCGGGAAAACCTCATCCCCTGCATCGAGGCGCATCCGGAGACGCGGTTTCTCGTTTACATGCCCCCCTATTCCGCTGCCTACTGGTATCAGGTGATGCGCGGCGGCCTGATGGAACAGCAGTTCCGCTCCCGTCGGCTGACAGTGGAGATGCTTTGCGGTTATCCGAACGTGGAAATCTACGACTTCTCATGCCGGCTCGACTGGATCGAAAACCTTGAAAACTATTTTGATTACTCCCATCATTCGACGGAAGTCAGCGACGCGCTGATCCGCGCCATGGCGGCCGGGGAGAACCGCGTCCTTACCCCGGAGGACATGGCGGCGGGGAGCGAAACCATCCGGCAGGCAGCAGAGCGTTTCGCGGAAAAATACGAGCCGCAGTAAAAAACGCCGGAATTCATTCCCGATGCGAAAGGGAGGAAAACATGGATCTGCTGCCTCTGTATCATGAGGAGATTCCGGGCTTCCTGGAGGATCTCGCGGATACGCCGCCCATGCGGCGCATCGCGGAGGTCGGCATGAACTGCGGATGCGAGTACACCGCTTTCCCGCGCTTCCGGGATCTGCACAAATACGACAGGAGGATTCACAGCCTGGGCGTTGCCTTGATCGTCTGGCATTTTACAGGGAATATCAGGGAAGCTGCCGCCGCGCTGTTTCACGACGTCGCGACACCCGTCTTTGCCCATTCTATCGATTTCCTGCGCGGGGATTATCTCGAGCAAGAGGCAACGGAGGCAGGCACAGAAGAAATCCTGCGCGGCTGCCCGGAGATCCTGCGGATTCTGAAGCGTCTCCACCTCACTGTGGACGACGTAAAGGATTACCACCGCTATCCCGTCGCAGACAACAACCCGCCCCGCCTCTCGGCGGACCGGCTCGAATACACACTGGGCAACCTCGTCAATTTCGGTTTCCGCACGGCGGCGGACATCCGGAAGCATTACGAAACCATCCGCCCTGCGGAGAATGTAGAAGGCGCACCGGAGCTCTGCTTTCCGGATCCTCTTTCCGCGAAGGCCTTCGCTATGGACGCGATGAAATGCGCCCGAATCTATGTGGCGGACGAGGACCGCTATTCCATGCAGCGCGCCTCCGAGGCGATCGCGCTGGCGCTCTCCCGGGGAGTCCTTTCGGAAGAAGACCTGTATACCACAGAACCGGAGGTCATCAGCAAGCTGCTGTCGAATCCGGAAACGGCGGTGGTCTGGAACGCATTCCGCGCGCTTTCGCGCATGGCGGAGCCTGACGATCCCGCAGCAGCGGGCGCCTGGCGCGTCATCCCCGCGAAGCGGCGTTATATCGACCCGTATGTAGTGGGGCGCGGACGGCTCTCGCAGCTGGACGCGGAGTTCAAGCGGGAGAAGGAAATTTTCCTCTCGCAGGACCAGGACCGCCCGATCGCGGGGATCTCATAAAAGGCTGATTGGCCGGAAAGGAACGTAAAATGGATCTCAAAAAACTGCTGGAGGGCGTGGAACGCGCGGCGCGCCATGCCGGGAAGATCATGCTGGAAGCCAGGAACGTCGGGAACACCGTCAGCAAAAAGGAAGGGCACGCGAATTTCGTGACCGAATACGACAAGCGGGTGCAGGAATACCTCTTTCGGGAAATGATGCGCCTCCTCCCGGGAGCGCGGATGGTCGGCGAGGAAGAAGGGGCTGACGCCTTTTCGGACCTGGACGGCTACGCCTTCTGCATCGATCCCATCGACGGAACGCTGAACTTCATCGCGGGGTATTTCCCGAGCGTCACTTCCATCGCCCTGCTGGAAGATGGACGGCCTCTCCTAGGCGTCGTATACAACCCGTATGCGGATGAGATGTTCTCCGCAATTCGTGGCGGGGGCGCCTGGCGGAACGGGCATGCGATTGTCTCCTCGGAAGCGCCGCTCGCCCGTTCCCTTACGCTCTTTGGCACCGCACCCTATAACCCGGAACTGAATCAGATTACGGGGGACCTTTGCGTGGAGTATCTTTCCCGCAGCGAGGACCTGCGCAGGAGCGGCAGCGCGGCATGGGACCTGTGCTGCGTCGCCTGCGGCCAGGCAGGGCTCTTCTTTGAGGTGAACCTCCATCTGTGGGATTACGCCGCCGCGGGACTCATCTGTGAGGAGGCTGGCTGCGTCCTTTCGGATATGCGGGGGGCTCCTCTTCGCTTCGACGTCGTGACCTCTTCCGTCATCGTTGCTTCCCGCGGTGTGTCCGCTGAGGATTACCTGCCGCGGAAGCCGTTTGAGATATGAAACAGTCGAAAGGGGAGAAGATTCATGAAACAATGGATTTGCCTGATTCTGGCCCTGTCGATGTTGCTGGCCTGTGCCTCTGCGGAGGTGTATGAGGCCGCCGGAACTGGAAAAAACGGCGACATAAAAGTCTCCGTGACCATCGAGGGCGGAAAGATCACGGACGTATCCGTCGGTGAAAATACGGAGGACGCGATCCCCGGCGGGGTCGCCATCGAACAGCTTCCCGGGATCATCGTCGAGCGGCAGAGTATCGCTCTGGACGCAGTAACCGGCGCGACGCTGACCTCGAATGCCATCCTCTCTGCCGTGGAGCAGGCGATCAAAGATGCGGGGCTGAATCCCGACGACTACCGCGCCACGGTCGCTAAGGCAGGCGAGGGCGTCGTGGAGGAAGAACACGCGAAGGTCGTCATCGTGGGTGCCGGCGCGGGCGGCATGATGGCCGCGATTACCCTCGCGCGCCGGGGTGTGGATGTACTGGTGATCGAAAAAGGCGCCACCATCGGCGTGGCGAACGGATGGAACTGCGGCGGCCCCATGGCCTCGAATACCAGTGTCCAGGCGGCGGAGGGCGTGAAGGTGACCGACGAGATGCTCTTCAACGACCTGACCGAAGACGCCTACCTGACAAGCGACAGCCGCCTGCTGCGTCGGGTGATCGCGAAAACCGGCGAGGCAGTCGAACTGCAGATTTCCACCGGACTTGAGATGTACCTGCGGCCCGACAACTACGGCGCGGGCTACCGCTCCCGCCACGGCTACAACACCGCCAAGGCTGACCGCCCGGCTTTCATCGAGAAGGCGTATCTCGAGGCGGGCGGACGGCTGTTGTGCGGTACCGCGGGCGAAACGCTCCTGACCGAAGGCGGAAAGGTCGTCGGCATCCAGGCGAAGCGCGAAGACGGCAGCACCCTGAACATCCGCGCGGACGCGGTGCTCCTGGCCACGGGTGGCTACCTCGGCAACCAGGACATCGTACACGAACACTGGGGCAACATCACCGTCAACGCCCTGGGCAACACTCTCTCCACCGGTGACGCCATCCGCATGGGACAGGAAGCAGGCGCGCTGCTGGAGGAAAGCAGCTTCGCCATGATCTCCAACGAATTCGGTGGCTCCAACCGCAAGGGCGGCGGCTGGCAGCGCAGCAACGGCGCCATGACCATCGGCATCTACGGCGGCATGCTCGTGGACCCGAATGGCGAACGCTTCTTCAACGAATACTATATGGCGAACCAGCCCCTCTCCGTGGGCGGTGAGGCCGTCCTGCGAGCGGGCAAATTCTACGCGGTGGTGGATCAGATCTATGTGGACGCCATCGCGAGTGAGGGCCTGTTCGAGTTTCTGGGCGCGCCGGAAGACTGGTACGTAGGTTCCATGACAGCGAAGGGCGTCGTTCTCGAGAACCTGCAGGAAGACCTTGACAAAGCAATCGAACAGGGCTGGGCCGGCAAGGCGGACAGCATCGAGGAACTGGCAGAGGTCTTCGGCATGCCGGAGCTTCCACACACAGTGGAAATGTACAATGCCTACTGCGAGGCGGGGCACGACGAGGAATACTTCAAGAACCCCACCTTCCTGACGCCCATTACCAAGGGCCCCTTCTATGTGGTGGAATACGAGCCCTCCGCCTGGAGCACTCTCGGCGGATTGCGCACCGATTCCCGCCTGCGCGTCCTGAACGCGGATCTCATGCCGATTTCCGGTCTTTACGCCGCCGGCGTGGATGCGGGCAGCTTGTACTGCCAGCCCTACTACCAGGTGGAAGGAACGGCTGTAGGCCTAGCCTTCGGCTCCGGCATCCTGGCGGCAGAAACCATCGCCTCCGATCTGGCAGATTAAACTCATTTTGCAGTTCAAAAGGACGCCCGGAAGGGCGCCCTTTTAAAAGACTGGAGTACGAAACATGGAAATAAAAAGGCCCCGCGTCCTCTGCTTTGGCGACTCCAATACCTGGGGGTATGATCCGCGGTCGTATTTCGGATCGCGATATGCAAGGGACGTCCGCTGGACAGGGATCCTTGAGGGCAGAGGATTCATCGTCATAAACGACGGGGTGAACGGCCGCGCCTTTCCCCGGGTAGAGGAACTGCCCGGGATCGCAGCAATGATCTGCCGGGGTATGCCCTGGGACGCCGTCCTCATCCTGCTGGGCACCAACGATATGCTTCTCGGGCGGACGGCGGAGGAGACGGGAGCGCGCGCCAATTCCATGCGGGGAGCGGTCTGCTGAGCCGTTCCGCCGTCCCGCGTCTTCCTTATCGCTCCCCCCGCGCTGCGCAGGGGCGAATGGGCGCAGGAAGAAAGCGTCCTCAGGGAGTCCCGTCTGCTGCCGTCTTCTCTGCGGGCTTCGGCAGCGCGCAGCGGTGTTTGCTTTCTGGACGCGAGCAAATGGGACATTTCCCTCGCCTTCGATGGGGTGCACTTTTCCGCAGAGGGACACCGGGGCTTCGCGGAGCGGATAACCGCAGCGCTCCGGCCCGGTTTTCCCCTGTAAAAAGGCTTGTATGTCCATCCCCGTTTTGTTATGATATATGTGATGATCTTCAATCTTGGAGGATTGGTTTGGGAGGAGGAATGCGTGTGAGAGACCTGTTTGACGTAATCGTCATCGGCGGCGGCGTGGTGGGATGCGCCGTCGCAAGGGAGCTGGGCCGGTACCGGCTGAAAACCGCTCTGATCGAGAAAAACCTGGACGTCGGCTATGAAACAAGCGGACGGAACACCGGCGTTTGCCACGGAGGATTCGCCTACGACGTCGGCACCTGGAAAGCGAAGCTTTGCCTCGAGGGCAACCGCATCATGGGAGACGTGGCAAAGGAACTGGACTTCCCCTTCAAGCGCACCGGCAAGGTTCTGGTGGGCAAGACGGAAGCGGATTACAACCGCCTTCTGGAAGTCATTGAGCAGGGGCACCGGATCGGCGTCACCGGGCTTTCGATGATCACGGACGAAGAGCTGCACCGGCTGATTCCCGGCGTCGTCGGCAATTTTGCCATGCTTTCCGCGACCTCCGGCATCCTGGATCCCTTCAAGATGACCATCGCCCTCGCGGAGAACGCCGCGGAAAACGGGACAAAGTTCTTCTTCGGGCGGGAGGTCACCGGGATCACGCGCCGGAATGGGCTCTATGAAATCACGGCGGGCGGGGAAGTCTTCACGACCCGCTGGGTCGTCAATTCCGCCGGCCTCTCCTGCGGAAAGATCTCCGACATGCTGGGGCTTACAGGCTATCGTATCATCTATTCCAAGGACGATTATATCCTGCTTGATCCACGGCTCGGGAAAGAAGTCCCCATGCCCATCTACACGGTTCCTTCCAATACCTATATGGGCATCCACGTGACCGTGACCACCGACGGGAACCTGCTCCTGGGTCCTACCGCGGAGGATTCGGAAAACAACCATTACTACGGCGTGGAGCAGAAGAACATCGATTTCCTCTATCAGGCGGCCATGGACATCTGGCCCCACTTCACCCGCGGCGACTACATCCGTACTTACTGCGGAATCCTTCCCAAGTGGGCAGACGAAAACGGCGTCATCCAGGACTTCAAGATGGAGATCGTGGACGACGTGGCGCCGAACGTCGTGAACCTCGTCGGCATCGAATCCCCGGGGCTTACCGCCTCGGTCGCGATCGCGCGGCACGTCATCGACATGATGCGGGAGCGGGAAGCCTTCCCAGAGAATCCGGACTGGAACCCCATCCGCCGCGGTGTCCCGAGATTCGCCGATCTCACGGCAGAGGAGCAGGAGGCGCTCATCCGGGAGAACCCGGACTACGGCGAGCTCATCTGCCGCTGCCAGAAGGTCACGAAGGCGGAGATCCTTGCCGCCATCCGCAATCCCCTGGGCGTGCACACCGTGACGGGCGTCAAGTACCGCACCCGCGCGATGATGGGCCGCTGCCAGGGCGGATATTGTCAGATGCGCATCACCCGCATGCTTGAGGAGGAGTGCGGCCTCAAACCGGAGGAAATCACGTACGCCCGGAAGGGCTCCCAGATGCTCTTCGGCGAGGTCATCAAGGAGGCGGCCCATGGAAAGAATTGACGTTTTGATCGTGGGCGGCGGCCCTGCGGGGCTCGCAGCTGCGGTGCGCATGGCGGAAAAGG
>JAIKWN010000155.1 GCA_024684665.1 Clostridiales bacterium | reverse complement strand
TACTTTTCTTGCGCGTCCTTCCGCAGAAAGAAGTGGTTTAGAAAGAGGAGGCAGGCCGCGAAGAGAAACGTCCAGCCAAGGGCATAGAAGAATTTTTTCATACGCCCTCCTCAGAACTGGAAGTAGATGAAGGCCGCGGCGCTGTAATCGGGTCCCCAGTGACCGAACACCACGATGAGGAGCGCCGCGAGCAGAAGCAGAAGTCCCCGCAGGGGATACGGCCTGCGGGGCAGGGCGCGCTCCCAGTCGAAACCCCGCTCCCGCAGGAGATCTACGGCAAACAGCAGGAGCACCGAAACTGCGAGCACGGCCGCCTGGGGAACGGGCATCCCGGTCTTCATCGGCGCAGTGCCGAAGTGCGTGAAGATGCGCAGCAGCATCCGGCAGGCAGTGGTCAGCGCCCGGGCCCGGAAGAAGACCCAGGTGAGGCAGACGAGAAGAAAAGTGCGGAGCGTCCGAAGAAGCCGCCCGGCGCTCGTGTTCGCTTCCCGGCGTGGAAACAGGCCTTCCGCGACCTGCAGGAGGCCGTTCAGCAGGCCCCAGACTGCGAAATTCAGGGAAGCGCCGTGCCAGAGCCCACTCAGAAGAAAGGTCGCAAGTGTGTTTGCGGCCGCCCGGGGGCGGGAGACGCGGCTCCCGCCCAGGGGGATGTAAACGTAATCCCGGAACCAGGTGGAAAGGCTGATGTGCCAGCGCCGCCAGAACTCCCGGACGGAGGCGGCGAAATAGGGCTGGCGGAAATTGTCCATCAGGCGGATGCCTAGGATGCGGGCGGCGCCGATGGCGATGTGGCTGTATCCGCCGAAGTCGCAGTAGATCTGGACGGCGAAGAGCACCGTGGCCAGGGAGATCTGCCAGCCGGAAGCGCGCTGCCAGGCGCTGTAGACGCTGTCCACATAGACAGCGGCCCGGTCGGCGATCACGAGCTTTTCAAAGTACCCGAGGGCCATAAGGGCAAGGCCGTCCCGCAGGCGCTCGAAGTCGAATTCCTTCGGCTCTTCCAGCTGGGCGAGCAGGCTGCGGCTGCGCTCGATGGGGCCGGCCACGAGCTGCGGGAAGAAGGAGACGAACAGGGCGTAGCGGGGGAGGCTGCGTTCCGCCGGGATATCTCCGCGGTAGACGTCGATGAGGTATCCGAGCGCCTGGAAGACGTAGAAGCTGATGCCCACGGGCAGCACGGGATCGAAGCGCGGCGGGGACCACCGCCATCCCGCAAAGGAGAACATGCGCGCAAGCAGCCCCGTCCCGAAGGCGTAATACTTGAAAAAGAAGAGGACCAAGAGATTGAACGACAGGCCGGCGATGAGGATGCCACGCCGGATCCCGCCGCTTTTCCCCGTGAGCAGGCGGGCGGCGGCATAGGTCACGAGGGTGCAGCCGGCGAGCAGCAGGATGTATTTCGGGTTCCAGCAGAGGTAGAAATAATAGCTGCACACGAGGAGCCAGGGCATCCTCGCGCACCGGGGCAAAAGGAAGTACGCCGTCGTCACCGCGGGAAAGAAAATGAGGAAAGCGCCCGAATTGAACAGCATGCGCCCGCCTCCTTTCCCGGATCCCCGTCCGATGCTCCCTGCCGCCGGATGCCGTTTCATTCCGTTTTATTCCGCATGATTCTGCTCCATTATATCGGGCGCGTCCACAATTCGCAAGGGCCGCCGGCAGCCTTGTTGACAGCCGGGCGCTCCCGTGCAATAATGCGGGCATCCATACTGGAAAGGACGGAAACGCCATGCGGAAAGAAGCCCCCCGGAAGAGCGGAGCCACCCGCTTCTTCGAACTTGACGCCATGCGCGTGCTCGCCGCTTTCGCGGTCGTGTGCCTGCATGTGAATCCCCTGGGCCGGCTGGGGGAGGAGGCGTCCCTTTCCTGCCGCCTCGCGGCGAACGCCATGGGCTGCCTCTTTTCCTTCGGCGTGCCCCTTTTCTTTATGATCAGCGGCGCGTTGCTTCTCGACCCCGCGCGCCCCTTTTCCGTCCGGGATCTGTTCTCCCGGCGGCTGTCTCGCCTGCTCACAAGCTTTTTCTTCTGGTCCGCTCTGTACGCGCTCGCGCATTGCCTCCTGTACGGAAAGGGAAAGTGGACCTTCCTGAACCAGCTGATCCGCGGACATTATCATATGTGGTTCGTCTTCGCTATCGTGGCGCTGTACCTAGCCCTCCCGCTCCTCAGGCCCGTTGCGGCGGACCGGCAGGCGACGGATTACCTTCTATGCGCGGGTTTTTTCCTGTCCTTCCTCTTCCCCCGCGCACTCATGCTGCCGCTGTCTTTCCCCGTTCCGCACCGGGATGTGCTGGAGTCCCTGCAGAGCACCCTCTTCCAGCTGAATCCGTACCGCGGCCTGTTTTCGGTGTATTATTTCTTCCTCGGCTGGCGGCTGCGCCGGGATCCCCCGGAAGGGAAAATGGCGGCGCTGCTCTGTCTATCGGGGATCCTGGGGCTTGCCCTCGCGCTCGTCCTCTCCGGCCGGGAGATCGCCGCGGCGGGGGTTTCCGCGGGCGGCTATACGGAGAACAATTCCCTCTGCGTGCTCGCCATGACCGCCGCCGTGTTCTCCTTCTTCCAAAGCTGTTTCCGGGATGCCGCCCCTCGGGAGGAGATTGCCCGGCGTATCAGCGCGCTTGCCGGGGCGAGCTACGGCGTCTACCTCGTGCATCCCTTCCTGTTGGAGCGGTTTCTGCCCGCCTTTCCGCAACAGCCCGTGCTCCTCGCCCTCTGCATCCCCTTTTGGGGACTTGTGTTCTTTTCGGTTTCCGCCGCGGTTTCCCTGCTACTCATGCGCCTGCCGGGGATCGGACGGCGCATCGTCTGACCCCGGATGCAAAACAAAAAAAGGACAGCCCGAAGGCTGCCTTTTTTTGTCGCTTTCCGGATCCCGGGATCACAGGCCGTAACGCTTCTTGAAGCGATCGACGCGTCCGCCGGTATCCACCAGCTTCTGACGGCCGGTATAGAAAGGATGGCACTTGGAGCAAATATCGACCTTCATCTCTTTCTTCGTGGAACCGGTCTCAAACGTCTCACCGCACACGCAGCGAACGATGCACTTGCCGTATTTGGGATGGATCTTTTCCTTCATTGCTGTTTCACCTCTTTCGCGTATGCAATGATCGGCTTTGCCGCGAAAATGATTCTACCACACAATCCCGGTGAATGCAAGGGGAAATGTGGAAGTTTGTGAATTTTGAAATGTGGAAGTTTGTGAGTTTTGAGGGGTGGATCCGCCGGGTTTTTCCTCCCGCGGGATCAGGAACCCTTTTTGCCCTCGATGATGGCCATCCATTCTGGGAGGCGGGTGAAGAGCACGTCGTTGTCCGCCGTCTGGTCCGCCAGGTCATTGAGCTCCTTCATGGCCGCGGAATCGGACATGGCGTTCAGTTCCTTGCGGAGGATGCGCAGGCCCTCCCTGCGGCCTTCCTGGACGAACCCGTCCTGGCGGCGGGTGCCGCTCTGGTGGAAGGAGATCGTCGGTCGGACGCCGACGCGAGCCAGGTTGTTGTCCAGGAAGATCGTGGAGTTGGCGGCCTCCCGGAATTCCTCGACGATGGAATCGTCGATCTTGTTGCCGGTGGAGATGTTCAGCGTGCCGATGACGGTGAGGCTTCCGCCCTCCCGCAGGGCCCGGGCCGCGCCGAAAACGCGCTTCGCCCGGTACAGGCTGGAGGGGATGATGGAGCCGGGGACCGCGCGGCCCTGCTGGGCGGCGGTCAGGGGGCAGGCCTTGGAGAGCCGGGTCAGGCTGTCCATCAGCAGCACCACGTCGCGGCCCTGCTCCACGAGGCGTTCGGCGCGCTCCAGGGCGAGTTCGCTCAGCCGCAGGTGGTTGTCCGGGTTCTGGTCGAACGTGGTGGCGTAGACCTGGCAGGTGACAGCATCGCGGAAGAGCGTCACGTCCTCCGGGTTCTCGTCCAGCAGCACGGCCATCACGGCGGCGTCGGGATGATTCTTGCTGATGGCGTTGGCCAGGTCGCGGAGGAAGGGCGCCTTGCCGGAGTCCGGCTGGCAGAGCATGAGGACCCGCTGGCCGAAGCCCATGGGCGCGATCAGCTCCAGGATCCGCGTGGTGCGGATGCGGGGATCGGCCGGGGTGAGGTTGATCGGCCGGTTGGGGTAGACGGCGGTCATGCTCTCAAAGGCCGGGCGGTTGGCCAGGCTCTCGGCGAGCTGGCCGTTGATCGTGCCGACGGTGAGCAGGGCGCCGAACTTGTCGCCCTCCCGCTGGGGACGGACCTTGCCGGTGATAAGGTCGCCGGAGCGGAGGCGGAAGCGCTTGATCTGGGCCGCGGCGACGTAGATGTCCGCGGAGGAGGAGAGCAGGCCGGAGGTGCGCAGGAAAGCGTAGCCGTCCGGGTGCATCTCGACGACGCCCTTGCATTCCTTGAGATCCTCGGCCGAAAGAAACTCCGCGGCGGTGGGGGCCGGCTGGGCAGGGGCTTCACGCGGCTGGACCGGCGCGGCGGGGGCCGGCGGCACCGCGCGGGG
>JAIKWN010000150.1 GCA_024684665.1 Clostridiales bacterium | reverse complement strand
GATGTACGCCATATTCATGGAGGTGGTGGAGGTGTAGCTGCCGATCACGGCGATGTACTTGTCCTCGTCGATGATCTTGTTGGCAATGTTGATCGCCTCGTTCGCGTTGGCCGCGTCGTCATAATAGTCGATGACGAGCTCATGGCCCAGGATGCCGCCCTTGTCGTTGATGGCCTTGACGGCGAGGGTCAGGGTATTCTGCTCCGTGATACCGTCGTTGGAGCTGTCGCCGGTCAGCGGGCCAACCCACGCGATATACACGGGATCGCCGAGCCCGTCCGCAAAGGCCGAGGCAAGGCAAAGGGTCAGCATGAGTGCGAGCGCCAGAGTGAGGAACTTCTTCATGGTACGGATCTCCTTTGCTTTTGTATTTATACGCCCTTCCGGGCATATAGACGGATTCAGGCTTCTCCGCTCTCTTTTGTGAAGAGCAGGTCGCAGGTCGGGTTCCCATCCGCGATCGTCCTTCCGAGCGTGAAGCGTATGCCATGTTTTTCAAAGATTTCGCCTACCCCATGGTCCCCCTGCATCGCAAGATCACAGAGGCGGGGAAGCTTCTCCTCAGGGATACCGAGCATGCGCCACTTCTCAACGAAGGGGCAGTAGTGGAATTTCAGCTCGAAGCGTTTGTCGTTCGCCTCAACCGTTTCCATCTCGTAGATGTTCCTGTCCAGGCCGACGCCGAAATGGCGGGAAAACTCGGTCAGATCAGAAGGATCCTCCATGGCCTTTTCGATGTTTTTCCCCGTGTCATAGCCGTATTCGCGCAGGGATTTCCAGAGGAACGCAGGATCCATTCCCTCCGCCTCCGCGTTTTCAAGGACACGGTACATGCAGATCGCGCGCTTGTGGCAGAGACCGCGCAACGTAAGCGTGACTTCGTCCGTCAGGGTCGGCTGATTGTGTTTCATGGCTGCCTCCGTATGCGTTTATTTTCCTCCGAGGAAGAATTCGATGACGCGGTCGTTGTGAAGAAGCTCGCTGCCGGTGCCGGAGAGTACGATGCGCCCCGTTTCGATGACGTATGCACGGTCCGAGATGCCGAGTGCCATGCGCGCGTTCTGCTCCACGAGCAGGATGGTCGTCCCGGCGGCACGGATGCGCTGTAGCATTCCGAAGATGTCCTGCACAATGAGGGGCGCGAGGCCGAGGCTCGGTTCATCCAGCATGAGAAGCTTCGGCTTGCCCATCATGGCACGCGCAACGGCCAGCATCTGCTGCTCGCCGCCGGAGAGCGTACCGGCCATCTGCCGCCTGCGCTCACCCAGGACGGGGAACATGGCGTACATCTCGTCGGCGTCCTTCTGATGGCTGCCGCTTCGCGTATACGCACCCATCTCAAGGTTTTCCTGGACGCTCATCTTGGGGAATACCTGCCGCCCCTCCGGGATCTGGCAGAGGCCGAGCTGCACGATGCGATGGGAAGGGCTGGTCTGGATCGCCTTTCCGTCAAAGGTGATGGTACCGCTCTGCGGGCGTACGATGCCGGAGACGGCTTTCATGATGGTGGACTTTCCTGCTCCGTTCGCGCCGATCAGCGTGACGAGCTCGCCCTTATCGACGTCCAGGCTGATCCCTTTGACGGCCTTGATCGCGCCATAGCTGACGACAAGGTCGCGGATTTCGAGAAGCGCCATGCTTACGCCTCCTTTCCGAGATACGCCGCGATCACGTCCGGATTGCTGCGAATCTCCGCGGGTACGCCTTCCGCGATCAACGCGCCGTGGTCCAGCACGTGGATGCGGTCGCAGATATTCATGACGAGGCGCATATCGTGCTCGATCAGGAGGATGGTGTACCCCATCTCCCGCACGCGCAGGATGAATTCCATGAGATCGGAGGTCTCCTGCTCGTTCATGCCCGCGGCGGGCTCGTCGAAGAGCAGCAGCTCCGGCTCCGTCGCGATGGCCCTGGCGATCTCCAGGCGGCGCTGCAGGCCATAGGGAAGGCTCGTCGCGTATTCGTAGCGGTATTCGGTGAGGCCGGTGAGTTCCAGCACTTCCATGGCCTTTTCGTAGGCAGCCTTTTCGTCGGCGCGGTGCCGGGGCAGGCGGAAGACCTGGCTGAGGATGCCGGAAGACAGATGGCTGTGCGCGCCGACCATGACGTTGTCGAGCGCCGTCATGCCGCCGCAGAGGCGGATGTTCTGGAAAGTGCGCGCAAGCCCCAGCTTTGTGATCTGGTAGGCTTTAAGGCGCGTGATGTCTGTATCCCGGTAAATGATACGGCCCTTCGTCGGCGTCGTAAGACCGGTGATCGCGTTGAAAAGCGTCGTCTTGCCGGCGCCGTTCGGCCCGATGATTCCGACAATCTCCCCCTTGTCGACATGCAGGGAAACCTCATTCACGGCAATCAGGCCTTCGAAGTGCTGGGAGACCTTTTCGACGGTCAGGATGGTTTCAGCCACGGAGCGCCTCCTTTCCGTCCGCCTGTCCAGCGGCGCGCATCTTCTGACGGATGTATTTGGCGTTGTAGCCGCCGAGGATGCCCTTGGGACGGACGATGACCATGATGATGATGATCATGCCGTAGATGATCGGGCGGTACTGCACATAGTCGCGCAGGAGTTCCGGCAGGATGGCAAAGATGATAGCACCAATAATGCTTCCGGGGATGCTTCCCATGCCGCCCAGGATGATCATGCAGAGGATCGTAATCGATTCGTCGAACGTGAAGAGCGTGGAGTCGATGAATTTCGTATTATGGGCGTAGAACGCGCCGGCGACGCCGGCCAGCGCGGCGGAAATCGTGAAGATCAGCACCTTGTAATGAAAGACGTGAATGCCCATGAAGCTGGCAGCCGTTTCGTCGTCGCGGATCGTCATGATCGCGCGGCCGGTTCTGGAGTTCACGATGGCATGCACGATCCAGAGCGTGATGAGCGCCATGATGAGCGCAATCGCGAAGCGCTGCAGCGGCTCTTTCAGCCTGATGCCGAAGAGGAAAAAAGTCGGGATATTGCCGATGCCCATCGCGCCGCGGGTGAAACTCATCCAGTTCAGCTCTACAAGGCGGATGATCTCACAGAAGCCCATCGTGATGATCGGCAGGTACCGTCCCTTGATGCGCAGCGTCGGCAGGCCGACGACAAAACCGAACGCGCCTGCGATCACAAAAGCGCAGAGGAAGTTGACGAGGAACGGCGTGCCGAGCCGCGTGGACATAATGGCCGCGGTATAAGCGCCTATGCCGTAGAATGCAGCGTGCCCCAGCGAGGTCATGCCCATGAAGCCCGCCAGAAGGTTGAGCGACAGGGCGAGCACGCTGTAGCGGCAGCAGTCGATCATGACGTTCGTGACGTACCGCTTGTTGGCCGTAACCGGGATCACGATGAAGAGAACCAGGAAGCATAGGGCGATAACCGCTTCGTATTTCGCGTAGAACTGCATGAAGACGGGAATGCCGATTTCGGACTTCGGCCGGATCTTCATCGGGGTTTTCTGTGCTTTCGTCATATCGCTCCCCCCCTTACACCTTGCTCGTTTCTTTCTGTCCCCAAATGCCGCGCGGTCGGATGATCAGCACAATGATGAGGATCAGAAAGGCAACGGCATCCCGATAGCCGGGGGAGATGAGATACGAGGAAATAAGCGTTTCAGCGACGCCGATCAGGATGCCGCCGACCACCGCGCCGGGAAGGGACCCCATTCCGCCCAGGATGGCGGCGGCGAACGCCTTGAATCCGACGGAGCTCGCCATATTCGTGTCGATGGCCTTGTAATAAGAGCCTACCATCGTGCCCGCGATGGCGGCGACCGTCGTGGAGAGCAGGAAGGTGAGCGCGATGATGCCGTTCACGTTCACTCCCATGAGTCGCGCGGCCGTCGCGTTCTGCGCGATGGCGCGCATACCGCGGCCGATCCGCGTTTTGTAGATGATGACGGAGATGAGCGCCATCAGCGCAATGGCGGCAATCAGGATAAAGACCTGCACCCAGGAAACGATCGCGCTGCCCAAATAGATTTTCCCGAGGTTGCCGAAGGTGTCCGGGAAATAACGCGAGTCGGAACCCCAGATGAGAATGATCGCGTTGTTGATGACGGTCTGCACGCCGACCGTGCAGAGCATCGCGGAGATGCCGGCGCCGTTTTTCTCGCGGATCACCTGGAGCGTAGTGCGCTGCATGAAGACGCCGATGCCGCCGCAGACCGCCATGGCGAGCAGGAGCGACAGCAGGAAGCTGCCCGTTGCGGCGCCGATCATCGTGACCGTCGTCATTGTGATATAAGCGCCCAGCATATAAAAGGACGTATGTGCGAAGTTCGTAAGCTCAAGCACGCTATAGATAAGCGTAAACCCGATGGTCACAAGCGCATACGTCGCGCCGACCGTGAGACCGTTGATCAGCTGCTGCAGAAACATAGCCGAACCACTCCCCTTATCCGGAAAACGGCGTTTCCCGGATCATCTGTAGAATCAGTAATAGCATTATTTGGAAGAATTGTCAATGAATATCCATACGTCCGTGAAAAACTCCACAAGCGAAGTATGTCGGGAAGCTTCCACAGGGGTCGCCCTCCAGAGGACGGAACGCTTCCGGAAGAACGGTTTTCCCCGCAATGCCCTGAAGTCCGCTCTCCCCCTGTTTCACAGGTCGTTTCTCCCAGTTTTCCTGCATCCTTTTTGTCTGCTTTTTGCTCGCGATACGAACCAAAAAACAGGGGAAAAATTTGAAAAATTGCAGGAAAAGTGCTATAATTAATAAGTTCGTGTACAGTGGGAAAAAGGGAGGAAAAAGCGGCATGATCCTCGATCTGGGAGGCGGCATTTCGGCGGACAGCCGGGAGCTTCTGGTGATCGTGCCCGTCTCCGGACGGGGGGATCCCCTCCTCAGGGAGGCCAGGCGGCAGCGGCGCATCGTCGCGGGCGGAGAAGCGGACGCAAAGAGCGCCGTGCTCTTCGCCGGGGCGAGGCGGCCCGGGGGTGTGACAGAAAACGCCCGGCTTTACCTCTCTTCCGTCGCGAGTACGCGGCTGGCCGCCCGGGTGAAGCGGACCCGGCTGGGCGCGGCCAGATCATAATCAGTCATTCGTTTCGTTTGCATAAAGGAGACACGCATGGAAAACGCAGAAGAGAGGAATTATCAGCAGGAAACCGCGGAAGCGGCAAAACAGGCACTCCCGGCTGAGGAGGCGGAAGTCATCGAGGTGGAAGCGGTCGCTCCCATCGAGGAGGGAACCGAGCCCCAGGCTGGCGAATACGATGAAAACCAGATTCAGGTGCTGGAGGGGCTGGAGGCTGTGCGCAAGCGGCCCGGCATGTACATCGGCTCCACCGATGAGCGCGGCCTGCACCACCTGGTCTATGAAATCGTGGACAATGCGGTCGACGAGGCGCTGGCCGGTTTCTGCCATGAGATCGTCGTGACGTTGAATGCGGACGGAAGCTGCACAGTGGTGGACGATGGACGCGGCTTCCCCGTTGGCATCCACCCAAAGGTCGGAAGGCCCGCGGTAGAAGTCTGCCTCACCATGCTGCACGCAGGCGGCAAATTTGGCGGGAGCGGCTACAAGGTTTCCGGCGGACTGCACGGCGTCGGTGCCTCCGTGGTGAATGCCCTTTCCCGCCACCTTACGGTGACGGTGTACCAGGACGGAAAGATTTACCGGCAGGAATACGAACGGGGCAAGGTGCTCTACGACTTGGCTGTCATCGGCGAAACCGATCGGACGGGCACCACCATCACCTTCCTGCCGGACGTGAAAGAGAACGGCGAAGGGATCTTCGAGACCGGAGAGTTCCACTTCGAAACGCTCAAGATCCGCTTCCGGGAAATGGCCTTCCTGAACGCCGGACTGCGCATCGTCTTCCGGGACGAGCGGAACGAGGAACCGCAGGAACGCATCTTCCATTTCGAAGGCGGCATCCGGGAGTTCGTCAAGTACATCAACAAGAAGAAAGAGGCGCTCTTCCCGGATCCCATCTATCTCTCCGGCATGGTGGGCACCACCAGCGTGGAGATCGCGATGCAGTATAACGATTCCTATCAGGAAAACGTGCTGGCTTTCGTCAACAACATCCACACGCCGGACGGCGGTACCCACCTGACCGGTTTCAACATGGCGCTGACCCGGGTTATCAACGACTATGGCCGCAAACATGGGATCCTCAAGGCCAACGACCAGAACCTCTCCGGCGAGGATACGAGAGAGGGCCTGGCAGCCGTCGTATCTGTAAAGCTCGAGGATCCCCAGTTCGAGAGCCAGACGAAGTCCAAGCTCGGCAACAGCGAGGCGCGCACCGCGGTCAATTCCGTTGTGGTCAGCCAGCTGTCCCAGTTCCTGGAGGAAAATCCCGCGATCGCGAGGTCCATTCTGGACCGCTGCCTCGCAGCCAGCCGCGCGCGGGAGGCGGCGAGGAAGGCACGGGAGGCGACCAGGCGCAAAACAGCGCTGGAAAGCGCTTCCCTGCCCGGTAAGCTGGCCGACTGCTCCGAACGGGATCCCAAAAAGTGCGAGATCTTCCTGGTCGAGGGCGATTCCGCAGGCGGCAGCGCCAAGATGGGGCGGGATCGGCACTTCCAGGCCATCCTTCCCCTGCGCGGCAAAATCCTGAACGTGGAAAAGACCCGGCTGGACCGGGTGCTTGGGAATGAAGAAATCAAGGCTATGATCACGGCCTTCGGCTGCGGCGTGGGCGAAGAGTTCGATATCTCAAAGCTGCGCTACGACCGCATCGTCTGCATGACGGACGCGGACGTAGACGGAAGCCACATCCGGATCCTCATGCTGACCTTCTTCTACCGTTACATGCGGCCGCTCATCGAGCAGGGGCACGTCTACGCGGCCCAGCCGCCGCTATATAAAGTAACCTACCAGAAGCAGGAGCGCTACTGCTATTCAGACGACGAGCTGAACCGGGTCATGCTGGAGATCGGCCGGGATAAAAAACCGGAAGTGCAGCGCTACAAGGGCCTCGGCGAAATGAGCGCGGAGCAGCTCTGGACCACCACCATGGATCCGAAGCAGCGCACCATGCTGCGTGTCTCCGTGGACGACGCCATCGCGGCGGATGAGATCATGAGCCTCCTCATGGGCGAAAAAGTCGAACCCCGCCGGGAATTCATCGAGCAGAACAGCAAACTGGTTCTGGATCTGGACATTTAAGGAAGGGAGGTCGCAGGATTGGATTTCAAGGATCACCTTCCGGGCAATACGGAGGACATGGAGCGGCTGCACCCCATCGACCTGGAACAGGAGATGAAAAAATCTTTCATCTCTTACGCCATGGCCGTCATCATTACGCGCGCCCTGCCGGACGTGCGCGACGGCCTGAAGCCCGTGCACCGGCGCATCCTTTACGCCATGCATGAGCTGGGCGTCACCCCGGATAAGCCTTACCGCAAATGCGCCCGTATCGTCGGCGACGTACTGGGCAAATATCATCCCCACGGCGATTCCTCCGTGTACGGTGCGCTCGTGCGCCTGGCGCAGGATTTCGCGACGCGCTATCCCCTCGTAGACGGCCAGGGCAATTTCGGCTCCATCGACGGGGACGGCGCGGCAGCCATGCGGTATACCGAAGCCCGCATGAGCAAAATCAACCTGGAGATGCTGGCGGACATCGACAAGGAGACGGTGGATTTCGTCCCCAACTTCGACGAAACGCTGCAGCAGCCGACTGTGCTTCCCTGCCGTTTCCCGAATCTCCTGGTCAACGGTTCGAACGGCATCGCCGTCGGTATGGCGACGAACATCCCGCCCCATAACCTGGGCGAGGTCATCGACGGCATCGTCATGATGATCGACAAGCCGGACGTCACGAATCAGGAACTGATGACTGCCATCAAAGGCCCGGATTTCCCTGGCGGCGGCATCATCCTCGGGCGTCAGGGCATCTATGATACCTATACTACGGGCCGCGGCCGCATCGTGGTACGGGCGAAGACGGAGATCGAGCCCATGTCCCAGGGACGGCAACGGATCGTCGTTACCGAGCTGCCCTACATGGTCAACAAGGCGCAGCTGGTCGAAAAGATCGCGCAGCTGGTTCACGAGAAACGCCTGGAGGGACTCAGCGACATCCGCGACGAAAGCGACCGGGAAGGCATGCGCATCGTCATCGAACTGAAGCGCGACGTGAACGCGCAGGTCGTTCTGAATTACCTTTACAAGCATACCCAGCTACAGGATACCTTCGGCTCCATCATGCTGGCCCTCGTGGACGGGGAGCCCAAGGTGCTGAGCCTCCATCAGATGCTCTATCACTATCTGGAGCATCAAAAGGACGTTATCGTCCGCCGAACGCGCTATGACCTCGACAAGGCGGAGGCGAGAGCCCACATCCTGGAGGGACTCCTCAAGGCCCTCGACCACATCGACGAGATCGTCGCTATCATTCGCGCCAGCGCGAATCCCGCCGTGGCGCGGGACACCCTGATGGAGCGCTTCGCCTTTTCGGAGAAGCAGGCCCAGGCCATCCTCGATATGCGCCTTGCCAGGCTCACCGGACTCGAGCGCGAGCGCCTGCTCGAAGAATACCAGGAGCTGGAGAAAACGATCGCCTACCTGCGCGCCGTGCTGGGCGATGAAAAGATGGTACTCGGCATCATCCGCGAGGAAATTCTGGCCATCAAGGCAAAGTACGCAGACGAGCGCCGCACCAGCTTCTCCGCGCTGGAGGGCGAAATCGACCCGGAAGACCTCATTCAGGAGGACATGGTGGTCGTCACCCTGACCCACCGCGGCTATATCAAGCGCATCCCGCGGACGACGTACCGCAGCCAGCGCCGGGGCGGCATCGGCGTCATGGGCATGACGACCCACGAAGAGGACTACGCAGAGCGGCTGATCGTCACCTCCACCCATGACGAGATCCTGTTCTTCACAAACCGGGGCCGGGTCTATAAGTTGAAGGGGTACGAGATCCCGGAGGCCGGGCGGCAGGCAAAGGGCACGGCGATCGTGAACCTCCTGCAGCTCGCCGGCGGGGAGAAGGTCACTGCCATGATCCCGCTGCCCAGAGAGCAGGAGGACTACCGCCTCGTGATGGCGACCCGGAACGGAACGACGAAGAAAACCGCGCTTTCCGAGTTTGCGAATCTTCGCAAGACCGGCCTCATCGCCATCGTCCTGCGAGACGACGACGAGATGATCGGCGTGGAACTCGTGCGCGAGGGCGATCAGCTCATGCTGGCAACCCGTCTGGGACAGACGCTCCGCTGCCCGGAGAGCGAGTTCCGCTTGATGGGACGCAACTCCATGGGCGTGCGCGGCATGCGCATGGACGAAGGGGACGAGCTGATCTCCCTGGAGAAGGTCGCGCCGGGCAAGCAGGTCGTTACGATCACGGAGCTGGGCTTCGGCAAGCGTTCCACTCTGGACGTCTATCCGCTCCGGGATCACCGCGGCGGCAAGGGCGTGCGGGCCATGAATCTGACGGAGGAAACCGGCCCCATCGTGGCGCAGCTGCTGATTCCCGAAGGGCTTGACCTCATGATCATCACGGACGATGGTACGATCATCCGCACGCCGGCGGATTCCGTACGCATGACGGGGCGCGTCGCAAAGGGCGTCCGCGTCATGAAGCTCCGCGAAGGCAGCCGGATCGTCAGCGTTACGGCGACGGAGCCGGAAGAAGACTTGGAAGAGGAAGACACCTTCACGGAAATCTCCGACGCGCCGGAGACGGATCAGCCGGACGAGAGCCTGGACATGAATCTCGGTAGCGGACCGGAAAACGAGCCGGAACCGGAAATCTGAAAATTCAACCGCCGGGGAATCCCGGGGAAAGAGGCATATATGCTTGCGAAAGACATCCTTGACCTGCGCGCCCTGCTGAAGGAAGGCGAGGCGCTCCTGGGAAAAGAAGCTACTGTGCAGGGCTGGGTCCGCAACCACCGGAAGCAGAAGAACATCGGCTTCATGGAGTTCTTCGATGGCACCTGCTTCGGAACGATGCAGATCGTCTATGACGAGAGCGTCAATGATTTTGCCGCTGTGCAGGGCATCCGCAACGGCAGTGCCATCACCGCTCGCGGCATCCTGGTCGCCGGGCGGGGCGGCGTCGAGATGCAGGCGAAGGAGATCGTCCTCGAGGGCGACTGCCCGGAGGACTATCCGCTGCAGCCGAAGCGCCACAGCGTCGAATTCCTGCGCGAAATCGCCTACCTGCGCCCCCGGACGCGCCTCTTCCAGGCCGTCTTCCGCGTGCGCAGCGTCGCGGCGCAGGCTATCCACAACTATTTCCAGGATCGGGGCTACGTGTATGTGCATACCCCGCTCATCACTGCCAACGACGGCGAAGGCGCGGGCAACACTTTCACGGTGACCAGCGCCGCTCCGGGCACTGCGGTCCCGCCTGAAGAGGATTTCTTCGGCAAGGCGACCAGCCTGGCCGTCACGGGACAGCTGGAGGGAGAAACCTTTGCGCTCGCATATAAGCGCATCTACACCTTCGGGCCGACCTTCCGCGCGGAGAATTCCAACACCAAGACCCACGCTGCCGAGTTCTGGATGATCGAGCCGGAAGTCTGCTTCTGCAACCTCGACCAGCTGATGGACCTCGAAGAAGATTTTCTGAAGAGTGTGGTCAAAGAAGTGCTGGAAAAAGCCATGCCGGAGCTTCTCTTCCTGCAGGGCTACGCGAAGAGCGACCTGGTCGAAAAGCTGAAGAAACTGACGGAATCCCATGTCGCGAGGGTCACTCATGCGGAAGCTATCAGCATCCTCAGGAACGCCCCAGTCGCTTTCGAGCATGAGGCGGTCCCGGGCGAGGATCTCTTCCGCGAACACGAGAAGTACCTGACGGACGTGCACTTCCATTCCCCGGTCTTCGTTTATGACTGGCCCAAGGAGATCAAGGCCTTCTACATGTATCAGAACGATGATGGCAAGACCGTGCGAGGCGTCGATCTGCTCGTCCCGGGTTCTGGAGAGCTCATGGGCGGAAGCCAGCGTGAGGACCGTTACGACGTGCTCTGCGCCCGCATGGACGAACTTGGAATCTCGAAGGAACAGATGGACTGGTATGTGAACCTGCGACGCTTCGGTGGTTGCACACATTCCGGCTTCGGCATGGGCTTCGAGCGCCTCGTCATGTACCTTACGGATATCGAAAACATCCGCGACGTCCTCCCCTATCCGCGCACCCCGGGGAACTGCGAGTTCTGATGTGCAAAACAAAAAAGAGCAGCGGCGGCATGAAAGTCGCCGCGCTCTTCGTTTTGGAGAAAAGAAGCGCAGGATCTCTAAATGGCAAACGGGGTCGTTTCCCGGTTCAGGAAATGGTTTCAGCAAAGGGGTTCAGGAAAGGTTTGCGCGAATGAGGCGAAGCACCGCGTCCGGATCGGAAATATTGTACAGGACGACGCCCTCAGCCTTGCCCTCGTCGTTGCGGCAGCTGTTGGTCAGCGTCGCGTTGCGTTCGCGGACGGGCTTCATTCCGACGGCCTTACCCAGCCGTACGGAACGGTTTTCGCGGCCGATTTCCGCAGCCAGGCCGGCGGAGAGGGGCAGGGAATAATCCGTATAGGGGCTGCGTACAAGTACGCGGCGGTTGGTGATGTGATACTGCGTCCGGTTCTGGAGCGCCCTTGTATCGCGGACCGTATTCACGAGGATCAATACCGGGATCAGATCGAACACGACAAGCAAAGCGATGCGCTGCCCCAGGGTCGCGCCCGAAAGCAGAAAGGCCGCGCAGTAAAGACCCGCGAGGATCAGGATGCAGCAAACGATCCAGATAATGATCGTCCGCGTTTTCATGACGCCGTCGAGCAGCGCGACGCCTTCCGGCTTGCCTGCCCATAAAATCTTTTCGCCTTCTGCCAGTTCCGGATAGCTATTTTCTGTGGATTCCATGTTTATTCCTCCCATACACTGAACGCCGAGCGGCGCTGATCATTCCGGTTCTTTAGATTCACGGAGCGATTTCTCTTTGCGCACTTCTGTCAGCAGTTTATCCTTATAAATCCCTTTGTCGTACAGCCAATCCATGATGCCAAGATCGTAACGGATCGACCAGGCAAAGATTGCGGCGATGAAAATCCAGAAAGCAACGGTCTGCATGGCTCCTCTCCTTTCTGCCGCAGCTTTGATCGGATGTGATGATAGCACCGTTCCCCGCTAATGTTCCGCTAAGAATGAAGGACAGGAAGGAGCAGAGAGAAGCTTCGTGGTATAATCAGTCTGGGTGATATTC
>JAIKWN010000100.1 GCA_024684665.1 Clostridiales bacterium | reverse complement strand
GCGGCGTCCCTTTCGGTGAAGGAAGAACAGAAGCGCTTTCTTGCGCCTGCCGTCGGGATCCTGGCCAGAGGCTACGTGTATCGCAGCTGCAACGCCAGAGTGCGCGTCATCGAGAACGACGGCACGATCGTCGGCCTTGCGCTCGTCCGGGAGTTCACCGACGAGCCGCTGGGATACGACCTGCAGCAGTTCATGATCGACGAAAACTATCAGGGAAAGGGCTACGGCTCGGCGGCGCTTGCGCTGATCCTGGAGGAACTGCGCACGGAAGGACGCTTTGACCACGTGGAGGTCTGCGTCAAAAAGGACGACGCCGCAGCGATCCGCCTGTATGAAAAGCACGGCTTCACCGACTCCGGCTACGTCGATCCGGATGTCCCGGATTCTGTGAACCTGATCTGTCAACTGAGGTGACCAAGGGAGATACATATGGATGATCGAACAGAAAACCTGACCCTTCATTTTGTCACAGAGGACGATCTGGCAGAAGTCGCCCGAACCTGGCCCGCTGATCATCATCCGCTTTCCGAGGCGGAAGCGCGGGAAGCGATCGCCTATATGCGCGAGAATTACAAAAGGAATACGAAGGGCTGGATCCGTCACATCTGCCTCGCGGTGTGCCGGGAGAAGTGGCCCGGTACCATCATGGGCTGGTGCGGGCTCGACGGCAGCCGCAATCCGGCCGAGCCTGAAATTTTCATCCTACTGGATGAAGCATACCGCAACCGGGGATACGGAACGCAATGCGTAAAAGAACTGCTGCGGCTCGCTGTGGAGGACTATGCGCTCCCCGGCGTTCACGGTGGCTGTGCCAAAGAGAACATCGCTTCCGCCCGAGCTATGGAAAAAGGTGGCATGGTACAGTACGATACAGAAGAAAACGGCGATCCGCTGTTCAAATTTCCGGCAAAGGAGAAAGCTGCGCCATGAAAAAGAAACTCATCCTCATCAGCGGCTCTCCCTGCGTGGGCAAGACTGCCGTGGGCACAAGGCTCTTTGAAAGCTGCGACAACAGCGCGTATTTGGACGGAGACTGGTGCTGGTGCGTACATCCCTTTTTCGTGGCGGACAGCCGACTCCGAAACGGGGACAAAAGCATGTCCTTTGTTCTTTCCAATTATCTGGAATCGGATTTTGCGTATGTGTTTTTCACCTCCGTCGTGCTGACGGATCCGCAGATCCGGGAAGGCATCCTGAATGGGATCACGGTCAAGGATTATGAAACCATCGCCTTTACACTTACCTGCTCGGAGGAAACGCTGAAAAAACGGCACGACAAGCGGGGCGATCCCGGCGAAACGAATTATTACTGGCTGCATCTTCCACCCTGCCCGGGGGACATTGTGATTGATACAGACAACAAAAGCATCCTGGAGCTTGTCAAAGAGATGAAGATGCAAATCGATGCTGTGAGCGAATAAAGCAGAGCATGGATGGGAGATCTCTGCTCTGACGTCGAATTCATTCGCACATGATTGTACCAAGGGAGGATTTGATATGTTTCGGAAGATGATCCGCGCAAAGCAGCAGCTCACGCGGGAGGAATGCATCGAGATTTTGAAGACGGAAAAGCGGGGCGTGCTGTCGGTGCTGGGCGACGACGGCTATCCCTACGGGATGCCGCTGAACCACTACTACAACGAGGCCGACGGGAAGCTCTATTTCCACAGCGGCAAGCTGGGCCACAAGATCGACGCCCTGCGGGCAAATGAAAAGGCCTCCTTCTGCGTCCTGGACGAGGGACGCCGGGAGGCGGGGGAGTGGGCCCTGCGCTTTCGCAGCGTGATCGTCTTCGGCAGGGTGGAATTCGTGGAGGACCGGGAAACGGTCTATGAGATCTCCGCAAAGCTCTCCCGGAAGTTTACCGACGACGAGGCCTATATCGCCGACGAGATCCGCCGCGTGGGACCCGCGACCTGTATGTTCGCCCTCATGCCGGAGCATCTCACCGGCAAACGGATCCGGGAGGCGTAACGGCTATGACTGCGATCCAGGAAAATCATATCGGGAACGGGCATGATTTCGTAGACCTCGGACTCTCCGTAAAGTGGGCCGCGATGAATCTCGGGGCCGAAAAGATCAGCGATCGCGGCGGGTATTTCGCGTGGGGCGAGACGGCGCAGAAGGACGATTACACCTGGAGCGCCTATCGGCACGGCGATTCCGCGGATACCCTGACGAAATACAACTTCACGGATCACGGGCTCACGCTGGAAGCGGCCGACGACGCGGCCGCCGTGAACTGGGGCGGCGCCTGGCGCATGCCCACCGGCGCGGAATGGGAAGAGCTCTGCGACAAGAGAAACTGCAAATGG
>JAIKWN010000099.1 GCA_024684665.1 Clostridiales bacterium | reverse complement strand
AAGCATGCAGCCATCGCGCTGGACTGCATTGCCGCCGGCTGCCATGTGATCATCGAAAAGCCGATCGCGCTTTCCATTGCCGACGCGGACGCCATTATCAAGGCGGGGCACGAGAAGGGCGTGGTCGTCTGCGCGAACCATCAGAACCGTTTCAATAAGTCCGTGCAGTATATCCGCAAAGCTCTCGAAGCCGGGCGCTTCGGAAAGCTGTCCCACGGCGCGGCCCATGTGCGCTGGAACCGGGGAAAGGGCTACTATGACCAGGCGCCCTGGCGCGGGACCTGGGCCCAGGACGGCGGCTGCCTGATGAACCAGTGCATCCATAACATTGACCTGCTCCGCTGGATGATGGGGGATGACGTGGAGGAAGTCATGGCCTATACGGACCAGCTGGAGCATCCCTACCTGGAGGCGGAGGATCTCGGCATGGCGCTGGTCAAGTTCAGGAACGGTTCCTACGGGATCATCGAGGGAACGACCAACGTCTATCCGAAGAACCTGGAAGAGACGCTTTATCTTTTCGGGGAAAAGGGCACGGTCAAGGCCGGAGGCACCAGTGACAACATCATCGAGGAGTGGCGCTTCGGGGACGGGCTGGATGACCCGGAAAAAGTGAAGGCCACCTACGGGGAGAATCCGCCCAACGTATACGGCTTCGGGCATACGCCGCTGTACGCGGACGTGATCGACGCCATTCAGACCGGACGGCCCCCGTACATTGACGGCGAAGCGGGAAAACGCGCGCTGGAGCTGATCCTGGCGATCTACAAGTCCGCAGCGGAGCACCGCCCGGTGAAGCTGCCGTTGGAGGACTGCTCCACGCTGGACTTTGCGGGCCGGTTTGACGGCAAGAAGGAATAAAGCATGAAAGAGTATTACGTACACCCGACCAGCATCGTGGATGAGGACGTCGAGATCGGGGAAGGGACCAAGATCTGGCATTTCTGCCATATCCAGTCCAGAGCGAGGATCGGGAAGAACTGTTCTTTCGGGCAGAATGTGAATGTTTCCAATCACGTGGTGATCGGGAACGGGGTGAAGGTGCAGAACAATGTTTCGATCTACGAGGGTGTGGAGCTGGAGGACTATGTGTTCTGCGGGCCGTCCTGCGTTTTCACCAACGATCTGACGCCCAGGGCCAAGTACCCGAAGGGAAGCGCCGGTTATAAGAAAACCGTTGTTCGGGAGGGCGCCTCGATCGGGGCCAACGCGACGGTGGTGTGCGGGCATACGGTCGGGAAATGGGCGCTGATCGGCGCCGGGGCGGTGGTCGCATCCGACGTGCCGGCGCATGCTCTCATGCTCGGCATACCGGCGAAAAGAAAGGGCTGGGTATGCGAGTGCGGGGAGATCCTGAAGGAAGGCCTGGCCTGTCCTAAATGCGGCAGGAAATACCGGGAGACAGACGGAGGTCTGGAGGAGATCATATGCAGTTCAGAGACCTTGTGAAACAGTATGAAGTACTGAAAGAGAAAATCGACGCGGGCATCGCGGAAGTGGTCGGGAGCGCACGCTTTATCTCCGGGCCGCAGGTGAAGGAGCTGGAGAAGAAGCTGGCGGAGTATGCGGGCGTGAAGCACTGCATCACCTGCGCGAACGGGACGGACGCGATCAGCATCGCGCTGCGTGCCTGGGGCATCGGAAAAGGCGATGCCGTGTTCGTTCCGGATTTTACGTTCTTCTCCTCCGGCGAATGCCCGGCGGACGAAGGCGCGACACCGGTCTTTGTCGATGTGGATGAGCATACCTACAATCTTGACCCGGGCCGGCTCGAGGAAGCCGTACGGAAGGTCATGAAGGAAGGAAAATATAAAGCCAGGGCGGTCGTTGCGGTCGACCTGTTCGGGCTGCCTGCGGATTATCCGGCGATCAGGGCAGTCTGTGAGAAATACGGCCTCCTCCTGCTGGAGGACGGGGCGCAGGGCTTCGGAGGAAGCATTGACGGAAAGAAAGCCTGCTCCTTCGGCGATATTTCGACCACTTCCTTTTTCCCGGCAAAGCCGCTGGG
>JAIKWN010000093.1 GCA_024684665.1 Clostridiales bacterium | reverse complement strand
CGCCTGATGGACAATTTCCGCCAGCCCTATTTCGCTGCCTCCGTCCGGGAGTTCTGGCGGCGCTGGCACATCAGCCTTTCCACCTGGTTCCGGGATTACGTTTACATCCCCATGGGCGGGAGCCGCGTTTCCCGCCCCCGGGCGGCCGCAAACACGCTCGCGACCTTTCTCCTGAGCGGCCTCTGGCACGGCGCTTCCCTGAATTTCGCGGTCTGGGGCCTGCTGAACGGCCTCCTGCAGGTCGCGGAGGGCCTGTTTCCGCGCCGGGAAGCGAAAACGGGCGCCGGGCGGCTTCTCCGGACGCTCCGCACTTTCCTTCTCGTCTGCCTCACCTGGGTCTTCTTCCGGGCCCGGGCGCTGACCACTGCCTGCCGGATGCTGCTGCGCGTCTTCACGCACTTCGGCGCTGCGCCGATGAAGACCGGGATGCCCGTTCCCCAAGCGGCCGTGCTCGCGGTTTCGGTGCTCCTGCTGTTTGCCGTAGATCTCCTGCGGGAGCGGGGTTTCGACTGGGAGCGCGCCCTGCCCCGCAGGCCGTATCCCCGGCGGGGACTTCTGCTTCTACTCGCGGCGCTCCTCATCGTGGTGTTCGGTCACTGGGGACCCGATTACAGCGCCGCGGCCTTCATCTACTTCCAGTTCTGAGGAGGGCGTATGAAAAAGTTCTTCTATGCCCTTGGCTGGACGTTTCTCTTCGCGGCCTGCCTCCTCTTTCTAAACCACTTCTTCCTGCGGAAGGACGCGCAAGAAAAGTACGGCCGCTTCTTTTCCGAGGAGCGGACGTACGACGTGCTGTTTTTCGGGACCAGCCATATCATGGACGCGGTGCTTCCCCCCGTCCTCTGGGAAAGCTGCGGGCTTTCCTCCTATAACCTCGGCAATCCCGCCGAGACCATGGAAGCGACGGAATGGACGGTGCGCCTGGCGCTCGCGCGCCACAAACCCCGGGCGGTCGTGGTCGACACGGCATACATCGCCCGGGACCAGGAGACGGACGGCGTGCAGTCCCTCGCGCATCTCTTTTACGACGCGGTGCCCCTCTCTGCGGAGAAGATCCGGGCAACAGCCGTGCTCTTCCCGGACGGGAAATGGCCGGCCTTCCTCTTTCCCCTGGTCGCCTACCACACCCGCTGGGAATCCATGATGACGGGCAGGGACGAACCCATGACGGACTGCAAGCCCTGGCTCTTCGGCGCGGAGATCCGTCCCGGGCGGGCGGAACCCGCGGCATTTGCCCGGACGCAGGAGGAGAATACAGCGGAGACGAAGGGAAAATCCGCCCTCCGGCGGATCGTCTCTTTCTGCCGAGAACAGGGCGTACTGCCGGTCCTGACCGCGGTCCCCTACCCCGCGGAGCCGGAAGCGCAGCGCTGGATAAACAGCGCGCGCCTGCTGGCGGAGGAGCTTGGCGTTCCCTTCTTCAACCTCTTCGACGGGGATACAGTGAATTTCGGAACGGACTGCTATGACCCCGGTTCCCACCTGAATCCCGACGGCGCCGTGAAGGTGACCCGAGCCCTTGGGGAGGCCCTTTCCCCGCTACTTCCCCCGCGGGCGCATACGCAGGAAGAAGAAAACGACTTCGCGGAGGCGGTCCGCCTCTTCCACCTGCAGTGGCAGGAGGAATGGGCTCCAGAGTCCCTGCTTCCGGAACCTTTCTGAGACTCCTCAAAACCCTTCCGAACCCTTTACAACAGGAGGCTGTATGACGTGCGAAGAAAAAAACCGCCGGATCCTTGCGGAACTCCGGCGGATGTATCCAGATGCAAAACCTGCGCTTGAATTTGAGAACGCCTGGCAGCTTTTGGTCGCGGTGATCCTTTCCGCCCAGTGTACGGACGTGAAAGTAAACAAGGCAACCCCCGCGCTGTTCGCCGCGTACCCGGACGCCGCCGCGATGGCAAAGGCCGCTCCGGAGGAGATCGAACCGTATATCCGGTCTCTCGGGCTTTACCGGACGAAGGCGAAAAACCTCAACGCCACGGCAAAGGCGGTCGCGGAGCGCTTCGGCGGGGAAGTGCCGCCCGACCGGGAGGAACTGATGCGCCTGCCCGGCGTCGGGAGGAAGACGGCGAACGTGGTTCTCTCCTGCGCCTTCGGAGAGGACGCCATTGCGGTAGACACCCACGTCTTCCGCGTTTCGAATCGGCTGGGCCTCGCTGCGGCGGAGGACGTGCGAGAGACGGAAGAGCAGCTGATGCGCGCTATCCCGAAAAACGAGTGGAGCCTTGCGCATCATTGGCTCATCTGGCACGGCCGCAGGGTCTGCCACGCCCGGAAGCCGGATTGCGGCGGCTGCGGGCTCGCAGCGCTCTGCGAACACAGGGATCCCGAATGACTCCGGTTCCGATGAGCGTCAGGTGACCTGCGTCAGGTGACCTCAGAAGAAATCGGCAATCACTTTGCCAGCTTGGGGGAAATGTATCCTTCGACGCCGTTCTCCAAGCGGATCTTGTACCAGCCGTTCTCCGCGGTGTCGACGAGGGGATAGCGCTTGCCGGCCGTGGCCGTTCCGACCTTCACACTGTCATACTGCGGCTCCTGCCGGACGTTGACGTTGGCCTTCTGGCGGATGCGGACGGTCTTCCCGGTATCCGTGGGGACAGGGGTGGGCGTGGCGTCCGGATTCTCACCGGGATTCGTGACACGGCTAACCACCTTGGGAGAAACGTATCCCACGACGCCGCCGGGCAGGAGGATCCGGTACCAGCCGGAAGCCTCGTCCATCGTGAGCAGGGGATAACTCTTGCCCGCCCGGGCGACGCCCACGCGGCGGGAAGCCGGATCCGGATCCTGGCGCACATTGGCGTTGCCGGTCCGGTGGATGATGACGCGCTGCGCGGTGGAATCCTCCGGCGCGCCCTGCACCAGCTTCGGGGAGACGTAGCCTTCCCGGCCGTCCGTCAGGCGGATCCTGTACCAGCCGTTCTCCGCCGTTTCAAGGAGCGCGTAGGTGCGTCCCGCCTTGGCAAGGCCTACGCGGTCGCTGTTGTAGGCGGGCTGCCTGCGGACGTTCACATCGCCGTTCCTGCGGATCGTCACGGTCTGCCCGGAGACGTAGTTCGAAGCCGGCGCAGCAATAACGGTCGCCGCAGGGACCGCCGTAACGGGCGCGGCCGTGGGCGTCGCCGTCGCGACAGGCTGGGGCGTATAGATGGGAGTCACTTCTTCCGCGGATGCGGAAAGGAAGAGGCAAAGCAAAAGAACCAGGACCGCGGCGGACAGACGTTTCATTTCAATCCCCCTTTGCGGAAATCGTGCTATAACAAAGATGCATCAGAAGGATTATAACACGCAAAGAAGCCGTATTCAATGATTTTTCGCCAGAAAGTACCGCCGTATGGCAGAGAAAAACCGGCCTGAAAACCTGAAAGGAGAATCCTATGCGCCGCAAAGACAGAGAAGTCACAGACCCCGCGGAGATCTTCGGTATCCTCCTGCGATGCGATACGCTGCGCATCGCCATGCGCGGGAGCAAGTACCCCTATATCGTGCCCGTATCCTTCGGCGCGGAGACCGCCTGCGGGCAGGTTTGCGTATACTTTCACTGCGCGCGCGAGGGTATGAAGCTGGATCTCCTCCGCGCGGATCCGCGAGTTGCGGTCGAAGGTGACATCTTCATTAAAACTGAGACCACAGATCACGGCATAACGACTCGCTACGAGAGCGTGATCGGCTTCGGGGAATGTAGCTTCCCGGAAGACGAGGAGGAGATCAAACACGGCCTTCGGCTCATCTGCGGGCATTACGGCTACGCCGACTATTCGCTGGATGACTGCCGCGCGCTGCAGTTCCTGCACGTCGGGAAAATCATCCTGCGGGAACTCACGGGGAAGCGGAATCTGCCCCCCGTCGCCAGATAATCGACCGCGAATCGTGGAGAAAGGAAGAGGTTTATGAAAAAGATTCTGTTGGTTCTGCTCCCGCTCCTGCTGGCTGCGTACGCACTTTTCTGCGCCCTCGCCGAAGGGGAGTATGCGTACGGAAAAGTCCCCGAACCAGCCCTGAAATTCGACAGTACCTGGGTGAGCGATGAAGCCGGCAGGGTGCAGACTTTCCGGGAGGACGGCTCGCTCAAAGTCATGATCCAGAG
>JAIKWN010000083.1 GCA_024684665.1 Clostridiales bacterium | reverse complement strand
GATATGCCGGACAGGATTCTCGCCCTTCTCCTCGGCTTTCTGCTGGACCTCCTGCTGGGTGATCCACCGATGACGTTTCATCCGGTCCGGCTGATCGGAAGATATATCGCTTTCGCGGAGGCGTGGCTTCGTCGGCGCGGAGGGAATCTGCGCCGTTCTTCCGTGGTTCTGACTGCGTCATCGGTCGCGCTGGCCGCGGGGGGTGCGTGGCTGATCGTTTTCGTAGCGGGATGCTTTGGACGCATTCCGTGCCTCGCTGTGATGGCGGTCCTTTTCTGGCTCGGTATCGCCGTGAAGGATCTGGCCGGGGAGGCGCATGGCGTCAGGCGGGCGCTGGCGGATGGGGTAGAGGCCGGAAGAAAACAGGTTGCCCGCATTGTTGGCAGGGATACCGGTGCTCTGACGGAGGAGGAGATCGTGAAAGCCACGGTCGAAACGGTCGCAGAAAACGCCGGCGACGGTGTCGTTTCCCCGATGTTCTGGGCTGCCTTGGGTGGGCCGGTGCTACTCTGGGGCTTTAAGGCGGTAAGCACGCTGGATTCCATGGTGGGCTACCGGGACGAACGGTACATGGACATCGGCTGGAGCGGTGCGCGCCTTGACGATGTGATGAATTATGTTCCCGCACGACTGACGGCTTTCCTGCTCTGTGCAGCAGCCGCGCTGACGGGACTGGACGCGAAAAACGCTGTGCGCATCGTCCGCCGCGACCATGCGAATCACGCGAGTCCCAACAGCGGTTGGCCGGAGGCTGCAGCGGCCGGTGCGCTGGGCATCCGGCTGGGCGGGACGCACACCTATTTTGGCAAGATGGTGGAAAAGCCGACGCTGGGAGACGATGTCCGTCCAGCGGTTCCAGAGGATATCAACCGGGTTGTCCATCTTCTGTACATCACGGCTTTTCTTGCGGCGGGGCTGATCGCTGCCGCAGGATTCCTGGACTGAGCTTTCTCAGCAATTTTGAAGAATGGGGACCTTATTAACCCGAATGGGTTCCGGTGAGGCGCGAATGCTGAATTATACGGTACATTTGCCTGATGAAACAGCGATGGGGGAAGCGAAAGCTCGCTGGAATGCCGTCGCCAAGCCCCTTCATTCCCTGGGCCTGCTTGAGGATCTGATCGTGCGGATCGCGGGGATCCAGGGGACAGCGGACGCCCGCCTCGTGCCCCGTCGCACGCTCATTTTCTGTGGAGATCACGGCGTGGTCAGGAAGGGCGTCACCCAGACGGAGCAGAGCGTCACCGCTCTCGTGGCGGGGGCGATCGCCAGGGGCGAATCGAATGTGAACCGGATGGCTGCTGTATCCGGTACGCCTGTGACTGCAGTGGACGCAGGCATGGTTTCGGATGTTCCGGGAATCCTCCTGCGGAAAACCCGGTATGGCACGGAGGACCTTTCCGAAGGACCGGCCATGACCCGGACGGAAGCGGAGGATGCGATTCAGGGCGGGATCACTCTCGTGCGTGAATGCGCGGAGAGGGGAGAAAGGCTGATCGCTGTCGGGGAGATGGGCATCGGCAACACCACCGCAACTGCAGCCATCTGCTGTGTGCTCCTCGGCATGCCGGTAGAGGAAGCCGTGGACCGTGGAGCAGGCCTCTCCGATGAGGGACTCCAGCGAAAGCGGGCAGCTGTCCGCCGTGCGCTTGCCGTGAACCGCCCCGACCCTCGCGATCCTCTGGACGTACTGTCAAAGGTCGGAGGGCTGGAACTGTGCGCCATGGCCGGCGCGTTCCTTGGCGGTATGACCTTCCGCGTGCCCATCATCATGGACGGCGTGATCACAGAGGCAGCCGCGCTGGCGGCGGTCAGGATCTGCCCGGAGACGCGGCATTTTATGTTGGCTTCCCATCTGGGGCGGGAACAGGCTGCCGCGCGCATTCTTCAAGAGCTTGACCTTTCGGCGGCCATTCACGCGGATTTGGCGCTCGGGGAGGGAACGGGAGCCGTGGCGCTTCTGTCACTACTCGATATGGCGCTGGCGGTTTATGCCGGCCGCCATACCTTCGACGCCCTCGGCATGGCTCCCTATACAGAGCGGGGAGGCACCGTATGACCGCGCTCGTCATCGGCGGAAGCGGAAGCGGGAAATCCGCTTTCGCGGAAGAGCAGGTTTCCCGCCTGCCATCTGGAAAGCGCATATACCTTGCGACCATGCGGGCCTTTGACGGGGAATCCAAAGAACGGGTTCTAAGACACCGGGCACAACGCGCGGACCTTGGATTCCAGACCCTGGAATGGCCGATGGACCTGTTTTCAGCCCCGGTTGAATCCGGGAGCACGGTATTACTGGAGGATCTGCCGAATCTTGTTGCCAATGAGTTGTTCGGGGGCGGGGATGTGGAACGGATCGTCCCTGCGCTCCGTGCGCTGGCAGGGCGCTGCGGGAATCTCGTGATTGTGACGGGAGACGTGTTTTCGGACGGTGTCCGTTATCCGGAGATGACCGCGTCATATCTGCACCTGCTCGCCGGTATCAACCGGGAGGCAGCTGCGCTTTCTGATTTTGTGACGGAAGTGGTGTATTCCATTCCCGTTCCGCTGAAGGGAACTGTGCCATGGAATTGAAACAGTTTATCCGGTCCCTGCTCATCGCTTTTTCCACATACTCCCGTATTCCCGTCCCACGGGTGGACTGGTCGGACGGGAACCGGAAATATGCCATGTGCTTTTTTCCATTGGTCGGTGCAGCGGTGGGCGGCGCTCTCTGGCTCTGGCTGTCGCTCTCGGAGCGCCTGAGCTTCGGGCCGCTTCTCCGGGGGGCGGTCGCGGCGGTGATCCCGCTCATCGTTACCGGTGGCATCCATATGGATGGTTTCATGGATACACTGGACGCACTGGTCTCCAGGAAACCAAAGGAGGAAAAGCTCCGGGTTCTGAAGGACAGCCGGTCGGGCGCGTTCGCCGTGATGGGCTGCGCTTCGTACCTGCTGCTGACTGCGGCTCTGCTGTCGGAAGCGCGGGCGGTGGATGCGCCGACGTTGTTTCCGGTCTACGTCGTTTCACGCTCGATGAGCGCCCTCACGATGACGGCTCTCCCCTCTGCAAGGCCGGGCGGAATGCTGGACGGTTTTTCCCACGCGGCGGAAACGCGAACCGTCCGCGCCTTCTGCGTTGCGTACTTGCTGCTCTGCTTCGCTGCCTGGCTGCGCAGCGGGATCCTGACGGCGCTGCTTTGCGCTGCCGTGGCTGCGGCTGCCGTTTTGGGATACCGACGAATGGCCCTGCGGGAATTTGGGGGCGCGACGGGGGATCTGGCCGGGTGGTTTCTGGAAGTGGCGGAAATCTGTCTGACGGCTGCGGCGCTCACGGGAGGGAGAATCGGATGAAGCTTTACATCGGAGGTGCGTTTCAGGCTCAGGAGGAACTCGCGCGGCAGGAGAATCCCGATGAATTT
Source organism: Clostridiales bacterium (assembly GCA_024684665.1). The sequence continues at coordinate 5,782 of JAIKWN010000083.1, read as the reverse complement.
CTTCTTACGGACTTTCATGAAAAGGTTCGGGAAGCGCTCCTGCGCGGAGAGGATCCCCTGGAATACGCGGAGAGTGTTTATCATGAGAAGCCGGACATTGTGATCGTGTCAAATGAAGTCGGCTCGGGCGTTGTTCCCGTGGACCCTGCCGAACGGGCATTTCGCGAGGCCGTCGGCCGGGCGCTGTGTGCGATTGCACGGCGCTCGGAATCCGTGACGCGCTGCGTCTGCGGGATCGGGGTGCGCATCAAATGAGCCTCTATCTTATACGCCATGGAAAGACCCGGGGCAACCTGGAGCGTCGCTATACCGGCTGTCGCACGGACGAACCGCTCTGTTCGGAGGGATTGGAAACCCTGAAGAAACTGCGACTGCCGCCGGTATCCCGCGTGATTTGCAGTCCCATGAAGCGCTGTCTGCAGTCGGCCGGGTTCCTCTTCCCGGGGCGTGTTCCTGAGATCGTTCCGGATTTCCGGGAGTGCGATTTCGGGGATTTCGAAGGGAAGAGTTTTGAGGAACTGAAGGACAGCGAGGCCTACTGCGCCTGGGTTTCTTCCGGAGGGGAGCTCCCGTTCCCCGGCGGGGAAAGCCGGAAGGAATTTGCTGCCCGATGTGTCCGGGCCTTTGGGGCTCTCCGCCTGTGGGAGAGCCCGGGAAACTGCGCGCTCGTCGTGCACGGGGGCACGATCATGGCGATCCTGGAAGCATACGCAATTCCTGCGGGAGAGTATTTCGACTTTCAGACCGGGTGCGCAGAGGGCTATGTCCTTGAGGAGGATGGGCGGTACCGAAAGCTTCCCGCTTCTGCTGCTACGGCGGATTCGCGCTTGTAATTCCCAACTTTTTCTTTTACAATAAGGAAAAATGGTTCGATCCATGTCCGGATCTGTATCGGTCGGCGCGGACGGGCTTCTTAAAACGGAGGAACGAAAATGAAAAGAACAGCCATGCTGGCGTTGGCGACGCTGATCCTGATGAGCCGGATCGGTCTCGCGGGCGGGTCGGCAGAGGAGTTTTTCTCAGAAGAAAGCTTTGGCGAAAACGCCGATGTTTCGAAGGAGGAGCTCTTTGCGGAAGAGACCTTCTTCCAGGATGAATTCGCGGATCGGGCTGTCATCGGAGAGGACACCACGGAGGAAGCGGTCGATGCGGAAGAACGCTCAGTCGTCTATATTCCACTTGCCGGTGGTGATGCGGAAGCATGGCAGACGATTGCGCCGGAAGATTTCAAAGCCGTGGACGCCGGCGGGAAGGTGATCTTCATCTGGAAGAAGCTGGAGGGGCTGCCGAAGGACGCGAAATATTTTGTTTATGAGATCGAAGGGAAGACAGGTGCGACTCTGCAGGTTGGCAGGGAAACCGGAAAGAACAGGCTGACGGTCTCCGGCGTACGGGAGGGCGTGCATACCTATTTTGTGCGTGCGGAAGTCGTGGACGCGAAGGCGCAGCGGGAAACCTACGGGACTCCGTCCGGAACCGCGAGTGTTACGGTTGTGTCGACGCTCTGGGCAAAGAAGCCTGCCATGAGACTGACGCAGACGGCGCAGCGGACTGTTCTGGTCGAGTGGGATACGCAGGACACCGGTGCGGAACGGTATTTTCTTGAGATTGCGCGCGGCAGGGAAAAGCATAACTATGTCATCTCTCCCTTTTCCGGGATCTACATCGATACCGACGTGCCCGCTGGAAAAAGCACCTATAAGCTTTGGGCAGCCCGGAACGACGTGAAGGGCAGGGCGACCTCGGCAAGCATCCGGGTGCAGAGTGAGGCTTGGATGGCTACGCCCGTGCTCCGCTATGCCCGGCAGCTTGAGGATGGCCGGGTGCTCGTGGGCTTCACGCACGCGGAGCTGGCGGAGAGCTATGCTCTTTCCATAGGCGGGAAAAAGGCCGTGATCGAGCGGAAGGACTGCATCGTTAATCCGGAGAACGGCTGTTACGAAGCAAGTGCAGTTATCGAACCCAAAACGGGCCGTCAGAAGGTAACACTGCAGCCGAAGGGAACGAAGGACGGCGGAAAGAGCGCGAGCGGCCTGAAATCGAATGCGCTGACGGTGCGTTTTCTTGCGAATCACCTGCTGGGCGTGACGAACCTGACGGCGAGCGCTTACTATCAGAAGGTGACGGCGAACTGGGAGAATCATAACAGCGGCGTGACGCACTTCGTCGCGTATCTGTACCAGGCGGACGGTGGCGCACCGATCACAAAGACCGTCGAAGTCGAAAGCAACAAAGGCAGTGTCACGTTCGAGGACGTGCCATACAGTGTGAAGCCCTATCAGTGTGCGGTGCGTCCGGTCGCCGGGACGAGTGTCGATTCCTTTGAACTACAGGATACGGCGAACCTGAATCCCGTGCCAGTATGGGTGTTCGAAGGGGTAGACGATCTCGGACCGCTGGCGATCAATTGCTCGGAAACGACGATTTATTTAGGTACAGATGAGTATTTCGAACTCGAAGTAACGAACCTGGATCTGGATAAACCGGAAACCTTCCGCTTTTTTGAGTATCTCGACTGGAAGAGCCTCGACGAAACTGTGGCAGTCGTCAACAGCTACGGTTCCGTATTTCCGGTCAGCGCGGGCGAGACGACGATCGTGGCGTCGATCCTTGGACGCGAGGCGCGTTGCAAAGTTACGGTCAATCCCGTCACCTACCGGGCGCTCCTGGTGGGAAACAATTATACGTCCTTCAGTTACCTGACCGGCCCGGGTTTTGATACGGCACGCATGGCAACAATGCTGAAGGGCCTAAAGAAGACGCCGTATCAGGTGACCGTGAAAAAAGATCTCCGCGGTCCCGAGTTTGGGCCTGCGATTCTGGAGACGTTCAGCGACGCGGATGAAAACGACGTGTCCCTCTTCTTTTACAGCGGGCACGGCGCTGACGATCCAGTCGGTGCGCTGATCGGGTTCACGGAGAACCAGTTTAACATCGACGATTCCGATTTTGTCACACCTGGGCAGTTGCGTGCTGTCCTGGATCAGGTGAAGGGCAGGAAGGTGATCCTTGCGGATTCCTGCTTCAGCGGAGGCCTGATCGGGCGGGGTGATCTGGCAGGCAGATCCGCAGGTGGGGGCTCGGTGGAGTACGCCGCGGTGACCCGAGAAGACCTGGATGCCGTGAATCAGGCGTTTATTGACGCCTTCCGTCCCAGACCCGCAAGCAGGGACGGCGGAGAGGAAGACAACCTTGCAGCCGATTCGTATTACGTCATTACTGCTGCTTCCGGGGAGCAAACCTCCTATGACCGGACGGTGTTCAAATCCTGGCGGTATATCCGGACTTTTACGGAGTGGAACACATTTGACGTCGGAATCTATCTGGACGATGGTTCGATGAGTGGAAACCCACTGTACGGGAACTATTTCCAGAAAGATCACCTCTATCTGTTCGATGTTGAGAAAGTCCCAAACCCGAAGCAGGGATATGAGGATACCATCGCGGATGTTTACGAGCTGGACCGGAACAAGACATATGGGACGGGCATATACACGCGCAGTGCGCTCCGCGGACTCGGATGGAATCTCTCCGACGACCTGTCAAAGATCAAAGCCTGTCCGATGATGGCGGATAAGAACCTGGATCGACGGGTGACGTTTGAGGAACTGTATGCTTTCATTCATGATGATACGATTGATTACGTCGGACGGGAACGCCAGAGCATCCAAGTGTATTATCCGGAGATTGATGAAGAGGAGGACCGCGACGCCATGTTCTTCGCGAACTGACGCCGGGGGAATGGGGTAACATAGGAAAACAGTGGAAGCTTCTGCGCAGAAATGAAAGAAAAAAGCCGCGATCAGGTATTAACGAATACGGAAAAGTGCAGTGTCTTGCGGAGAGTGCGCACTTGTTGTGAACGGGGACACAGGCATGGCAACCCTTGAAGCGTATGCAAAGCTTTGCAGAAGGTTCCTTTGTCTTCCGAATCTGATGGGTCCGTTTCCTCGAAGCAGACGGGCGATGTAAAACTTTTTCCTCTTTTGTTGTTGCGAGTGATTCAGAATAAACCGACGGGCGGGATTCAAACATCCATCAGGAAAGAAAATGTAGAGAAGTTTCTCCCAGTTGTCCAAAAACCTGCGCGCCGCTAACTTGTTCAACAAACTTCCTGTAGAACAACGTCTCTGAAATGACGCCATTTTGCATGCGCTTCAGAGACGTTGTTTACTTGAACTTTGGAAATGCGTTTCAGAGAACCATAATAGTGTTTTGGGGAGATGGAAAACATGGTGTGGGAAGTCGCACTGATTGAGAGGATTCATAAGACCTGGGAAGCCTGAATGGAACGATCGGCGCAGTTCTGAGCTTTGTCGGCGGTGAAATGGGCCTGCTGCTGGTACTGTTGATCATTCTCTTCTGCTGGAAAAGGAAAGCGGAAAGCGCCTGGCTCTGTTCATCATGGTAGTTATTGACATACCAATAAAAACTTGAAAATGACAGTCGTTTGTGGTATACTATTACCGTGGAAAACGAGCTGAAATCCGATGCTTTGAACATCGGATCCAAAGGGCAGCACGACCTCCGTAAGACGATCATACGGATGCTGAAGGACGGCAAAAGGGCAAGGAAATTGCAAAAGACCTGGGCGTGAGTGTAGGACACGTCTCGAACGTCAAGAAGCTGTATGAAACGGGCGGAGCAGCGGCGCTGAAGCCGAAGAAACGCGGCAGACCTGCCGGGAAGAACAAGGTTTTGACACCCGAGCAGGAGAAGGAGATTCAGAAGATCATTGTGGACAAGACGCCGGAGCAGATGCGCTTCAGAGAGTGCATGTGGACGCGGAACAATATCCGGCAACTGATCAAGGAGAAGTACGGGATCGACATCAAGCTGTCCACACTGGGCTATTACCTGGCCCGGTGGGGCTTTACGGTGCAGCGTCCTGTAAAGCGGGCCTACAAGCAGGACGAGAAGAAGATCGACAGCTGGCTGAACCAGGAGTTTCCCGGGATCACGCAGCGCGCTGAGGAAGAGGACGCGGAGATCTTTTTCGGGGATGAAACCAATATCCAGAACACGGCCAACTATGCGCGCGGCTACGCGCCGAAGGGGCAGACGCCCGTGGTCAGAGTTGAAGCCCAGAAGCTGAAAATTGAGATGCTGTCAGCCATTTCCAAGCGTGGGAAGCTGCGATTTATGCTGTACAAGGACAGCATGAACACGGATAAGCTGATCGATTTCATGACCCGTCTGATCACGGACAGTAAGAAAAAAGTCTTCCTGATCCTTGACAACCTTCGTGTCCACCACGCAAAGAAAGTCATGGCTTGGCTGGAGGAGCATAAGGATCGAATTGAGCTTTTCTACCTCCCCCCCTATGCGCCGGAGTACAACCCGGACGAATTGCTCAACAGCGACATCAAACGCAATGCCGGTGCTAAGCAGTCGCCCCGCACACAAGCTGAGCTTGAAGCCAATGTGCAGAACCGTCTGGATTATCTGTCCTCTGTACCCTCTGTCGTTGCCTCCTTCTTTCGGGCTCCTTGCACCCAATATGCCGCTTAAGATTCACGTTTTTATTGGGGGAGCAATAGTAAAGAGCTAGGAAGAGATGCTTGAATGTGTATCATTTTCCGAAACGGGAGCAAATACCCCTTGCAACTTCATACCCATCCACTAAACCTTATTATATGGTTTCACGGTTGTTTGGGTAAACTATATGGAAGGCCTCTGCGAGATGGTTCTTAAGGATGGTTATCCACATCGACAGGATCCCAATGTCAACCCCCAAAGGAATATTAACGTGACCGTTTATATATAGCAAGGTAGCCGCTGA
>JAIKWN010000039.1 GCA_024684665.1 Clostridiales bacterium | reverse complement strand
GATGCCGCCGATGAGCACGCTGGACACCATGCCCCAGCCGAAAATCTTCACCGCCTCCCGGAAGGCTTCGTGATAGTGCGCATAGGAAATATGGCTCTTGCCGGGGCAGATCTCCTTCCGCCGCGCTTCGTCCGCCACCTCCAGGTTCATGATGACGACACCGATCCCGGCGTCCTTCATCTCCCGCAGAAGCCCCAGGTCGGAGGGCGGCGCAAATTCCACAGTGATGCTCACGCTGCTGAATTCCCGGATCTTCCGGGCAAGGTCGATCCAGTAGCGGACCATCCAGTCCGGGTCACGATAGGTGCCGCCGCTGAAATTGAGGATGTATTCCTTCGGCACCCGGGCCAGCAGGAGCTTTAGCCCTTCCGCCAGCTCCGCCGTGTCGATGGGCTTGTCCGCATCCGCTTTCAGGCTGCAGAAGCGGCATTTCAGCTCCGGCGTGTCATAGCAGCAGGTGGTGCTGGGCCAGATGTTGATGCAGGTGGGGCTGTGGAGCTGGGCGAGATCGTCCACGACGGTGCCCGTGTGGGGCAGATTGGGATAGAAGCTGATCACCTCGTCCCAATCATTGCCGACGAGCCGGTAGTCTTCGCCGATCTTGACGATCTCGTAGGGCGAATCGGCGGAAAATTCCTCCGAAACGCTGACGCAGATATTGACGTCGACGCCCGCCAGGCGGAGGTTCACCGCGTGGATGAAGCCCTTGTCGAAAAAGCGGGGATACTCCGCCGCCAGCAGCTTCGCCGTTTCCGCTTCCACTCTTGCTCCGAGACACAAAAGCTCGGATTTCAGCTTGATGATGTTCTTTTCCATGATTGCTCCCTTTCTTTTCACCGGAATACGCAAAGAGCCGCTTTCCGTCCAATATCCCGTCCGAATACCTGGCAATAACCGGGATCGATAGCCGGAGAAGAAACGCCGGGCGTGCCCCTCCCGATACTGCCGGAGGCAGCGGTCCGGCTCCGCGGCGTGAATCGTGCGGAGGTACCCGGCGGTGCTCAGGAGCTCCGCCGCCTTGTTGAGGGAGCCCCGCCCGGAATTGCGACGGCGCAGCGTAATTGCCGGATCGTCACGGTTTTGCACTCCGTTCCTGTCGTTTTGCAATCAGTATATCAAACGGCGCACAGGATTACAACGAAAAATTCCAATTGGCATAGTAGGTTGGTATGTTATACTCTTTCCGCACGAAGCATCCTCGCGGGTGCGACCGCGCAGAAAGGGGAAAAGAACCGCCATGCGTCTCTTCCGCAACCCGGACATCGGGCGCAGCCTCACCCGTACCCGCTGCTCCCGGGCGGACGTCGACGACGCAGCCGAGGCGGCCTTCCGGCAGGATACTCCCCATCCGTGCTGCTGCGTCCGACGGCCAAAACCGGCGAGATCCTTGATCACATGGCGGCAACGAACGCTTACGGCAGAAGAAAAAGCGACGCGCAGAACCTGATCGATTCCTCAGGCGTCAGGTACGTCGGGCCGGATACAAAAAGAACCGCGAGCGGATGAAGACTCTCGGCGAAGATCCGGCCCGGAAGCGGGATTGTGCTGCCGAAGAAACGAGCGAAAAAAAGGCCCAGGGGCGAACCCTGGGCCCTTCTTATTGTGCGCCCGGCGAGAATCAGTGAGCCGGCATAAAACGATCTGCGAGAGTTCTGATTCGCGCCATCTGGCACGCCATGAGGGATTCGAACCCCCGGCCTTCTGGTCCGTAGCTTCGTTTCGAAGGTCCGTTCGCGCCTTTTCGGCCCTTTCCGCCCCATTTGTTCCACGGTTTCGATGGTTTTGCAGGACGGTTTCGCATCCGCTCTTCTCGACGCATTTCCTGTCGTGGGTCAAATTGTGGGTCAGACCGCAGTAGTACGCCAGTCCCGCTGTGAAGCAGAATCTTCCGCGCACAAATCAAAGAAAAAGGCGCTGCGGCTCACCCAATCCCAATTGTGCCCGTTCAGCCGTATAACAGCTTCAGAATCGCGTCTTTCGGCCAGGCTTCCGTTTCCCAAATGCGCACGGAGCCGTCATTGACCTCGCAAATCAGGGCCGGCTCCTCCCCGGAGTTGTCTATGATCCGGGTGCGGTCCGCGATGCGGACGAGCCTGGCCAGTTTTTTCAGGCTGCGATCATACCGGCTTCGAATCTTGTCCTCCGGCACGTCATGGCCGCCGGCGCGGACCCGCTCCCGTACCCGGCGGATATTGATCTCCTTGTCACAGGTCAGCACAAATACGGCCTGGATCTCATAACCAGCTTCCTTGGC
>JAIKWN010000025.1 GCA_024684665.1 Clostridiales bacterium | reverse complement strand
GCCAGCTCCAGATGCTCCGGCGCCAGCTCATTCGCTGCTTCTACAGCTTCCTCTAGGCTGTCCACTACGAGGATACGCCCATTGCGCTCTAAAGAAGCGCGCGCAATTGCCTCCCGGGGGAGGGTCGCCAGCTGCGTCTCCAATTCCAGAGACACTGCTTCCGCCAAAGATCCGCTGTCCGTCACCAGGACGGCAGCGGCCATGCGGTCATGCTCCGCCTGGCTGAGCAGGTCCGCCGCAACAAGGCGTGGGTCGCTCTTTCCGTCCGCCACTACGAGGATCTCACTGGGTCCCGCAATCATGTCGATAGCCACCCGTCCGAAGACCTGGCGTTTCGCTTCTGCCACGTAAGCGTTTCCCGGACCTACAATTTTATCCACTTTCGGGACAGTCTCTGTGCCAAAAGCCAGAGCGGCTATTGCCTGCGCCCCACCGCAGCGGAAAACGCGAGTCACCCCAGAAAGGTATGCCGCTGCCAGCACGGGTGCGGCGATCTGTCCGTCCTTTCCTGGTGGTGAAACGAGCACGATTTCCCGGCAGCAAGCCAGCTTCGCGGGGATGGCATTCATGAACACCGTGGAGGGATAGGCCGCTGTACCCCCGGGGATGTAAAGTCCAACTTTTTCTATCGGCGTCACATTCTGGCCCATTCGCACACCGTTGCCGCAGTCCATCGTAAAGCCTTCCCGCAGCTGTCGGCTGTGGAATGCGCGGATGTTATCCGCCGCCCTGCGCATGGCTCCTGCGAGCGCCGGAGGCAACGCCTCCGCCGCCATTTTGCATTCCTCCGCTGGAACTTCCAGCGCTTCCAGACGGACGCCGTCAAAGCGCTCCGTGTATTCAAGAACTGCCGCATCTCCCCGGTGCTCTACTTCCCGCAGGATAAGCGAAACGGGCTCCCGAACATCCGCCGCTGCCGCATCTCGCATCAGAAGGGTTTTTCTGTTCGCCTCTGCAAATCGTTCGATTATCATCCTGCCGCTTCCTTTCTTTCCGTCCACTCCGCAAGCGCCCTGCACATCTGTCCGATCCGTTCCCCGGAGAATTTCATGCTGGCCTTATTTGCAATGAAACGGGCGCTTATTGGCACGATCACTTCCTGTATGATGAGACCGTTTTCCCGCAGTGTGGTCCCCGTTTCCACAATATCGACAATCACGTCGGACAGCCCCACCAGTGGTGCCAGCTCAATGGAGCCATTCAGGTGGATAAGCTCCGTCTCCCTTCCCCGGGAACTGAAGAATTTCCGAGCGACATGCGGGAACTTCGTGGCCACCCGGAGAGGCCGGGCAGGATCGTCCCTGAAATTCTTCGGCCCTGCGACACAGATCCGGCATTTCCCCATTTTAAGATCCGCCAGCTCGTACACGTCCGGATCTTCCTCGAGAAGGATATCCTTCCCGACGATGCCCACGTCCGCCGCGCCATGCTCCACATACACAGTCACGTCGGAGGGCTTCACAAGAAAATAGCGGACCCCTGCTTTCGGATTCTCAAAAATCAACTTCCGGTTTTCCTCTTCCATTTCCGGGCATGGGAAGCCGGCTTCAGCCAGCGCCCGATAGGCTTTATCTCCTAATCGTCCTTTCGGCAGGGCGATGCTCAAAAAGTCGCTCACGCTTCTGCCTCCTCTGCTGCCGCCAACCTGCCGGATTCCGCGACGCGTTCCATATCCAGGGCGATCTCTGCGGCTCTGCGGCCTCTCGTGGGGATGCGAAACGTCTCCCGTTCACTTCTGTGGATGCCCACTGCCTGCACAGCCTGATCCAGATAGACCGCGAAACCCACCGCTTGGCCCCGTTTACCCATCCGGGCAAGCAGGGGATCATACCGACCTCCCGAGAGCACCGCCCGGGGCACACCCCGTACAAACCCCTGAAAGATCAGTCCGTTATAATAGCTCATGTCGTTCACGACAGAAAAATCCAGCGAAATATGGGAGAGTCTTAATGCGTCTGCTGCTTCGCTGATTTCCATCAGGGCCTCCGTTTTTTCTCGGCAGGTTTCCGGAAGGGGTAAGTTCGACAGCTCCTGCAGCGCCGCTGGTAGTTGACCAGAAATACCAGCGAGGGACAAAAGCAGCCCTGCAGCCTTTTCCGATATGCCGGTACTCGCACATACCTCCTTCAGGTCGTGAGGATTCTTGCCCCGAATAGCAGACAGGATGCGGGAACGGTCATCTTTTTCCAACATCTCTCCTGCAAGCACATCACCAATGATGCCCATATCGGATACGTCCAGCTGCCAGCCGTCCTCCCGGATAATGCGCAGACTTTTTGCCGCCAGCAACAGAGCCTCGCAGCCAGGCCAGGTTCCGCCTCCGCCGACGGATTCGATTCCGGTTTGGAGGATCTCCCGGAATCCGTCACCACCCCGGGGAGCACGAAACACGCTTTCCATATAGGAAACACGCAGGGGCAGGTCCTCTTCTCGGGCATTTTTGACGAAAGAGAGCGTCACGTCAGGCCGCAGAGCCATCAGCTTCCCATCTGTATCTGTGAAGGTCAGAATCCTCTCGTCCGTAAGAAAACGCTTGTTGCGCATATACAGCTCGTATTCCTCAAAGCGGCTGGGTTTCCATGGCTTATATCCCCAGCTTTCATAGAGGGTTCTCAGCCGCGCGGAAAGACGCTCTTCCGTACCCAAAGACGTTTCAGGATTCATCTTCATTTCCTCCCATTCGGGATAATATGAGTTCATACCCTCCATCCCCATAATCCAGACAGCGCTTTACCCTTCCCACCGTGGCGGAACTGACGCCCGTTTCCTCCGCCGCGCGTACATAGGAGCTTCCTTCCCGCAGAAGTTTGGCGATCGATAGCCGCTGTCCCATATCACGGATTTCTTTATTGGTACAGAGATCCTCAAAATACAGATAGCACTCGTCCACACTGCGAAGCGCCAAAATCGAGCGGAAGAGCTCGTCCGTCTGTTCGTCCCTGCGAAGCGACATGGTTTTCCCGCCTTTCATCTTTCTTTCGGTTTCGTATGGTAGCACGTTAGCGTACGAAAGTCAACCCATTCTTGAAAATGCGCCCGTTTCGGTTTATAATGAAAAAAACGGAGCTTTGCCCCGACTTACAATGGAGGGTTACATGAAGAAAAGCTTCCTTCGAATTGACCGGCAAAAGTTTACCGGCATCGTTTCAATTCTGGTTTTCCTTGCTTCCGGCATCCTGCTTCTCCTGCGACCAACCCTTTTCACGGATCTTTCTGTCTGGTTTCTGACAGCGCTGCTGGCGGGGCTCGCCATATACTGGGGTGTCCGCTATTTCCGTTCCGCGCCCGAGGAAGGTGCGAAGAGTTACGACTTGGCGGAAGCACTCCTTGCCTTGTCGCTCTCCCTCGTTTTATTCTTCCGCAGAGACCTGTTCGATGCGGCGCTCCCGATGCTTTGGGGAGCGTTGCTAGTGGTAGGCGGCTTCCTGCTTTTACAAACAGCGGTAGATTTTCTGCGGATGAAGGTTTCCATATGGTGGCCGCAGTTAGTAGGCGCCATTGTCGCCCTTGCGCTCGGCGCGCTGGCTCTTGTACGGCCTTCCTTCCTGTCAGATCGTATGCCGGTTTATATCGGCGTCTCCCTCATCGTGGTAGCCGCTTTCAATCTGATGAATCTGATCCTTCTAGCGCTGCATTCCCGCGGAAAGCTGAAGCCGAAGGCTAAAAGTTCGCCGGCAAAGCCTACTGCGGACTCTGCACCCACCACACCAACTGCAACTCCACCAGCAGAACCCTCTCCGATTTCCGAATCCGTGCCTGCTACAGAGCCAGCAAAACCTGCGGAGCCACCCAAGGCTGCTCCGGCTACCATCTTCGAGGAACTGCAGCATTACGCTGAAGAGGATAAAAAGAAGAGCGAATTGTAATCGCTCTCCACGTAACAGGCAGTCCCGCGATCCGTCTTTCCGGATTGCGGGACTGATTTTTATTCTTTCCGTTTGCAGCGCACTGCAGCGCGGCGGTTTCCGTCTCTCGCACAGGTTACCAAGGTGAACGCCGCCTGATCGTTTAGCAGCAAGTCCATATCCTGTGGGTTCAGATAGTCCGTCCGGATCACCTCATATGTAAACCTGTTCCCAGAGAAATCCTGGAAATAAACCTCATCCCCCGGTTTCAATTCTTCGATCGTTCCAAAATGCGTCGGATAATTGTGCCCAATCAGGATGAATCGGTCGCCATAAGGTTTTCCGAAGAACACACCTGGGCTGACAGAAAGACTGTCTTCCTTCCAGTCAGCCTGAATCGGCCACGCGAGCGCCAGAGACGGCGCGGAAGCAAGGCCCGCGTAACGTTTCCCGTTCGCCCAAAGGATGCGCAGTTCCATCTCAGGCGTCCAGAGAAGTTGTTTCTCCGTTCTTTTCTCGTCCTGCGGTTCCTCCGCGATGTTTGTCAGTTTCTCACCTTCTGTTTCGTTCCGCATCTCTGTCCCACTGTCATAGTCCGTATGCGGATCGTATACCGCATCCGGAGTTCCGGTACCCGGATCCTCCTCCGATGCGCTTGTTTCCTCGGGGATCGGCGTACCCCCGGCAGAATCCGGCTCCACTCTCCAAAGCATTCCCCGTAGTACAGCCTCCGAGATGCGCCCTGCCAATACTTGAAGCCGTTCTTCTTCTCTGTCTACCGGTTCGGTCTGTAGCTCCGATTTATCATCGGAGTCTGGCCTCACATCTGTCACGGTTTTTGCATCCACCGTTTCTATATCTGAGGCGTCTGTTTTAGGGTTCGCAGGGTCCTCATAATTCAACCCCTGCCTCTGCGTTTCCACTCTAGTTTCGTCGTTTTTGTCGGCAGGAGCTTTTCCAGTGTCCTTTGTTAT
>JAIKWN010000019.1 GCA_024684665.1 Clostridiales bacterium | reverse complement strand
CTGCCGAATACCGCCGAGTGATCCTGTGCGATGAATTCCGTCCGGCGGAAGATGCCGTCCCGCAGGCGGGGGCAGTACCAGGGCTCGACGGCGCCGCTGGCGTAGAGCGGCATCCAGTTGCGCACCGCTTCCCACATGTCGCCTGCGTTGCGTCCGATGGTGTGGATGATGCGGATGCGGGTGCCCGTTGTGATCAGATGCCGCATCAGATGCATCCAGGTGCGCAGGAAAGACTCGTCTTCATATAGCCAGAACATATCTTCGTCGGAAAACAGCAGCAGCGTATGAGGTTTTCCGGTCTGCGCCAGTTCCTCCAGGAACGTGATGACTGCATCCCGCTTGCCTTTGTTGCCGAAAAAGAGCTGAATGGGCGTCGATCTCCCTTTTTCCGGCATGTATCGTCCTTCCGGTCCGCCTGGCGAGGCAGTACTTATAAGAGAGGCTAGAGCATTTCCGATTTGTTTTTCTTCCTCAGCTGTTCCGAATCTGCCGGACAGCCAGATCAGCAGAAGATTCGCCGCGTCGTTTTCTTCCTGCGGCCAGGGCGTCTTCAGCCGCATTTCCTTGGCTGCGCCTTCTTTCTGGTAATCTTCGCGGATCGCGCGGGCAAAGTATGCGCAGGCAGGCTCCAGAAAGGGCTGCCCCTTCGGCAGGCCCCGCTTGCCGCTGCGGATGCGGCTGATATAGGAAGGATCGAAGTTGAGCGCGCGGCCAAGCGCCGAATTCTTCGTCAGCGTTAGATCCATCAGAAAGTCTAATTTTTGAGCGAGCGTGCGTGACATGACAAATCTCCTTTTTTTATGCGTAGTCATTATATCAAAAGGGTGAGATCTTGCATAGAAGGCTGGCACAATTTGTGCCACTTTTTTGGCATTGCCAAAATGCCGCAGGCAGACACAGCGGGCATCTAAATCGGTAAAATAATAGCGCAACGCATACGGTGAATAGCGCCACCCTCGGCCTTTAGGCGCAATTCATAAAAAACGGACGGCCCTTCGGGGCCGTCCGTTTACTTTACTCTCGATTGACATTATTTTACATTTATTGCATATTGTCTATACTTCTTCTTGCGGGGGCGGAAAGGAAGAAGAATGGATCGTGAAAAAAACATGAACAGACAATACAAGGACAGGCTGTTTAAGGTGATCTTCGGGTCACCGGAACATAAGGAATATGCCTTATCGTTGTACAATGCGGTAAATAACAGCCATTATACGGATGCGGAGCTGCTGGATTTTTACACAATAGAAAACGTCGTTTACATGGGTATGAAAAATGATCTGTCTTTTATCTTTGACGCTACGCTAAACCTGTATGAGCAGCAGAGCAGCTTCAACCCGAATATGCCTTTACGCGGATTGATGTACTTATCGAAACAGTATGAAAAGTATGTGGAAGACCATCATTTAAATGTTTACAGAGGTACGCTCTGCAAGGTTCCGGCTCCGCGGTATATCGTGTTTTACAACGGTAACGATATCCAGCCGGATAAGAAAGAACTAAAACTGTCAGACGCATTTATCACACCGATCCATGATGCTGCGTTGGAAGTTACTGCGATCATGTTGAATATCAACTATGGGCAGAACAAAAGGATCATGAAAACGTGTGCGCCCCTCAACGACTACTCAAAGTTCGTTTCATATGTTAAAATGAACCAGAGAAAAGGCCTCGCAGTACAGGATGCTGTAAACATTGCGGTAGAAAAGGCTATCGAGGAGAATCTTCTGGATGGTTTCTTCGCGGAACACAAAGCGGAGGTGATTGGGATGATCTTAACAGAATACGATGAAGAGTTCGTCCACAAAGGCTGGTTTGAAGATGGCGTAATAAAAGGACGGCAGGAAGAACGTTCCAGCATCATTAAAAGTATGTTAGCGTCAGGGATGACTCCCGAAAAGATTTCTGACTGTACTAAGATTCCTTTAGAGACGATACTTGATTTTGAAGAATAACCACAAAACGGACGGTCCCGCGGGACCGTCCGTTTTAACGTTGCAAAAGTTGTCACCGGGAACAGTCCCCAGCGGCACTTTTTATGATTCCTCTGTCTCCACTTCGCTGAAGACTTCCTCCAGCTGGGCGTCGAATTCGCGGAACCAGTCTGCCGCGCCTTCGCCGGAGGTGGAGTCGTACACGACGCTGCCCGCCAGGACCGTCAGATCGGCCCGCAGCGCGTAGAAATCCTCCGGGGTCGATAAAGTGAACGGGTCGACGGAAAAGACCGCGAAATCGGCGGATTTTCCTTCGGACAGAGTTCCCAGCCCATGCTCGCCGAGGCGCCAGGCAGCCCATTCCGTTCTCTGGGTCAGCATGTCCTCGGGCGTTCCGGTAAGGGGCAGGGCGCCGCGCAGGGGAAAGTCGTAGAAATCGCCTGTGTAGACGTCGGCTTTTTCCTCATCCGTAAAGTTTTCATCGTGGGCGACGATGAACGCGCGCTTCGGATACGCCGTGGAAAGATGACCCATGATCTCCATGGTCTTCAGCACCATCTGCCGGTCCAGTACGTCGACGCGGACGGAATAGCCTTTATCCGCAGCGGCGGAAGCCATGTCCTTCAGATATTCGGGAGTCATGTACGTCGCGTCTTTTTCTTCGGCAGCAGCCGTCATGTAAAGGAAATTAAAGTTCACGAGACCCTGCAATTCGGAGCAGGCAGTCCGCCTGCGGTCCAGGTTGTACATCACGGACATCGGCGTCAGCATGCGCTTTAAGGGCAGGGACCCGAAGTATCTTTGCTTGATCAGCCCTGCCTGGAAGAACTCCAGCAGCAGATTGCGGTACATGTTGTCGAAAAACGTGCAGACTTCCAGGTTGAGCACGGACGTGAAGCCTCTCTTGGCGTAATCCTCCGCGATTGCGAAAGCCTTCTTTGCCATGGCGGCGTAATCCAGCGCCACGATGGTGTTGAAGACGTAGTTCGGCGTGACCGCCACGGCGAACGTTTCGGCTTCGGCTCTTTCCTTCACCATCTGCTGTGCCGTGCGGTTCATCCGCATGCTCACGGAATCCTCTCCGATGATGAGCAGGGGGATGCCTGGACAGGCGTCGTCCAGCACCGGAAGATCCTCTTCCTCGGAGAACCAGCCGTAAGCCAGGATGAACTCGCAGGGGTCGTGCGAAGCGGCCCAGTCGTCGACCATGGCGGCTACTTCTTCCGCGGAAAGTCCGGCGTGCAGCTTGAGATAGCTGCCCTCCATGACGTCCGCGGCGGGCGTGCCCGTCAGATCGATAAAGCCCGGGACAAGGAACCGTCCCTGCAGATCCGTCACCTGCGTGTCGGGTCCGATCAGGGGGGCGATCTCTTCTTCAGAGCCTGCCCGCAGGACTTTTCCATCCCTGCAGGCGATGGCCGTCGCGTCCTCCGTCTCGGGGTCGAGCGTATAGAGATGACCGTTCCGGAACACGGAATCGGCGTACGTTTTCTTTTTGAATAAACCGAATGCCATAATGTCCTCCGTTCGCCTAATATGTTATACTTTAAAAAGAGCGATTTCAAGGAGGAAGCCATGGAATACACCTACGATTATTACAGGAAAAGCGCGGATTATATCCGTTCTGTCATCGGGGATTTCGAGCCGGAGATCGGCCTGATCCTGGGCACCGGCCTGGGCAAGTTCAGCGCCCGCATCGAAGACCCGGTGGAGATCCCCTATAAAGACATTCCGAACTACCTTGTGAGCACGGCGCCGGGCCA
>JAIKWN010000018.1 GCA_024684665.1 Clostridiales bacterium | reverse complement strand
AAGGGCGCTTTCGTTAATAAGCTGGACTTCGTCGTCCTCGCAGCCCTGGAAATCGACACGGGCTTCAACGTAAACGTGCTGACGGGCTCCGACGGCGTGCTCCGCGGCGCTCCGGGCGGGCATCCGGATACAGCGGCGGGCGCAAAGTGCTGCATCATTGTGACCCCGCTCATCCGCGGCCGCATGGCCACGGTCTGCGAGCATGTCGTGACCGTCACGACTCCGGGTGACTGTGTGGACGTCCTGGTCACGGATTACGGAATCGCGGTCAATCCGCTCCGGCAGGATCTGATCGACTGCCTTGATGCGGCGGGGATCCCGCACGTTTCGATCGAAGAACTGAAAGAAAAGGCGTACTCCATCGTCGGAAGACCGGATGACGTGCAGTTCGAGGATAAGGTCGTCGCCGTTCTGGAAGCACGCGACGGCACGATTCTGGACGTCGTGCGGCAGATCAAGCCCTATACCTTCGAAGACTGACAGCATAACAGGGGGGATGCTTCACGATCCGCAGGGGAAGGGCATCCCCCGTTCTGACAATCCCTGAAGGAGGAGACCTATGAGCACAACTGTTGTTGGCATTCTCGGCCTGATTACGATCGTCGCGATCGTCGTGACGCTGTTTAAGAGCCGCACATTGCCCAGTATCGCTTTCATCGCGTTCCCGGCAGTGCTTGGCGTGATACTCGTCATCGGTGGCTACATCCCCGGATTCGACGGGCTGGCCGCCATGATCAAGGCGGGCTTCAACTCGACCGCCCCTACCGCCGCGCTCTTCGTCTTCTCGGTACTGTACTTCGGCATCATGACGGACGCCGGCATGTTCGACGTCATCATCGGCAAACTGATGACCCTCGTGGGAGACAACGTGATTGGCGTTGCCATGGTAACAGCCATTATCGCCCTCGTTGGCCACCTGGACGGCGGCGGCGCTTCCACTTTCTGCATCATCGTCCCCGCCATGCTGCCCGTCTACAAGAAGATGCACATGCGCAGGACGACCCTGCTGCGCATCGCGGTTCTCGCCATGGGCGTTCTGAACCTCATGCCCTGGGCCGGGCCGACCATGCGCGCCGCATCCATCCTGAATATGGAAGCGGGCGCGCTCTGGGGCAAGCTCCTGCCCATCCAGATCTTCGGCATCGTCCTCTGCCTTGCGCACGCGTTCCTCGCCGGCTGGCAGGAAAAGCAGCGCGGCGCGGGCCTGAACGGGAAACTGGCTGCACAGGAAGGCGAGGTCGAGACTGAAGAGACCGTCGCTCAGGATACTAGCGATCTTGCCCGTCCGAATCTCTTCATCTTCAACATTTGCCTTACTGTGGCGGTTATTGCGATGCTGATCTGGGATGTATTCCCGAGCTATGTCCCCTTCATGATCGGTGTGACCGTTGCGCTCTTCGTCAACTACGGCTTTACCGCGAAGATGCATAAGCGCATCATCAACCTGCACGCCGGTCCCGCCCTCATGATGTGCTCCACTCTTATGGGCGCTGCCGTCCTGATGGGCGTCCTGACCACGAGCTTCACCGTGAACGACGCAGGTGCATTCGTGGCGGCTGGGGCGAAGGTGGCCTCCGACAAGCTGGCGATCCTCTCCGTCGTGCGCTGCCTCGCGGGGATCATTCAGAAGATTCTGCCCGCGGCGCTCGGTTCGCATCTGCCGATCGTCATCGGCATCCTGTCTGTCCCGCTGGCGCTGGCCTTCGACACGGACAGCTACTTCTATGGCATGCTGCCCGTCATGATCGCCATCGGCGAGGGATTTGGCGTGGAAGCGCTGCCCATCGCGATCGCCATGGTGGTATGCCGCAACTGCGCGACCTTCATCAGCCCGATGGTTCCTGCGACGCTTCTTGGTACGGGCCTTGCGGAGGTCGATATCAAGGACCACATCAAGGCGTCCTTCATGTACGTCTGGGGCTTCTCAATCCTTTGCATGCTCTTCGCGATCCTGCTGGGGATCATGCCGCTGTAAGACCCAGTTTCCGGAACAACAATTCCATACTGCAGGGCTGCGCGTCCGGGATTTCCGGCGCGCAGCTTTTTAGCGTCCCGCTGCACATGGCGGGGCAGGGTGGTTTGGGTTGCTTCATTCTGTTATGGAAGACTCTTTCATAATTGACGAAAGGAGTGCAGACATAAATGACTGTCCTTCCAAACTTAACACGAAAACGGTTTCTCGAATAAAATCGTTTCCGAAAATTATCGAAAATCTTCAAAGAAAGCGAAAAAGGGGTTGCAAAATGAAAACGGATATGCTATGATACCAACCAGATGAAACGATGTTTCGTAACTTGTTTTACAAACGTCGTTTGTAACACGGGAAAAACCCGGCAAACAGCGGGTATCCGCAAAAAAGGAGGATTTTCTATGAAGAAGGTTCTGGCACTGGCCCTGGCGCTCGCGATGATGAGCATCTGCGCGTTCGCCTTCGCCGAGGAGATCACCCTGAACGTCTGGTCCTTTACTAATGAGCTCCAGGGTATGATCGAGAAGTATTATCTCCCAACACATCCCGACGTGAAGATCAACTTCACCATCTATCCGACGGACGGCGGCGAGTACACGAGCCACGTCGATACCCTGATGGCGGCTGACGGCAACGCGGCCGACGCGCCTGACATCTTCACGCTTGAGGCGGCCTTCGTCAAGAAGTACACCGACAGCGACTGGACCGCAGATCTGAAGGACGTTGGATTCACCGACGAAGAGATCTCTGCCGCGCTGCCGGCCATGAAGGAAATCGGCATGGATACCCGCACAGGTGCGCAGAAGGGCCTGTCCTGGCAGTCCACCCCCGGCTCCCTCATGTATCGTGCCGACTTGGCTGAGAAGTATCTGGGCGTCAAGTCTCCCGAAGAGATGGCCGCCAAGGTTGCCGACTGGGATACTTTCATGGAGACCGCTGAAGAGCTGAAGGAAGCTTCCGAGGGCGCCTGCAAGATGTTCTGCGCGCCTGGCGACATCTTCAACGCTTACAAGTACAACCGCGAGAACGGCTGGGTTGTGGACGGCAAGCTCTGCATCGACGACGTCATGCTGGACGAGCTCGACCTGCTGAAGACCTCCTTTGAAGAGGACCTGGACGCGAAGGGCACTGCCTGGACCGAGACCTGGTTCGCCGGCATGAACGGCACCAACGAGATCCTGTGCTACTTCCTCCCGACCTGGGGCCTGCATTACACCTTGAAGCCCAACTGCGTTGTGGGCGGCGCTGGCGACCGCAATGACGAAGAACTGGCTGCGTATTCCGCTGAGAACGGCGGCACCTTCGGCCTCTGGCGCATGACCAACCCGCCGGTAGCGTACAGCTGGGGCGGCACCTGGATGGGCGCGAATGCGGCTAAGGTCGCTGCGGCTGACGACGCCAAGAAGGCGGCTATCAAGGATCTGATCTGGTTCTTCACCCTGAACGACGAATTCCTCTATCAGTATGCGCATGACTCTGGCGACTTCGTAGGCAGCAAGCCTGTTGTTGAAAAGATCGTTGCCGAGGGCGGCACACCCAACCCGTTCCTGGGCGGCCAGGATCACTACGGCATGTTTGCCGAGGCTGCTGCGATCGCTTCCGGCAAGACCTGGACTCCGTATGACGAGACCATGGACAGGCTCTGGAACGATCAGGCGACTCTGCCCTACATCCGCGGCGAGAAGACGCTGGACGAAGCGATTGCCGGCTTCAAGTCCGAGGTCAAGGCTGCCTTTGCCGACCTCGTAGTCGAGTAATCTAAACACGGTAAGCAACCCGTAACCTGAAATCATTGGGGGCTGCCTCCGCCGAAAGGGCAGGGGCAGCCCCCTTTAAATCCGCAAATACAGAAAGGGGTGAAGATATGCAGCGGGAGGCAAAAAAGAAATCAACCATCAATTACGACCGCTACGGTTATATCTTCATAGCGCCGTTCTTTATTGTTTTCTGCATTTTCCAGCTGTATCCGATCTTTTTTACGTTCAAAACATCGATGACCGACGCGGTCGGCTGGCAGAAAATTCTGAACAACAGTTTCGTCGGTTTCCGGAATTATGGCGTGCTCTTTTCCTCTAATGAGGTTTCACGCCTTTTTTGGGAATCTTTCGGAAATACGATCATCATCTGGCTGTTCAACTTCGTTCCCCAGATCGGCATGGCTCTCATTCTGGCCAGCTGGTTTACCGATACGCATTTGAATCTGCGCGGACAGGGCGCCTTCAAGGTGCTCATTTACATGCCGAATATTATCACCGCTGCGACGATCGCCATGCTGTTCTTCTCCCTGTTCTCATATCCGATCGGCCCGGTGAACACGCTCCTGCAGACGCTCGGTATTACCAATATGCCCTTTGAATACTTCCGGAACGTCGCCGCGAGCCGTGGGCTTATCTCGTTCATCCAGTGGTGGATGTGGTACGGTAACACGATGATCATCATGATCGCTGGCATTTCGGGCATCAACCCCTCGCTTTTCGAGGCAGCGATGGTGGATGGCTGCACGTCCCGGCAGATTTTCTGGAAGATCACGCTGCCGCTCATCCGGCCCATCCTGCTCTACAATCTCGTGACCTCTCTGGTCGGCGGTTTCACGATGTTCGACATCCCACACCTCATGACGCAGGGCAATCCAAACAATACGACGAACACCGTTGCCCGCTTCATCTATACGCAGGGCTTCACGGGCAGCTATAACTTCAATATGGCGAGCGCTGCTTCCGTCGTGCTCTTCATCATCATCGTGATCTGCTCGCTCGTCCTGAACACGCTGATGAAAGACCGTGATGCGGCGCCGAAGCCGAGAAAGAAGGGATAAGGCATGAAGAAGAGAATTCGCCTGATTTCCCTGGCGCTGCTTCTCATTACGATGATCTGTATGTTCCTGCCGATCGCACGATTTGAAGATCATTCGGCTGACTCCCTCTCCGAAGATATCGCGAAGCAGGAAGACAAACTGCAGCGCGCGAAGGACAAGTATGACCGCTATGTTTCCGGCGGCAAGGATGCAGATACCCTGGCAAAGCAGCAGAAGCAGGTCGACAAGGAGCAGAGCAAGCTGGACGAACTGCTGGCGCAGCAGTCCGGTGCAGCCGGCGACAAGATCGACGCGCTGACTTACAGCCTCCTGCCGGGCAAGCTCCCGTCCGTGCTGGAGCTGGACCAGCAGGTCATCAACAATTACAAGCTCTATGATGCTGGCTTCGGGAACTACTATATGTTCATCTGGGCGGCATTCATCCTGCTTGCTTTGACCTTTGCGCTGGAGTTGGCGGCCGGGAACAAGTACGCGAGCCGGCTTTATACCTTCGCATCCTTTGCGAACCTCATAGCCATCTTATTGCTCTGCTATACGTTCCTGCGTATCGGTGGCTTCCCGATCAAGCTCCCGTATTCGAACGCGATCACGAACCGTGCGCTCATGTGTGCGTTGATCGCGCTGCCGATCATAACGCTTTTCCTGAACGCGATGAATCAGCAGGGCACGAAGAAGGCCATGATCTACGTGCTTTGCATTTTTCTCTGCATACTGTCGATCATCCCCTTCTGGATTATGATCGTAAATGCGACGCGTTCCACCTATGAGATCCAGCAGGGCGTCTCGCTCCTGCCGGGCAGCTCGCTGATCAACAACTGGCGCGTCCTGCAGAGCAAGAACTTTGACATCAAGACGGGCTTCATCAACAGCGCCATCATTGCTTTCGGCGCAACGATCCTGTCGGTGTACTTCTCTGCGCTCACAGCGTACGGCCTCACGGTGTACCGCTTCAAAGGCCGCAATCTGGCATTCGCGATCGTCATGGGTATCATCATGATCCCAGCGCAGGTCACCTCCACAGGCTTCTACATTTTCATGTACCAGCTGGGGTGGGTGAACAGCTATCTGCCGCTGATCATCCCGTCCATCGCGGCGGCCTCCACCGTCTTCTTCTTCCGGCAGTATCTGGAAGCGAACTTCCAGATCTCCCTCGTGGAAGCGGGCCGCATCGACGGTGCGGGCGAGTTCTACATCTATAACACGATCATCCTGCCGATCATGGTGCCTGCCATGGCGACCATGGGCATCATGGCGGTCATCGCGAGCTGGAACGACTACCTGCGCCCCCTCATGTTACTCACCAATCCGAACATGAAAACGCTGCCGATGATGGTCAAAGAGCTCCGCGGCGACATCTACCGCACGGAGTTCGGTTCCATCTATCTCGGCCTGACGCTTACGGCGCTTCCGCTCCTCGTTGTGTACTTTGCCTTCAGCAAGTACATCATCGCGGGTGTCGCGCTTGGCGGCGTGAAGGAATAATATCCGGCTTAACTCTGTACATAGAAACGGGCTACTGCAGATTTCATACATCTGCAACAGCCCGTTGATTTGTGTGCCGGGCATGGCACAGTTCTCGCGGGTGAAAGTCCCGCCACGGGTAGTTACCGCCAAGCGTAGCGAACCGCAAGCTGCTGTCAGCAATGACAGGAGGGAAGGAAGCGGTGTAGCAAAGCCGAGGAGCCTACGAAGAGAAACCGGATACAAGGCTAAACGGTGGGTAAGGGTGCAAATCAATCCGAAGACCGAAAGGTAAACGTAGGACCGAAGCAGTAAATCCGGAGGTTGTGCGGCGAAAGAACTGTGACTTACCCCGGGAGGCCCGGTCAGCGAGGCGAAGAACGAAGCGAGAGCGGAGAGAAGCCGAGTGCGAGAAAAAGCGTAGTGACCAGGAGTCAGCTGAGGCCATAGTACCGGGAGCACCGAACCGGGAAGGGCCTAATGTCGTAACAATGCGAATCGCTGTAAGCAAGGCATGAACAATCCGAAACCGAGGATAGGCCCAGCAAGCGGGAACGTAAGTCCGCGGAGG
>JAIKWN010000010.1 GCA_024684665.1 Clostridiales bacterium | reverse complement strand
GAACGTGAAGTATGCCGCGGAGATCAAGAAGCATGTGAAGCACTCCTATGTGGCCACCATCGGCGCCCTCACCAGCCTGGACGTGCTGGAGGAGATCGTGGCCTCCGGCAAGGCGGACATCGTGGAGATGGCCCGGGGCCTGATCTGCGACCCGGACCTGCCCATCAAGGCGAAATCCGGCCGGGAGAAGGAAGCCCGGAAGTGCCTGCGCTGCTTCAAGTGCGTGGGCCAGGATTACCAGGACGGGCGCCTTTTCTGCGCCATCAACCCCGCCTCCGGCAAGGAGCGGGAAGCGGCCCGGGTGCCCCAGCCCCTGAGCCTCCGGCGGGTACTCGTCGCCGGGGGCGGCGTCGCCGGGATGCAGGCGGCCATCACCGCCAAGGGCATCGGCCACGAGGTCATCCTCTGCGAGAAGGGAAGCGAGCTGGGGGGCGTGCTGCTCTGCGAAAAGGACGTGCCCTTCAAGCAGCGGATCGGAGATTACATCGAGCGGCAGAAGTATATGCTGGAGAAGCTGGGGGTGGAGGTCCGCCTCAACACCCCCGTCACGCCGGAGCTCTGCGCGGAATTGAAGCCCGACGCCATCGTGGCTGCCCTGGGCGCCGTTACGGCGACGCCGCCCATCCCGGGTCTGGACGGCGAAAACGTGAAGACCGCCGTGGAGGTCTTTGCCGATGCGAGCCTCGCCAGGGGTAAGAGCGTCATCCTGGGCGCGGGGACCACCGGCCTGGAGCTGGCCATCTACCTGGCCTCCCTGGGCAAGGAAGTCCGCATCCTGGAGATGCGCTCCGCCGCAGAGACTGCGGGCACGGCGGGGACCTACGCCTCCCAGCTGGCGAAATATGACCTGAAGGTGGAATACGGCGTCAAGGCCGATGCCATCCTCCCCGACGCCGTGAAGGCCAGGGCCGGGGACGACGAGCGGCTCATCCCCTGCGAGACGGTCATCAACGCCCTGGGGATGAAGCCCCGCTGGGACGAGGCGGACGCGCTCAGGTTCTGCGCGGCGGAGTTCTACCAGATCGGCGACTGCCTCAAGGCCCGGAACCTCATGGCAACCACCAGCGAAGCCTGGACGGCGGCCCGGAACATCGGCTGCTGAACAGGATCAAATCAAACAGGCGCGGCCGAGTGCGGCCGCGCCTGTTCGATTCAGGCTGCAGCCAAACCCGCAGATTTTCCCCGCCGGGACTTGTGCGGAGAAGCTGCGGGCGTTCGTGGAATCGCGGTCGCTGAAATGCGGACGAAAAGGAAGCGTTTCGGAATTATCCGCTGACCGGAAAACCCCGCGCCTTATCCTCTTTCCCGCGGATTCTTGGTAAAACACAAGAAAACTCTGCCATTCACGCCAACCTTTTGGCCGTCGATCACACTATACAGGCGAATCGATTCGGAGAACAGAGCATGAAAAAAGAAAAAGCGGACGCCGTCATCACGGCTTATCTCGAAAAAATCTACGGCTTTGCTGTGAAGAAGTCGTTTTCCCTGGCAGAGGCGGAAGAACTGGCTTCGGACATCGTCGAAGAGGTCTACACCTCGCTTCTGCGGCGGGATGAGATCTATAACGTCGAGGGTTATATCTGGCGCATCAGCGAACACACATGGGCGAAGTATGTCTCGCAGAAGAAAAAGCGCGAGGGTGTTTCTCTTGACGGGATGGAGATCCCCTATGAAGAAGACTTCCTTCCGGAGAACGCTGAGAATGAGCTCATGAAACTTCGGCTCGCAATCGCCTACCTGACGGAGAACCGCCGACGGGCCGTGTATCTGTTCTATTACGAAAACAGATCCGTTCGGGACATTGCGCGAGCGCTCGCCATGCCCGAAGGGACGGTCAAATGGCACCTGAACAAGGCGCGGAAAGAATTGAAGGAGGCATATCAGATGGAACGCAAAATCGGAAAGCTCGGCATAAATCCGGTCAAGGCTATTTCGTTCGGTCACAACGGTGACCCCGGCAGCAACCGCGGCCCGGAGGACTATCTCGGCGACCGACTTGATCTCAACATCGTTTACAGCTGCTATTTCACGCCGCGGACGGTGGAGGGAATCGCGGACGAACTCGGCGTGACTCCCGCGTTTCTCGCGGAGCGGGTCGCTACGCTCGAAGGAAACGGTTTCCTTGTCCGCGAAAAGGGGGACCGCTTCACCACCTACGTGCGATTCAGTCCCTTGACGTATTCCGTCGAGCGCATCGATAAGCTGCGCGAAAAACAGCTTGAAGCGGCAGCGGTCCTCGCGGACGAATACCGGCCCATTGTCCGGGATGCGGTATCAGGACTCGGAGAGGTGTATCTTCCGACGGACAACCGGGAACTGCTTGAGAGGACGGTACTCCTGCACAAACTCACCGGCGCCTGCATCAAAGGCGTGGAACGCAATTTGTCCCGATACCGTATCAAAACAACGGCAGGCGGGGATTTCATTGCCTATATTGATCTGGAAAGCACCCGTACCGATCCGGATTATGACCCGAAAAACCCGCAAAAGAATTATTGGTACTGCGGGACGATGGACCGCGGGTCTGGGAAATACCCCGTCAGCTCGTGGTCGCACGATACGTACTACACCACCCGCGCCGGTACCTGGGAGAACAACCTCACTTCGGACTACGAAGCGCTCTACGAATTCCTGACGGATCAGCTTCCCGACACCCCCGCCAACGCGGAAAAGCGGAAGAGGCTCCGTGATCGCGGCTTTGTCGATGACAGCGGAAAAGTCTGCGTCATGGTTGCGCAGAATGAAGTCAAGGACGAAATCGAGCGTATCCCTTCAGTCAGCGAGGATATCCTGCGCAGGTTCGCGGACGCCGCGCTGGAATACGCCATGACCGAGGCCCGTGACTACCCGCCGCAGATGCAGGACCTGATCGTGTGCGATAATATGTATTCTTTCCTCGGTCCTACGGTCGCGCTCATGGCCTGTGATCTGCTGTATGAGCGCGGCGTGTGGAAGCCCCTGACGGGGGCGGAGAAGGTCGCCGTTGATCTCATGGTGTTCAGTGCCACCCTTCCCGCAAAAGACTGACCGACCGTTTTTGATCGGGCAAAAATCCACCGTCGGTTTTTTGGAGAATAGAGCAGGAGGCGCTTCCTAGCGAGGCGCCTCCTGAGTTTTCTTTTTCCGTTCCGATAGCTTCAGACCTCGTATTTGATGTCGCTGACCTCCACGCCGAACTTTTTGCGCA
>JAIKWN010000276.1 GCA_024684665.1 Clostridiales bacterium | reverse complement strand
CGTTCCAGGTCTGCAGGGCAAACCAGTTCGCGCTGTCGAACAGCGTCTTGTCGCTCGCCTTGTACGCCTCAAACTCCTCACGCACGGCGTCCTGCAGCGCCTTATGCTCTTCGTTCACCGGCTCTTCCGAGAGAGCCGCCTCGATCAGAGAATCGATCGAGGGAGAACGCTCCGCAAACGCATGATCCTGCAGCTCCGGGATCGGCGCGTTCATGAAACCGCCCACAACCAGAGAGTTTCCGCCAAGAATGTCCGTGGACTCGATCAGCACGACGCTCGCGCCTTCCTCCAGCGCGGAAGCAGCGGCGGAAAGGCCTGCGCCGCCTGCGCCGACGATCACCACGTCCGCTGTGTATTCCGGCTCGATCTCATAATGACGCTCTCTCGGCGCTTTCAGCGCGTCCATGTCTCCGCCGGCCTCCTGGAGGCAGGAAGACACCGCCGCAAGAACGATGCGGCTCGTAATCGTCGCGCCGGAAACCATATCGACGTCCAGCGACTGATTCGCCACGATCTCCGCGGTCACGGTCTCGCCAGCCAGGTCGCCCATTCCCGGCGTTTCCATGGAAGACGTCACGGCCGCGGAAGTGATGGCGTTGTCGGAAACGACGACTTCCACCGTCAGCGGCCCGTGCATGCCCGGGACTTCCTTTGTATACGTTCCCGGCGTGAAGGACAGTTCTGCCATGCCCAGTGCAGATACTGCCAGCAGCAGGCAAAGCGCCAGCAGCAGGCTTACAGCTTTTTTCATCTTTAGCTCCTCCTCGAATGTAATCGGATCACCTGACACAGAAGTAACATAAAACCCCGGGATTGTAAAATGCTGCTTCCGAATACATACGACGCGATCTATAAGAAAAAAGCATCAATCGAACTTATTGCATACTGCTTTCTTTCAGCGTCCTGCGAAGGCGCTCGACCTGCGGAGCACCCGTTTCCGTGTGAAAGACGCATACCAGTCCGAAATGGTCCGATCCGTCCGCAAGCGGGATATAACGGACTCCCTCCCGGAACTCGTGCCCGACCGCAGTTCCGAAGCCAACGGCATTATGAATCAGCAGTTTGGCGACCATATCACCCATTTTTTCTGCCGAATCCACGATCTTTGGTTCAAAACCCGCCGTCCGACAGAGGTTCGCATACGCTGCGCGCAGAAGAGGTACATCGTTTCCCCATTCGATAAACCGGCTGTCTGAAAGCTGCGTTACCGAAATCGAATCGCAGTCGTAAAGAGGATGGTTCTGTGAAAGGATCGCGTGCGCCCTCCCGCGAAGGATTGGCACACAGTCAACGTCTTTGAGGTCGGACGCGCTCGGTTCCGGGAGGATCATCGCATCCATTTCGCCTTCCTGAAAACGTTGTTTCATTTCCGTTCCGGTAATATAGACCGGCTCAAGAGGATAGCCCTGTTCAGCAAAATCCTTGTCATACAGCAAACGAAACAGATACATCAGATGATCGTAAATGATATACCCGATTCGCACCGGTCTTTCCTGTTCCCGGCTCACCTCATTCACCCGTTCCCGGAGTCTTTCGCACGCCGCGATCACCCGCATCGCTTCCACCAGGCAGGTTTCTCCTTCCGGCGTCAGGGTAACCGTTCTGCTCGTACGGTTCAACAGACGGCAATGCAGCTCTTGCTCCAGATCAGATATCGACCGGCTGAGCGCCGGCTGCGTCACATAACATTCTTCCGCCGCTTTTGTGAAGCTACGGTGCCTTGCAACCGATATAAAATATGTCAGCGCCTGCAGCGTCATAGATATCCCCCCTTTGTAAACACGGACGCCTCTCGAGCGAGAGCGCGTCCTTCTATTTATTCTGCTTTTTCCTTCCTGTCTTACCAATGCCCTTTTTCTCTGCCGCTTCCTTCGCCCCTTCGAAGATCTCCGGCCAGAGGGTTTCCGGGTCGATGATGCCCGCGATCGTGATGTCGCTGGGCGGCGGGTCCTTTAAGTCCAGCATGAGCGCGGCTTCTTTTCGCCCGATCATGTAAACGTAGTCTCCGATGCCCGCCTGACGCGTCCCGTCGCAGGCGATGATCAGACCTTTCTCGTGTCCGTTCACGATCTGCCGGACGACGAGGAGCTTCACCCCGGAGAGCGTCGGCGTCTTCACCGTGCAGACGACATTCCCTACGACTTTTCCGATATTCAACGCCTCGCCTCCTCCATCGTCAGTGACAGTGCACCGTTTTCCCGTTACGGGTGTAGGAGTCCACGACGCCGCAGATTGTGACGCTCGCGATCAGGGTTTTATCCCCCATGACCATCTGCGCCGCGCCGCCGTCGTTGTTCGCGAGCACAATATCCCCCACGCCCGCGTCCGCCGCGTCCAGCGCGACGAGCTCTTCGCCCGTCATTTCCCCGTCCAGCGTCAGATGCCGGATGCGCAGCATCTTCATACCGCGGTATTTCTCATACTTGACGGTGGAGACCACCGTCCCTGTCACCACCGCCAGCTTCATGCCGTGGCCCCCTTGTCGTAGACGCGCTTCCCCTCGATATCCACGAAGTCCACGATGCCGACGATAGAGCTGTCCACCGGTCTGTTGGTCGTGAGATCCGTCTGCCGGGAGGAACTGCCGCCCGCCCACATGACGATCTCGCCCTCCCCCGCGCCCACGGTGTCCACCGTGATGAAGGGAGATCCCTTTTCCTCAAACGTATCCATGTCGATAGGCACGGCCACGAGGAGCTTGAGGCCCAGGAGGCGATCGCTTTTCCTGGTGCTGACCATGCTGCCGATCACCTTTGCCAACTGCATTCTTCCGCCTCCTTTGCCTTGTCGTAGACCCGCGCCCCACGCATGTCAATCGAATCGATGATGCCGTAAACCGTATAATCGGAAGCAACCTTTTTGGAGGTGTCCGACTGCCTCGCGGAACTGCCGTAGGCGCAGAATACCAGATCGCCCTCGCCCGCGCCCACGTCGTCCACACAGATGACATAGTCCCCCGTTGGCTGCTGCGTCTCAAGGGAAACCGTCTCCACGATCAGCATCTTCGAGCCTTTCAGGCTCTCCACCTTGTTCGTGCTGACCACCGAACCGGTGACCCTGCCCACCATCATGGGGAGACCTCCCCGGACTCCGCCGCCCTTGCACTCGCCCGTTCGATCAATTTGCCGCCGATCAGCATATGCATGCCCGGCCAGTCCGGATGTTTGACCCGCTTGCGGATCGCGTCTACAGCCAGCGTGCCCATCTGAGAACGGGAAATGCGCATGGTGGTCAGCGCCGGCATGGTAACCGCGCTGAAAGGGATGTCATCAAATCCTACGATGGAGATGTCCTCCGGGATGCGGAATCCTGCTTCGCGGATGGCCTTGATCGCGCCAACCGCCACGGTGTCGTTGTCCGCCACTGCCGCGCCGTGAGGACGATACGCGCCCGTGCGCAGCAGCTCCGACATGTCCCTCCATGCACCGTCCACCGTGGGTTTCAGCAGGATGGGCTCCGGTACGGGGAGGCCCAGCCGGGACAGTTCTTCCAGATATCCTTCGTAGCGCTCGTCACAGTTATTCACCCGCTCAGAGAATTTGAGGTATCCGATCTCCCGGTGTCCCAGATCATACAGATACCGCACCTGCCGGGCCATGAGCGCCCGGTTCGCCATGACGACGGTATCCACGCTTTCGAGCATGATGTTGTTGTCCAGCACGACGAGGGGCACCGTGATACGGCGAAGGATCCCGTAGTTTTCCTGGCGCAGCTCCGTTCCGATGAGGATCACCCCGTCCGGTTTATCCTCCATCAGCGCGGAGATCGTCGCCGCCGCTCCTGCCGCCTCGCAGCTGCGCATCATGAGATCGAACCCAAAGCGCCGACATTCGCCCTCGATCCGGTCGATAATGCTGGCAATAAAGCCCTGGTTTTCCTCAAGCGCAATGCCGTGCGCCCGGTATTTGATGACCATGAGGCGGAAACGGACGTCTTTCGGTTTCGAAGGAGCCGGCGTATAGCCGTTCTCCTCCATGACCTGGCGGACGCGCCGGCGGGTCTCTTCGCCGACACCCTTTCGCCCATGGATCACCAGGGATACCGCCGCCGGCGATACCCCTGCGATCTCCGCAATTTCCCGGATTGTCACGGCATTTCACTTCCCATTCCGCCGGCTGCTTCTGTCAGGCGAGGATGCAGCCTTTCTTGATGATGATGCAGGCATACAGCGCGTTCTCTCCGGTAGCGAGGACGGCGTAGGCCTTTCTTGCCCGGTCGTAAAAGTCAAAGCGACCGATGGCCTCGCACTTCGTGCCCGGCTGATGCTTTTCCACGATGGACTTGAACTCAGCCCACACAGGCGGATCCCCCTCGAGCGCGCCCGCGGGATCCATCAGGGTCACCGGCGCCTCGACAAACTGATCGAGGGGGAAGAGCGCAAGGATGGCGTCCAGCATGGCGGTTCCGGAGTGCCCGTCCGCATGCACCACGCGCTGTCCCATGGACTCGTTCGGGAAATTGCAGTCGCCAATGACCAGTTCGTCACCATGCCCCATTTCCGCCAGAATTTTGAGAAGCTCCGGCGAGAGGAGTGGAGAAATCCCTTTCAGCATACCTGTTTCCTCCTTCTATCCATTTCGGGGATCAGAGTTTCGGCAGAATGGCCTCCACATCGTCGTGGGGACGCGGAATCACGTGCACGGAGATCAGTTCGCCGACCCGCTTTGCCGCAGCGCCGCCAGCCTCCACGGAGGCCTTTACTGCGCCGACATCGCCACGCACCATTACGGTTACGAGGCCGCCGCCCACATGCACCTTACCGATCAGATGGACGTTAGCTGCCTTCACCATCGCATCTGCCGCCTCAATGGAGCCCACCAGGCCCCGCGTTTCAACCATGCCTAATGCCTGCTTTTCCATACCTGTTCTCCTTTCGGTTTTGCCTCTATGTTAATCTTCTGTAGGGTTACGGAAAGATCGTCCGTCAGTCCTGCTTGGCTTCCGGTACGGTAGGGAGAATTTCCTCCACATCGCCGTGAGGACGCGGAATCACGTGTACGGAGATCAGCTCACCCACACGCTTTGCCGCAGCGCCGCCGGCCTCCACAGCTGCTTTCACTGCGCCGACGTCGCCCCGTACCATCACGGTCACAAGGCCGCCGCCGATGTGTTCTTTGCCAATCAGATGGACGTTGGCAGCCTTTACCATCGCGTCCGCTGCCTCGATGGAGCCCACCAGGCCCCGCGTTTCGATCATGCCCAATGCTTCTTTCATAACAGCTTCTCCTTTACTGAGAGATTGTTTTATAACAGCGCCCGCACCAGATCCGGATGGGGCGAGGGGATGACGACCCTGGACGCGATCATGCCCGCCAGGTTTTCGAGCGCCTCCGCCGCGCGGACAGAGGATTCCACCGCGGCCACCTCTCCCGTCACGATGACGAAGGACTTGCCGCCCATACCACGCCCCAGGCGCACCTCGATGAGTTCCACATCCGCTGCTTTTACCATCGCGTCCGCCGCGTTGATGGAACTCGCGAGTGAGAAAGTCTCAAGGACGCCGACGGCTTCTGCCCAATCCAGCGGGCATGCGCCCGCCATCGCGGCAACTACCCGCTCGTCCACGTTCGGGATGAGGAGGCTGTCGACAAGCGTCTGCCCCGCAGCTGCCTTTCCGGCCTCCACCGAAGAGCGGACGGCTGCCACTTCACCGCTGATAAGGACGATATACTTGCCGGGGCAGGAGGTCTGCGCCGCAATCAGGTTCACTTCCGCAGTCTTCAGCATGAGATCCCCGGCAAGGATTCCCATGGGAATGGAGAGGGTCTCCACCGCGCCGATCGCCGTCATACAGCCTCACCTCCCGTAATTTCGATTTCTCCTTCGGTGACCCTTGTCACCCGACCTGATATGGAGGCATGTACCCGGGCAGAAAGGGCTTTGGCCGGTATTTTCCCAATCACGTTCCCCTCTTGCACCGTGTCACCCGTACGTACAGCGGGTTCCGCTGCCTTTCCGATATGCTGCCGGAGCGGGATCACCACCTTCTCGGGCTTCACCGGTTCCGCCTGCCAGGGCGCGTCCCGGTCGTACTTCGCAAGACCCATGCGGGCGATCAGCCTTCCGGTCGGCACCCGTTTGTATTCGAGGAATGGATCCACCCGGATTTCCGCCTCCGGAGCGGGCCGGATGCCCGCCGCGCCCAGCGCCTGCTTATAGAGTGCCATGACCTCCGAGGGGGCAAGCCCCATCGGGCAGGCATAATTCGTGCACAGGCCACAGGAAGAGCATCCCAGAATCGCCTCCGGGCCGCCCAGCAGCATGCCGTTGCCCGTCGTCATGGCCCGCATGGCCTTGTGGGGCTGTGCTCCGAGCCCAAGGGCGTTCCGGGGGCAGAGCTGCGTGCACTGGCTGCACTGGCAGCAGACCGCCCTGGCGATCTTCAGCATGCGCTCCGGGGTCTGGGTCCTCCGGAGGATCATCGGATGGTTCTTCGGGAAGAGCAGCAGGCCACCCGTAGTCTTCGTGACCGGCGCGCCCCAGTCTGTTTCAAGCCGCCCCATACAGGGACCCCCGACGATAAGCGCATAGTCCTCTTCCCTTCCGGAAAAACCGGAATGCGCGATGACCTCACGCATGGCGGTTCCGATGGGAACGGACAGCGTAACCGGATCCGGAACCGCTCCGCCCACGGTCACGGCCCGCCGGGTCACGGGTTTCCCCTCGCAAGCATCCGCCACCTGCGCGAGGGTTGCCACGTTCGACACTACGCATCCCTCGTCCAGCGGCAGCTGTCCGCTTTTCACCACCCTGCCCGTTACCTCATAGACGATGGACTTTTCATCTCCGGAAGGGTAATAGGCTTCCATCAGATGCAGGGACAGATTGGGATGTCCGGCAATCGCGCGGGCCATCGCTTCCGCCGCCTTTTCATAGTGGGCCTTCGTGGCGATGACGCCGCGTTTTGCCTCCGTGGCCTCCATCGCCAGTTCCAGCCCGCGCACGATGCGCTCCGCCTCCCGCTCCATGAGGAGGCGGTCGCAGCGCAGGAGCGGCTCGCACTCCGCCCCGTTGGCGATGACCAGTTCCGCCCGTCCGGAGAGCTTCGCATGGGTCGGGAAGCCGGCCCCGCCGGCGCCCACGACCCCGGCCAGCCGCACCTTCTCGCGAATGTTCATGGGTCTTTCATCCTCTCAGGTCAGCAGATCCGGAAATCCCCGTACAGCACGCAGCGGCGCAGGCGCGTGAAAGATCTCGCGCTGGTCACGCCTTCGCCGGTCGGGGTGGCGATGGTCATCGTCGTATACCCCTCTCCGTCGAAACCGAGGCCGGAAAAGCTGGAGGAGTTCTTGACGAAGATCGTCGTGTTCAGCCTCCTGGCCGCCCGGCTCATGTTGTGCACATTCGTGGAATGGATCATCGCCGAATGCTTGCAGCCCTGCTCTGCCCGGTAGGCTTCTTCGATCGCCTCGTCGATCGTACGGACGCGCACGATGGCAAGGACCGGCATCAGCATCTCCGTCATGACGAAGGGATGGTTCCGGTCCACCTCGCAGATAACGAGACGCGGATCACCGGTAAAGGGCACGCCCGCCGCCTGCAGGATAACCCCCGCGTTCCGCCCGACCATCTTGCGGTTGATGACGTATTTTCCGTCCTTCTGAATGAGGGTCGCGGCAAGTACGCGGTCGATATCCGCGCCGGAGATGCGGACGCAGTTGTTTCTCTCCATCTCCCGCATCAGGGCGTCGCAGACGCTGTCGAAGACGAAGACTTCTTTTTCCGCGATGCACAGCACGTTGTTGTCAAAGGACGCGCCTGCCACGATACGCTTTGCCGCCTCCGGGATGTCCGCCGTATCATCGACGATGACCGGGGGATTGCCGGGGCCGGCCGCGATGACCTTTTTGCCGGTCTTCATGGCGACCTTCACGACGGCTTCGCCGCCCGTGATGGAGAGCAGTGGAATATCCTTATGCGTCATGATCGCCTGTCCGGATTCCAGCGTCGGCTCCTTCACGGTAGTGACGAGCGTCCTGGGGCCGCCGGCGGAAACAATGGCTTCCACCATCAGCCGCATGGCCTCCTGGGAGGCCCGCTTCGCCGCCGGATGTGGATTGAAGACCACCGCGTTGCCCGCCGCGATCATGCTGATGCAGTTGTTGATGACGGTGGAAGTAGGGTTCGTGGAGGGCGTGATGGAACCGATAACCCCGAAGGGCGCCATTTCAATCATCATCATGCCCTTGTCGCCGGTCTCGCAACGGGTCGTAAGGTCCTCGATGCCCGGCGTCCTCCGGCTGACAAGGAGGTTCTTCTGGATCTTGTCCTCGACTCTGCCGTAGCCGGTCTCTTCATTCGCGAGGCGCGCCAGGTATTCGGCGTTGTCGATTCCGGCCTTGCGCATCGCCGCGACAAGTTCCCCCCGCTTTTCGAGGGTCATGTCGGCCAGCTCCTTCTGGGCGGCCTTGGCGTTTGCGATCGCCTCCTCCGCCGTGTCGCAGAGCCAGCGCCCCGTTCCGCCCGATGGAGCAGGCGGCGCCGCTACGGACGCAATGCCCTGTTCCCCCGCCAGACGCCTTACGATCTCCTCCGTG
This sequence comes from Clostridiales bacterium, assembly GCA_024684665.1. Next base: position 3,769 of record JAIKWN010000276.1, on the reverse strand, counting down.
ATTGCCCGGATTTGCTGTTCTGTCATTGCCATCTTCGTATCCTCATTACTTCTTCATTCAGAGCGCTTCCGCCGTTTCGATGCCCTTTTCATAGGCCGTGTCCCGTGCCAGCGGCGTCCAGATCGCGTCCTTTGCGTACCGGATGATCCTGTAGCCGGAAAGTGCCGCCTGCCGGACGTCGTCTTCTGTGATGAGCCGCCGCGGTTCCCTTGAAAGATCCAGCATGGTCTCCCGCTTCTTCTCGGGCTGCGGCGCCGGTGCGGGCTGCGATGCGGGAGGCTGCGGTATCGCCGGCTGCGTTCCGGCTCCCTGCTGGCTGAGGAGCGCGGAAAGCGTCCGCGTCAGCTTCGCGTCGCCGGAATCGGCACCGTTCCGGATCACACGGCAGAGCTGCCCGTCCCGCAGGAAGAAGGCGTTCGCCTCGTCCGTATCGATGTGCGCTTCCAGCCGGTGTCCCTCCCCGCTGCGCACGATCACGTTATCCAGGATCCCCCCGCGCTCCCCCTCGAATTTCAGGGAAACGACGTCCCCGTCGCGGAGGTCATAGGCCGCCGCTTCGTCCGGGGAGAGATGCAGATGCCGCGCCGCAATAATGACGCCCTGCCGGATCTCGATCCGTTTCTCTCCGTTTGTAATGACGCAACCGGGACTGCCCGCAAGGTTTCCGGACATGCGCAGCGGCGGTTTCAGCCCCAGTTTGAACGCGTCCGTCCGGGAAAGCTCGATCTGCGTCTCTTTCCTCGCGGGGCCGACCACGCGGAGTTTCATCTTCCCCTTTGGGGTCTCGATGACCACCTGCTCCTCGCAGGCGAACTGCCCGGGCTGTACGAGATCGCGTATCCCCGTCAGCCTGTGTCCAGCACCGAAGAGGGCTTCCACGTCCGCCTGCGAAAGATGGATGTGGTGATTCGAGGAGGAGACGGGCACGAAGGCCTCGCCCAGCCGCGCAAGCTCCGTCAGGATAACGCGCTGAACGGCGTCGCGAAGCTCTTTTTCGTTCATCGACATTCCTCCTCTTTATCTTATCTGGCAGCTTCCTCCCTGTCGCCCCCTCCGGGGGACGTTCCCCCGGAGGGATGGAAAGGATCTTATTTCTTCTTCGCTTCCGCCTCGGCTTTTTTGCGGAAGATTTCCTTCAGGCTCTCAGTGTAGGGCGGGCGGGCGATGCCGTATTCGGTCACGATGCCTGCGATCAGTTCGTGGTCCGCGAAATCGAAGGCCGGGTTGTAAACCTTGACTCCCTCGGGCGCCATGCGCTTCTTGTACCACATCTCGGTGACTTCCTCAGCCGGGCGCTGCTCGATCGTGATGTCCTCGCCCTTCTCGATGCTCATATCAATCGTGGAAGTGGGGCCGAGAACATAGAACGGGATACCGTAGTACTTCGCAAGGATCGCAACGCCGGAGGTGCCGATCTTGTTGCAAGCGTCACCGTTCGCCGCCACACGGTCGCAGCCGACGAACACCGCGTTCACCCAGCCGTTCTTCATGACCTGGGAGGCCATGTTGTCGCAGATGACCGTCGTGTCCACGCCGTCCTCCTGCAGTTCGAACGCCGAGAGGCGCGCGCCCTGGAGCAGGGGTCGGGTTTCATCCGTGAAGACGCGGAAGTTCATGCCCCTCTCCCGCCCGAGATGGATGGGTGCGAGGGCCGTGCCATATTTGGAGGTGGCAAGCTGGCCCGCGTTGCAGTGGGTCAGGATGCCGTCGCCATCCTTGATGAGGGTGAGGCCATATTCGCCGATCATCCTGCACATCCACACGTCCTCGTCCTTGATCGCGACGCACTCCTTGTGCAGGAGTTCCTTGATCTCCTCGACCGCCTTGTCACTGTTTTCCCTTACGACCTTTTCCATGCGCTCAAGTGCCCAGGAGAGGTTCACCGCCGTCGGCCGCGCGGAATTCAGGTACTCCTTCGCTTCGTGGAATTTCGCGGCGAACTCCGCGTAATCCTCCGTTTCGATCTCAAGCGCGGCGAGATACACGCCGAAAGCCGCCGCCACGCCGATGGCAGGCGCGCCGCGGACCTTCAGCAGGTAAATCGCGTTCCATATATCCTTCTGCTGCGTCAGGTGCAGGATCTTCACCTCGCCGGGAAGCAGCGTCTGATCCGGGAATACGATCGCGCGCTCCGCTTCGTCCAGCGAGATTGTCTCATAGGTCATGATGTTGCGCCGTTCCGCCATGGGAAAGCCTCCTCTCTTACTCCGCAGCCTTTTCTGCGCGGAGCACCGCGGCCACAAAGTCCGCGCCCGTCTTGAAGCTGCCGCGATGCAGGATGTAATCCTTGCCCGCCAGGATGTTGATCTTTTCCGCACGCACGCGTGCCTTCTCGTCCTTGATCGTCGTAATGTCCTTCACGTTCGCCATACCGACGGTGCGCCGGTGCAGCTCCGTTCCGGTATAGGCCGCCGTGTCGGAGAGGACGCTGTCCAGATAGAACTCCCGGAAACCCGGGGTCTTCGCCATCCGGTCGGTCACGCATTTGTCAAAGCAGTCGAGGAATTTCTTGCAGAAGAGATCCACGGTCTTCTCGATGGTCTCGAGGATCCAGGCGCAGAAGGCCTCGTCGCCCGCGGCCCTGCCGTTGTTCCATGCGAAGATCAGGTTTGCGATCACGTTGCCCACGTCGTAGCCGATCGGTCCGTAGAACGCGAACTCCGGATCGAACACCTTGGTGGAATCCTTCTTCACGAAGATGGAGCCGGTGTGCAGGTCACCGTGGAGCAGGGCCTGCGCGTTGTTCATAAACTCGAACTTCAGCTTCGCGACCGCGAGGGCCAGTGCCCCGTCGTCATACAGCTCTTTCTTCACAAAATCGGCCATCGGCGGATACACGTTGTTGCGGCCCTTGTTGTCGTTGTAAGGCTCGGTCAGCACGAGATCCTCGGTAATCTCGCAGAGCTCCGGATTGATGAAGCTCTTGACCATGGCCTTCTTTTCCTTGTGCTCCATGGCGACGTCCGTGGTCTGCAGGAGGGTATTGACCATATAGGTCGTGATGTCCTCCGCGAACTGCGGGAAGGTCTCGTGACGCATAAGGGCATAGCGCATGAGCTCGTGATCGGAAAGGTCCTCCATGACGCAGGCGCACATTACGGTGTCATACCCGTAAATGACAGGAACGAGGCCGGGGGCGAACTTGCCCTGCAGCGTCAGGATCTCGCTTTCGATGCGGTTGCGGTCGGTGGATACGTGCATCTCGGCGGAGATGCGCAGCGCCTCGCCCGCCTGCTTCACGATCAGGGACTTGCCCGTCGCCTCTTCGACGACACGGAAGACGTAGTTCAGGTTGCCGTCACCGATCTCTTTCACGGTGAGGATCGCGTCCGGAGCAAAATGCCCGGGGTACTTCTCCTGCACGTATCCTGCGACGTCTTCGCATTTCATGAGAAAATAGGTGTCATAACGGGACATGTTCAAGACTTCCTTTCTATGTAAAGATTATTGGTTATGAAGATCATTGGTTACGCCTTAAATTCCAGATTCCGGTAATCCAGCGGGTCGATTCGGCGCAGGGCGGCAAGCTCCGCTTCTGTCGGCGCGGGCGTTTCCCGGATCTCGAAGTATTTGAGCGGGAACGCCGTGTTTGCCGCCACCTCGTCGATGGTATGTCCGGGATGGATGCTTTCAAGGATCAGCTCACCTTCGTACATCGTGAAATGGCAGAGGTTCGTCACGACGTCAGAGACATGCCCCCGCGCCGTCAGGAAATCCACCTCCGGTACGAAAGTCCGCCTGTCGTGCTTTGTCCGCCAGATGATTGCCC
>JAIKWN010000274.1 GCA_024684665.1 Clostridiales bacterium | reverse complement strand
CTCTGGCTGATCCTGGGGACAGCCGCTTATATCAAGGAGACGGGAGACGTTTCCATCCTGCAGGAGCAGGTGCCCTTCGACAACGATGAATCGCTTGCGGAACCCCTGATGGAGCATCTCTCACGCAGCTTCTATTATACTCTCGAGCATTTGGGCCCCCACGGCCTGCCGCTCATCGGTCGGGCGGACTGGAATGACTGTCTGAACCTCAACTGCTTCTCGAAAACCCCTGGGGAGAGCTTCCAGACAACGGCAAATTTTGAGTCCGGCGTAGCGGAATCCGTCTTCATCGCTGCCATGTTCTGCGCAGCGGCACCGGAGTACGAGCACCTCTGCCGGATCTGCGGCATGGCGGAGGAGGCGGATCGTATTCCCGTGCTGCGGACGGATATGGAGCGGGCGATTCTGTCGGACGGCTGGGACGGGGAATGGTTTGTCCGCGCCTATGACGCTTTCGGGCATAAAGTCGGATCACGGGAATGCGAAGAAGGCCAGATCTATATCGAGCCCCAGGGTTTTGCCGTCATGGCGGGTGTAGGCGTGAATGAAGGATACGCGCAGCGGGCATTGGACAGCGTGGACGCGAGGCTCTTGAGCGAACACGGCATAGCCATCCTGACGCCGCCCTATACGCGCTATCACGAGGAGCTTGGCGAAATTAGCTCCTATCCGCCTGGATACAAGGAGAACGGCGGCATCTTCTGCCACAACAATCCTTGGGTCGTGCTTGCGCAGGCGAAACTGGGACACGGCGGACGCGCCTTCGACCTCTACCGGCGCACCTGTCCGACGTATATTGAAGACCAGAAACTGCACCGAACGGAGCCTTATGTCTACAGCCAGATGGTGGCCGGACCGTATGCACCCCGGTTCGGCGAGGCGAAAAACTCCTGGCTCACAGGCACAGCGGCCTGGAGTTTTGTCGCGGTTTCCCAGGGGATATTGGGCATCAAACCGGACTACGACGGGCTCCGTATAGATCCCTGCCTGCCGAAGGAGCTCACGGAGGTTTCTGTGACACGAAAGTTCCGGGACAGCGTTTACCGTATTCGCATCGAAAACCGCTCTGGAGACGAAAAGGGGAAAGTGACGCTGACGCTGGACGGAAAGGCACTTCCGGATGCGCTGATCCCGGCGGACGCTGTCCCCGCAGAGCACGAAGTCATTTGTATAGTGGAGTGAGCCCCCTAAGTCAGCTGCGCTGACAGCTCCCCCGGAGGGGGGCCAGAGGGAGTTTTGCGGCTTGCCTCTCCTACCGGGAGAGGCGCCCCGAAGGGGCGGAGAGGGGTTTCCATGACCGAACGTCTGTTTGAAACGGATATGTCCCTGCTGATATTTTCAGCCACCGTTATGCGCTGTGAACCCGCGAAGGGCGGTTATGCGGTCGTTCTGGACCGGACTGCCTTCTTCCCGGAGGGTGGTGGACAGCCTGCGGATCACGGAAAACTGGGCACTGCGAACGTGCTAGACGCCCACAGGAAGGACGGCGAGGTGCTGCACCTTTGCGATGCACCGCTGACTGTGGGCGAGACGGTGACGGGCATCGTTGACGCCGCACGCCGCCTCATGCACTCCCAGCAGCACAGCGGGGAGCATATCTTTTCCGGACTTACGCATCGGCGCTTCGGCTATGACAACGTGGGCTTCCACATGGGCAGCGAAGCGGTCACGATGGACTTCAACGGCCCGATGACGGAGGCGGAGGCGCGAGAGATCGAACGGCAGGCGAATGAGATCGTCTGGCAAGATCTGCCGATCGAGGTCTTTGTACCGACGCGCGAAGAGCTGGAACACATCGAGTACCGCAGCAAGAAGGAGATCGACGGGGACGTGCGGCTTGTGCGCATCGAAGGCGCCGACTGCTGCGCCTGCTGCGGAACGCATCTCATGCGGACAGGTGCGATTGGACAGATCAAGCTGCTTTCTATCCAAAACTACAAACAGGGTGTGCGCGTCTCCATCCTCTGCGGCGGCCGCGCGCTCGAATACGAAACACGGATGTTGTCGGCGCTGCATGAGACTGCGGTTTCGCTTTCCTGCCGGGAGGAGGAACTCCCGGAGGCCGTACAAAGACTTCAGCAGGAGCGAGACAGGCTCCGCTATGAGAACGGAGCGCTCGCTATGCGCCTCTTTGAACTGGAGAGCGCGAAGGAACGTAAAAAAGCTGTCCGCGTTTTTGCTGCGGACGCGCTGCCTGCATCCCGGCTGCACGAAGCTGCTTCGGCGCTCGCGGAGGGCGGTATCTGCGGCCTTGCGCTGCTCAGGAAGGAAGACGGCTGGAACTTCGCGATGACCAGCGCCGCGAAAGACGTGCGCCCCGCGACGCGCCTTCTGTTTTCCCGCTTCGGGGGAAAGGGCGGCGGTCCGAAGGATATGACCCAGGGGCGTCTTTTCTCCGGAACCGTGGAGGAGATCCGGGCGGAACTGACGGTGGCGATGGGCCAGGAATGATTGGACAGAACGGAACATCCGGAATGGATTCCCATAAAACGAAGAACGCGGACCGTCGGCCCGTGTTCTTTGTTTTCAGGGTGATTTGTGACAGGATCCGGACATCGGGCAGCAGCCGCAGCTGCCGCCGCAGGATGACTTGCCCTGTTTCCTGTCCTTGTGAAGCTTTACAAGAACAGCGGCGACAATCCCGATCAGCACAAGGGTAACGGCGATCGTTCCCACGTTCTCTGCGATTCCACGGAACATATACTCACACTTTCCGCGTCAGCCTTGTGGCTTCCTGGTACTTTTTGAAGAACAGCATATAGATCATTGCGCCCAGCACGATGAGTGCGGCAATCAGGCCGACGGGATTCATGCTGCCCGTGAACAGCCCGCCGAACTGATAGATCATCAGGCTGACTGCGTAGGCAAATCCGCACTGCCAGGCGATGGCGAACCAGGTCCAGCCCGCGTTGTTCATTTCCCGCCGGATGGCGCCGATGGCCGCAAAGCAGGGCGCGCACAGCAGATTGAAGACTAGGAATGCATAGGCGGCAATGCCGGTAAAAGATGCCGCTAGGTTCGCGTAGGCTTCCTTTCCACCGTAGAGAATGCCCATTGTGCCAACGATGTTCTCCTTTGCGATGAGGCCCGTGATGGATGCGACCGCGGCCTGCCAGGTTCCGAAGCCCAGAGGGACGAAGATCCACGCGATGAGGTTGCCGAACCGGGCCAGGATGGACTTCTCCAGTTCTTCCTCTTCCAGCATCCGGAAGGCGCTGCCCGCGAAGCCGAAGCGGCTCAGGAACCAGACCAGGATCGTCGAGAGCAGGATGATGGTGCCGGCCTTTTTAATGAAGCTCCAGCCGCGCTCCCACATGGACCGCAGGACATTTCCCAGCGTGGGCCAGTGATAGGCGGGCAATTCCATGACGAATGGGGCGGGTTCCCCGGCAAAACGCCTTGTCTTTTTCAGCATGATGCCGCTGATAATGATGGCAGCCATACCGATGAAATACGCGCTGGTGGCTACCCAGGCGGACTTGTGGAATATAGCGCCGGCGATCATGGAGATAAAGGGGACCTTCGCGCCGCAGGGAATGAAGGTCGTCGTGATGATGGTCATGCGCCTGTCGCGCTCGTTCTCGATGGTGCGCGAGGCCATGATGCCGGGCACGCCGCAGCCGACGCCGATCAGCATCGGGATGAAGGATTTTCCGGAGAGACCGAACTTGCGGAAGATCCGGTCCAGAACAAAAGCGATGCGCGCCATGTAGCCGCAGGCCTCCAGGAACGCAAGCAGGAAGAACAGCACGAGCATCTGCGGAACGAAGCCCAGAACGGCACCCACGCCGGCTACGATGCCGTCCAGAATGAGTCCCTTAAGCCAGTCGGCAGCGCCGATCCTGTCCAGTCCGCTTTCGACCAGCACCGGAATACCGGGGATCCAGGTGCCGTAGTTTGCCGGATCCGGCGCGCCGACGTCGGATTTATATCCGTCTTCCGTGCTAAGGTATTCCGCAACGGCGGTTTTCAGGTCTGCTTTGCCCGTATCGGGGTGCTCCTCGATTTCCAGCGTTTCTTCATCCTGGGTGATATAGGTCACGCTGGCGTCATCCGGGGTTGCGGCCAGCAGGGCGTTCAGGGATTTTTCAGGGTTTTCTTCGCTGATCTCGACGCCATACTGCTCCGCAAAAGTTTTGATGATTTCATCGGTATCGCCGTAACGCTCGGCAGCCTTCTCATATTCGGCGGTGCCTTTGCCGAAGAGATGATAGCCGTCACCGAACAGCCCGTCGTTGGCCCAGTCGGTCGCGGGCGTTCCGACAGCAACCATGGCGATCCAGTACACTGCAAACATCACAAGCGCGAAAATCGGTAGGCCGAGCCAGCGATTTGTGACGATTCTGTCGATTTTGTCTGAGGCACTCAGACTGCCGGCGCTGTGCTTGCGGTAGCAGGATTTGATCACCTGAGCGATATACACATAGCGCTCGTTGGTTATGATGCTTTCTGCGTCATCGTCCAGTTCCTTTTCGGCGGCGGCGATATCGGCTTCAATGTGCTTCATGGTCTCCGGCGCGATGTGAAGCTGTTCCAGCACCTTATCATCCCGTTCGAACACCTTGATGGCGTACCATCTCTGCTGCTCTTCTGGCAGGCTGTGAACGGCGGCTTCTTCGATATGCGCCAGAGCGTGTTCCACCGGTCCGGAAAAGGTGTGCTGCGGAATGGTTTTCGTTCCTTTTGCCGCCTGGATTGCGGCTTCCGCGGCTTCCATGATGCCCGTACCCCTGAGAGCGGAAATCTCCACGACCCGGCAGCCCAGCTGGCGGGACAAATCCTGCGTGTTCAGCTTATCCCCATTCTTCTTTACGACGTCCATCATGTTGATGGCCACCACCATGGGGATGCCAAGTTCCACGAGCTGGGTGGTCAGATACAAATTACGCTCCAGGTTGGTGCCGTCGATGATGTTCAGGATGGCATCCGGACGCTCGCCAATCAGGTAATTCCGCGCCACCACTTCCTCCAACGTATAGGGGGACAGACTGTAAATGCCTGGCAGGTCGGTGATGGTGACGCCATCATGCTTTTTCAGTTTGCCTTCTTTTTTCTCTACGGTAACGCCTGGCCAGTTGCCGACGAACTGGTTGGATCCGGTCAGGGCATTGAACAGCGTCGTTTTTCCGCTGTTGGGGTTACCCGCGAGGGCAATGCGAAGTTCCATCGTGTGTTCCCTCCTGTTCGATATGACTAATTAGAAATAACTAACACTTGGGCAAAAATTATTCGACTTCAATGCTTTCGGCGTCCGCTTTGCGCAGGGAAAGCTCGTACCCGCGTACGGTGATTTCGATCGGATCACCGAGCGGTGCCACCTTGCGCACAAAAATCTCCACACCCCTCGTGATGCCCATGTCCATGATCCTGCGCTTGATCGCGCCTTCGCCATGGATCCGAACTACCTTTGCCTTGCCGCCCACCGGCACTTCCCGCAGATTGTTCATATTCCAGCCTCCTGTCAAATCATGATCTTGCGCGCCATTTCCTCATCGATGGCGACGCGGGATTCCTTGACCTTTACGATCAGATTTCCGTTCATGGATGCGATGACTGTTGCCGTGCCGCCAATGACGAAACCCAGGTTCTCCAGATGCTTTTTCACTTCCGGGCTTCCGCCGATCCTGCGGATGACGGATTCTTCTCCCGGATCCGCATAGCTGAGCGGTATCATCTAGACCCCTCCCGTCTTTGAGTTTGTTTTGTAAAACTAACTACGTGCGCATTATAGTTAGATAGTCCTAATTTGTCAAGCTCTTTATGTTTTGAAATCTGATTATTTGTGATCGGGGGAGGAGCCCGTCCGAGGCATAAACAGCCGCCCCATGGGAAAACCCCACAGGGCGGCTTTGAATGAAAAAACTGGAGATCCGTCAGCCACGCGCTTTCAGCGCCTCAATCACTTCTTCCAGCGTGGGGATCGAGGGGCCGGCACCCGGGCGGCTGACGGCGATCGAGGCGGCCATGGCTGCGCAGCGCAGTGCGGTTTGCTCATCGTCCCCGGCGGCTACGCGCCCCAGGAAGAAACCCTCGAAGGTGTCGCCCGCCGCGGTAGTATCAACCGCCTTGGCCGGGAACGCGTCCTGCCAGACGCGGGGTTTTCCCGCGCCAACGGCCGCTGCGCCCTTGGAGCCACGGGTGACGATGACCCGCGTAGCGGGGAAACGACGAGCGATGGCTTCTTCCACGTCCTCGTCTCCTTCCACGCTGGAGAGTGCGCGCGCCTCGTTTTCGTTTACGAAGAGCCAGTCGCAGAGCTCCAGCGGAAGAGCTTCGCAGCCCGCCATGGGGGAGGGATTGAGGGCGATGCGCATGCCCCGGGCATGGGCTTCCTGCATGATTGCGCCCATGGAGCTGATTTCGTTCTGCAGGGCGATGATATCCCCGGCGTCGTAGTGGGCGATGGTTTTCCTTGCTTGCTCTGGCGTAACCTTCCCGTTGCTTCCGGGATAGTAAATGATGCAGTTTTCTCCTTCGTCGTTCACCTGAATGACGGTATGCCCGTTCTCGCCCAAAACGGGCTGGAGGTCAGAAGTTTCAACGCCGTTGTCCCGCAGCATTGCGACCAGGGGTTCGCATCCCGCGCCGATGCAGCCGGCGTGATACACAGTTGCCCCGCTGCGGGCGAGGGCGATACTCTGATTGAGCCCCTTTCCGCCACAGGCTGTCTCCCGGGAGAGGCAGGTCAGCGTTTCGCCGGGTCTCACAAAGTGGGGAACCCGGTAAATGTAGTCCAGGTTGAGAGAACCGAAATTCAGAATCTTCATAGCATTTCCTCCTGCTGTGATGATCGCGGCGCTCCGCTTTTCCCGAAGTATACCACAAATGAGGGAAAAGGGAAAGCACGGGGTAGGATTCCAAGGCTGACGGAAGATAGATGCAGATCAGAAAATCACCTGAAACAGCGCGAGCATACAGATTATCCATCCTGCGACGGAGATCATCAGGTGCTTCTTTTCTGCGTGGATTGCGATGAATTCCCGGATCAGTGCGCTTGGCCAGAAATATAAAGCCACATGACTGCCGACGCCGGTGCACACGAGCCCGATCTTGCGGCAGTATCTGAGCGCCCGATAAACGTGATAGTTGCTCGTGACAAGTACAGTGTATTTGCTGCCCTCCCGCGCGAGGATGATTTCCTTTGAATTCTCCAGATTTTCATAGGTTGTGGTAGACCGGTCTTCCCTGATGATCTTGTTGGCGGGGATCCCTTTTTTCAGAAGGTAACCCTCCATCGCTTCCGCCTCGGAAATCGTTTCGTCCGGTCCCTTTCCGCCGGAAGGGATCATAACAGGCGGGGTAGGATCTTTCCGGTAGACTTCGATCGCCTTGTCGAGCCGGTCCGAAAGGAGCTTCGATACGCGACTACCGCCAAGCAGACCCGCGCCATGAATGATCACATAATCAAAATCCCTTTTCCGCGGAATGATCTGCAGAAAAATCGTATACAGCATGAATATCACGAAAGACACCGAAACGTAAATCACCGATACGCTGAGAAACAGGCTGAAACGACTGATCTGATAGAGATCGTTCGCCATATTCGGGCCCGGTCCGGCGGTTTCTGCTATGACGATAGCAATATATGTGGCCAGCTCGCCGATTGCAATCAGGATGCCAAAGATCAGCGAGAGGAGATTGGAAAGGCCATGCCCCTCACGCCGGATCATCAGCACGCCGTTGATGATCAGAAAGACAGGCGCCAGGAGCAGCAGAAGAAACCCTATATTGAAAAGTATCACGGTGACCGTAGCGCGGTATTTCCCCGTAGCCTGCACTAGGGCAACGACGGTGGAAGCGAGGGCGAAGAACAGGAAATAACAGTTGCGGTACCGGCTTCTGTCCATTACGAACGAAATGGCGAACAGACCCCATAACAGGAGTGCTGCACCCATATAAACTGTCTCCGGCATGGCACACTTCTTCCTCTCTTTACCTTCTTTATCAGACTATAGCAGAAAGCGCGCTGCGCCGCAAGAAAAGAATCCCCCTTGCCGTCCTTTCTTTCCCGTCGTATAATGCGCGGGACAAAAGGAAGGAGAGCGAGACTGGCATGAGATTTTCCTCCGGCGGGGCGGGACAGATCGACTTTTCAAAGGAAGAACCGAGGAAGAGCGTCGCGCGGGCGGTGGTTCCGCTTCTTGTGGCGGATATCCTCGCGTTGCTCTACAGCGTCGTCGACCGCATTTACATCGGAAGGATGCCCGGGCAGGGCGCGGACGCGCTCGGTGGCATTGGCCTCTGCTTTCCCTTTGTTATGATGGTCACAGCTTTTACGAATCTCTTCGGGCAGGGTGGCGCGCCGCTCACCGCGATGGCACGCGGACGGAGTGAGCCTCAAAAAGCCCGGGAGGTCATGAATACGGCTTTCATGCTGCTTTCGGCGACGTCACTTGTCCTTCTCACGGTCTTTGAGCTGTTTGCTGAGCCGATCCTCTTTGCGCTGGGCGGGGAGGCAGCGCCCCAGCTTTTGCCGCACGCGCTTTCGTATCTGCGGCTGTATCTGATCGGGACGCCTGCCGCAATGCTGGCATCAGGCCTCGCACCGTATATCAATGCCCAGGGATACGCCCGGGCGGGCATGCTGGTAATCGCGATCGGCGCCGTTGCCAATATCCTCCTCGATCCCCTGTTCATCTTTGTTTTCGACATGGGTGTGCGGGGCGCGGCACTGGCCACGGTACTGTCCCAGATCCTCTCTGTGCTCTTTGTCGTGTCCTTCCTCCGCCGGAAGAATACGGAGCTGCGCCTTTCCCCGATCCCGCCGCCTCGGATCCGTCCGCAGGTGGTTATGGACATCCTGGGCCTCGGCGTCGTAAACTTCATCATGCAGTTCACCAACAGCCTGGTGGCCGTCGCCTGCAACCGCATGCTGGCGACGTACGGTGGCGCGGTGTACATTTCAGTATATACCGTCATCTCCTCCGTACGGCAGATCCTGGATGTACCCGTGCAGGCCATCGGCAGCGGGGGAAGCCCGGTTTTGAGCTTCCATTATGGCGCTCGGAGGCCGGACCGCATGCGGGAGACGGTGCGCCTCATTTCACTCTGGGGGATCGCTTATACGGCCGCGGTCTGGCTGCTGATCCTGGTCGCGCCCGGAATGTTTATCCGCATTTTCAACTCGGATCCGGATCTTATCCGGACGGGAGCGCCCGCCCTACGGATCTACTTTGCTGCCTTTGTGTTCCAGGCTTTGCAGTACAGTGGGCAGACGGTGTTCCGCTCCATCCGCCGGGTGCGCAAGGCGATCTTCTTCTCCCTGCTGCGCAAGGTGATTCTCGTGGTGCCGCTGACGATCCTCCTGCCGCCGTTCCTCGGCGCTTCGGGCGTTTTTCTTGCGGAGCCGATTTCGAATTTCCTGGGCGGCGGGGCCTGCTTTCTCACGATGATGCTGACGGAATACCGGAAATGGGGGAATCTTACGTATGAGTGACCGTCTCTCCGCGCTTGCCTTCTGCGGCGCTTTTAATCCGCCCACACGTGCTCATCTGGAGCTTCCCGAACTCGCCCTTATGAAAACCGGGCGCGAGGCGGTTGTCTTTGTTCCATCAAAGAGCCGGTACATCGCGGAGGATCAGGGGAAGGATTACGCTTTTTCGGAAGAGCAGCGCCTCGCCATGCTGCGCGCCTGCGCGGAGAAGCGTCCCTGGATGCGAGTATGGGACGGGGAAATCCGCGCGAAACGCCAGCCGCGCACCTATGAAACACTCTGCCGGCTCCGGGAAGAAGGGGTGGACGCCTCGCTGCTCCTTGGTTCCGACAAACTTCCGGAACTCGCGCACCTGTGGCTCCACGTCCCGGAGATCGCGAAGGAATTCGGCATCGTCTGCCTCGCGCGTAACAGCGACGATTGCGTGGCGATTATCGCGGAGGATCCTTTTCTCACAACTCTTTCAGAGTGTATCACTCTCGTCGCGACGCCACCGGGAACCCGGGAAGTTTCTTCGAGCCAGGCCCGGGCGCTTCTCAGGGAGGACGGAAAAGAAGCAAAAGAAGCGCTCTCCCGGATACTCCCGGAAGAAGTGTTGCGTATGCTGGAAAAACCTGAGCAAGACGTCTGATTGCCAGGCAAAACCAAGTGTCTCCGTCGGCTTTCTATTGACAGCGGCATGGATCTCAAGACTTGCTGCTGTTCCGATTAATACGCTTTCGTTCTGAACAGAAATCAGCCTCGCCGTGCCGGCGGGTTTTTTTATGCTTTTCCTCTTGACATACGAATAAAAACGAGTATACTTCGTGTATCAAGCTTGATAATACACTTAAGGAGGAGAAGCTGTGATCATTCTCGATTACAGGGACCGGCGCCCGCTGAACGAACAGGTAGCCGAAAAGCTTCAGGCGCTGATCCTGAAAGGCGCCCTCCCGCCCGGCAGCAGGATGCCCTCCGTGCGCGACCTTTCGATGGAGCTGTCCATCAATCCGAACACCGTACAGCGCGCCTATTCGGAACTGGAGCGCCGTGGGCTCATCTATCCCGTGCGCGGCCGGGGAAACTTCGTTTCGGAGGATGCGGGCATTATAGAGAGAAAGAAAGGAGAGGCCCTGGAGGCGCTGCGCGCAGCGTTGGACGCCTGCGCGTCCGCCGGGATTCCGCGCTCCGAGACGCTGGAAGCGGTGCGGGAATGGGCCGGAGAGCAACATGATTGAACTTGAAGTCGCCGGAAAGCGATTTGGAGATACGATAGCCCTGAAGGATGTCAGCCTGAATATCCTGGAGGGCGAGGTCTTTGGCCTTGTCGGGACGAACGGCGCAGGCAAGTCGACGCTGCTCCGCCTGATCGCGGGCGTGCTGCGCCCGGATGCGGGTCGCGTCTTTGTGGACGGGGAAGACGTCTGGGAGAATCCAGCGGCGAAGGAAAAGATCGCCCTTCTGCCGGACGAAGCGTATTTCTTCCCGGATGCGTCAGCGGAAAAGATGGCCGACTTCATCGCGGCAGCGCGGAGCGGTTTTGACCGCGAGAAATTCGACGCGCTGCTCGCGCGTTTCGGCCTTGCCGGCGGGCGTCCAGTTCGTGCATATTCAAAGGGAATGCGCAAGCAGCTTTCCGTCCTCTTGGGACTTTGTTCCGGGGCGAAATACCTGCTATGCGACGAAACATTCGACGGGCTCGACCCCGTCATGCGCCAGGCTGTCAAGAGTATGTTTGCCGGCGAGATGATGGAGCGGGGACTGACCCCCGTCGTCGCCTCGCACAACCTTCGGGAACTGGAGGATATCTGCGACCGGGTCGGACTGCTGCATGCGGGTGGGATCCTCCTCTCGGAGGAACTCGCCGGGATGAAGGAGAACACGCACCGTATCCAGTGCGTCATCCCGGACAGGGAGAAGGAAGAACGGCTGCTTTCCGCGCTCTCACCCATCACGGTGAAGCGGCAGGGTTCCCTGCTCATGCTCACCGTCCGCGGTCGGAGGGAGGATATCCTGAGCCTCGCGGCGGAGGCGGAGCCGGCTTTCTGCGAGGTCCTTCCGCTCACACTGGAGGAAATCTTTATAGGAGAAACGGAGGCGATCGGATATGAAATCCGGGACATCCTCAGTTAAACTTGCGCGCCGCCTCTTTGGGCGGCAGGCCTGGGTTTTTGCGCTTTCCTGTGTCGGGGCGTTTCTCAGCTGGCCTGTACTGCTGCTGTTCATGCGCTCTGCACTGGCGGGAAGGTGGACGACGGGCAGCGGTCTTTCCTTGAACGCTTTTCTTTCGGAGCAGCTTTGTGTCGCAATGACGGGAGCGACCGGGGCGCTCATCGTGCTGTGTGCGGAGGGGATCGGTGTGCTTTCGGCGTGGAGCGGATTTTCTGCTTTGCACAGCCGGGAGAAAACTGATCTTCTGCACAGCCTGCCGATCCGCCGGGAGAAGCTGTTTGCGATCCGGCTGGGAATCGCGGCCGTCAATCTCATCGTACCCTGTGTCGTCGGCTTTCTGTCCGCGATAGGAATCGCCGCGCTGCGCGGCGTGATGACGGGACGCTATTTTGCCGTCTCCCTACATACGCTCGGCCTTTCGCTCGTCTTCGGCATGACGGTTTATGCTGTGTCGGCCCTTGCGATGCTCCTGACGGGGCAGCTCCTCGTCGGCGCGCTGGGCACGGCGGTGCTCCTAGGCGTCGGACCGCTTCTGGCCGGACTGTTCTACGCGTTCCGCCTCTCCTTCTTTGATACCTTCCGGATGGAAACGCCCTTCCTGAAAAGCGCCGGATGGAAAATGACTTCCCCGGTCACGGCTTCCGTCGCCGCTCTCCCGGAAGGGGCCGCGCCTCTGCTTGCCGGGCTGGCAGCGTGCTGTGCGCTGCTCCTTCTGGATGTCGCAGTGTACCGGAAAAGGCCTTCGGAGGCTGCGGGTTCCGCAATGGCTTTCCGGTTGCCCGCTGCGGTCATCACGGGGGTTCTTACAGCCATCGGGGCTGTCGGCGGCGGTCTGTTCTTCTATACCGCCCAGGGAAGCGCGTCATACGCGTGGTTTATCTTCGGCTTCGTGACTGGGCTGCTTCTCATATTCGCTCTCGTGCGCATGATCGTGACGCAGGATTTCGCTGCGATCTTTCGTGCCTGGCGGACCCTGCTGGTGGCTGCTGCCGCTGCCATCGCATTTGCTGCGGTCTTCCGCTTCGACCTGACGGGTTTCGATTCGCGCCTGCCCTCCATGGCAGAGATCGAGAATATCGCGATCCGACCCGGCTTTGAATACGAAAACCGCAATTCGAATATCCCCTGGCAGACACAGCTGGCTAACCTCTATCTCGGCTGCGATGAGGAACTCTACGCTTTCCTTTCCAAGATGGCCAAAGGGCACCTGCATCTTGCGGAACAGACGGATGAAGGCTTTGGTACGGTATCAGCGCCGGAAGTCCTCGTTCGCGTGACCCTGAAAAGCGGGAAGAACTATCTGCGCAGGTATCGTATGCGCTTTGAGGATATCTCAGAAGACGCGGCAAAGCTGTATGCAAGGGATGCTTATCTCTCCCTGCTGTATCCCATCCGGGATCTTGCGCCGGACGAGATCGGAACGGCAAACGTACACAGTTCCGATGAAGAATATCGCACCTTTGTACACGCGGAGGAGCACGATAGCCTCGTGCGGATCCTGCAGACACTGGCGAAGGAAAGTGCGGGCCTAACCCCGGAAGAGGTAAAAAGCGCAGCGCCTGTCGCAATCCTTTCGGCGAGCTTAAATCTCTCCGCCCATGGCTTCGACAGCACGCAGGCAGCCTGGTATACGGAAGAAGAGGCGGAGGGGCTGTTCCTCTGGTCAGAGGATCTGTTTGTCTGGCCTTCCTTTACGGAGACGATTACACTGCTGGAAGCAGCCGGATGCCATATCGGGACCAATCCGCCGGCAGAACGCCTGCGCAAGGTGACCCTGAGCGAGCGGAGCGAAGAAGGATACGGCTTCGTGTCGGAGACTGTCATAGATGATCCCGGAGAACTTGCGGCCCTTGCCTCGCGGCTCATCTCCTGGGATATGATTACAGGCTGGACGATGACGGATCCCATGTGGGACGTCCGGGCGGATCTCCTGAATGAGGACGGTTTCCTGAACAACGTAGGGTACAGACTGCTGAAAGAACAATAAAACAACGATAAATCATAACCACCGGCTGAGCCGGTGGTTATGACTTTTGCTGTCAGTGATGCCAAGTATGGCTTACGGCGCTCCCTTTTCAGGGCTTCCGTTTCCGGTAAGTCCCGTGAGCAGAAGGTTCTGCAGATCGGGATGGTTTGTCATGTCGACCATCGTGACCATATCGAGCCCGCTGTCGGGGATGACGGATACGGCGCCGGGCTTGACGTTGAAGAACACGAGGTCCCAGACCCAGTCCATGCTGCCCAGAACGTCCATCGCGCTGCTCAGCAGGGCGGGCGGCTGATTCTCTGTATCCCCGGAACCGAAGAGTCCGGAAAGCCAGGAGAGATCCGGCTCCTGCTCCTCCGCGTTTGCTCCGGAAGCATCACTGTCATTGCCCAAGATGTCGGAGAGCCAAGAAAGGTCTGCGTTTTCTTCGTTCGACGGTTCCGCATTGGCGCCCGATTCCAGCTGAGAAATGACGGCCTCAATGACGCCGCTGAGATCGAACCAGCTGCCGAAGGTGTAAGCCGCAAGGCCTGCGCTCTTGATGTGGAGGTCAGAGTCGAACTCCATGCGGAAGAGGACGGGAAGGGTTCTTCCGGGCGTGCAGACCAGGCGGACCGTTCGGCCATCCTGTCCGGCGGCGCCGGTTCCGCTATAAACCGTTCCGCCGAAGACCTCCGTGACCCAGTCCCGCAGCTTCCTGATCCTTTCCGTCTTTTCCCTGTCCATAGTATTGCCGTCTTCGGAATCCATGCCCTTGAACTCCTCCGCGAGGCTCTCAGCCGCAGGGATGATGCGGTCCCAGGCGTGCTGCGGGTCCGCTTCGATTTCCTCCGCCGTCGGGAGGAGCGAGGGATCCAGTCCGAGGATATCGGCAAGCTTCACGAGCGCGTCGGCGTACTCGCCGCGGCGATGGAGCAGGTCGTCTACGCGGTGCATGATGCTCTCCGCGTTGACCGAGACGATCAGGAGCGACCAGTTTCCGTCACCGAACTGTTCGTTATCCGGAAGAGTCAGGGTCACCAGGGCCCGATCCTGGTCGAAGGTGTCAGGTATGTCGTCGCTGCGGATGCGCGTCGCGTCCATCGCGGCCTCGAGGGCGTTCAGATAGCTTTCCTCGCCGATGTTTTTGAGGACCCAGGGCAGAAGCTCCGAAAGCTGCTCGTAGTCCGTGCCGGGGACCATGGAACAGTCCACGGCGAACCAGTAGGCGCGGGCGTCCTTAAGCGGCATGCCTCCGTTCTCGCAGAGCCGGTATGCAACGTTGTTCAGCAGGGACGAGTTGGTGTGCACGCCGCCTCGATCGTTCGTCTGTGTTGGTGTTTTAACCTTGGGGACGTAGTGGAGGTCCCAGGTGTATTCCGGCTGCCCGAATTTGTGCGGATCGCTCATACTGCGCACCGGTACCGAGCTGTTTTCGCCGAGCTCCCAGGTGGTGTCCTCCGTCGCTCCGTAAATCATCTCACAGAGATTTCCCTGGATGTCCGACATGGCCTCGTTGATGGCGCCGTAGTCGTTCATATAGGCGTTGTAGGTCATAACGGAGCCCGTCACGCAGTGTGTGAACTCGTGGGCAAGTACGTCAAGGCACTGCGCCAGGTCGTTAGCGGAGCTGGAGAGGAAGACCTGCCAGCCGTAGTACTGCGCCGCGTAGGCGGCGTTGTTGATCGGCTCATGGTCCCGGTTGCAGTAATCCTTGAGGATCAGAATGGGGGTTCCGAGGCCGTCGCCCCCCATCCATCCGAGCTCCTTGTAATTGTCCCACGCCATGCAGTAATGGTAAAAGGACAGGAGGCAGATATCGTCCCAGTCCGTATTGTCGGCGCTTGCCTCGAGGACCACGCGGCCGTTATTGTATACGAAGTTGTAGCAGTCCGCGACAGCGATCCGCCTTTCGATGTTGCCGAGATAATGCATGCCGGTCCGGACGTCGCGCATCAGCGTGACCGTGATGGTCTTCGTGCTGCCGTCCGACAGGCGGACCTCGCCGGTGTATTCCGCGGGCTCCATGAACTCGAACACGTAGGCGGAGTTGAAGCCGGAGGCACCCGCTTCGTCGCCGGGGAGGATGGTGGGCAGGCTGTAGAGGTACTCGCCATCCATGGTCACGTAATGCGCGAGGTACGGAAGATCGGAACCGCGCGCCACATTCCCGGAGGGATTGGTGGTATACACCGCCCAGACATAGCGGTTTTCCAGTTTGTCGTCCGCCATTTCGGGATTGATTTCGAGATTGACCGGCAGGATGATTTTCTCCGTACGTCCTGTGATCAGGTCTGCTTCGCCCTGCTGCGCTTCCTGCATATGCTGCAGCGCCATGGCTTCTGCCTGCTCTGCAGGGATGCCCTCGGACGCTTTCGCTTCCGGGAGATCCGATTCTACACTGCCGACGAGGCCCAGCATCCGTCCTTCCGCGTTCGTGACAACCTTGACTGCGCCGCCGGATACGGTGACCTCGGAGAGCATCTGCCGGAAAACGTAATAGACGTTGCCGGCAGTGTCGGTCAGCGTGCGCCAGGGTTCAAACTGCGTGCGCGCGTCCCCGCCCAGCAGGGGAACCATCGCGTCAACAACCGCGGCCGCATTTTCCACGCTCTTTACAGGGTCCGCGGTGCAGGGACCATCCACAAAGGTCACACGACCATCGTGGCTGTGCACCGTCGCGCCGATGGACGCGAGGTCCGCCAGGGTCAGCGGAGCCTGGGGGGAAGCCGTTTCCGCGAAGGAAAGGGAGCAGATGAGACTGAACACGAGAGCAATCAGGGAAGCGCGAAGGGAATGCTGGCGTTTTTTCATCCTAATATCGTTCCTTTCTGCGCAAGGTACGATTGGTGCAACAGGGTCAGGTACGCTTTCTTGCTGTCCCGGAAAGCTCCTGTTTCAGAACAAAACCGGAAATGCCTCAGCCCTCGCCAGAAAGCACTGCCTCTTCCCGGGCGCGGAAATAGGTCACGCTCTTGCGCACCAGTTCGTCCAGGATGGCGGGATCGGTGATGGCGTGCTGCGCCGGATACGGATCTCCGCCGGGGCCAAGCGGTTCGGGCGTCGCGAAGTGATGTTCGTCGTCATAGCCGATGAGATACAGCGCACGGATGATGTCGTCGATGTTCAGGCAACCGTCGCCCAGCGCGCGGCGGTTGGAGTCCGCCAGGTGCAGGTTCACCAGCATCTCGCCCGCGTCATAGACAGCGGAGGGCACGTTGACCTCCTCGGAGAGCATGTGATAGACGTCTCCGTTGATGTGTCGGACGCCGGGGTGGTCGAGGCGCCGGATATACTCCTTCGCTTGAGCGACAGTGTGGATGATCGTCGTCTCCGCGCTGCGGATGGGCTCGACAGCGCCTTTTATGCCCCGATCGGAGAGCGCGTCCGCCGCGATGCGCATGGTGACCAGGCTCCGCTCGATTTCACTGTCGTCGTACTTCTGCGGACGGCCCACAGCGGCAGGGCATACCAGCATGTACTCCGCACCGATTTCCGCACAGAAATCCGCTTCCCGGCGGATGTAGTCCACGGCTGCCTGCCGCTGAATCCCCCGGTTGGAGGAGAGGTCGTTGTCTGCGGAAAACATACCGCAGACGCCGGCTGCGCGGATGCCGAAATCCGAGAGCATCCGTTTCACTTCCGGGACTTTGTAACCGATGCTGTCGCCGTAGTGATTTCCGTGCAGCTCGATGAAGGAGATGCCGTACTTGCTGAGGCGCGCAAGGGACTGCTGAAGGGGCTCGATGCCAAAGCCCCAGTTGCTCCAGGAGAAGTTCAGGCGGCGCTTGCCCAGATCCGGGCGGCTCTTTTTCAGTTCCGTGAACTTTTTCTGCAGGTCCAGGTTCATCTTTTCGTAGTTCTGCATGGTTCTGTTCCTTTCTATTAATCTGTGCCTGATGATCACAGGCTATGAAGCTTGTAGAGCAAGACCTCGCCGGGCTCGTGGTTTGCGGAAAGGATGCAGGTGTCATCGCCTTCTTCGTATACGGTGATCTGCGTGGGCCCCGCTCCCACCTCCAGCGTGAGGCGCTCTCCTGTATCCAGCGGGACGATCTCAAGGGCTTTCTCCCGGCCTGCGCGACTGCCGAGGATCACGGCTCTTCTCCCGCAGAGCCTGCCGATCCAGACAACGTGCCCGAATTCAATTTCCCATGAAGCGAGGGGCTTCGTTTCCCATCCCTCCATGGCGTATGCGGCGCCGCGGTTGCCATGGAAAGGCTCGATCGCGGCTTCCAGCGTTCCGCTTTCATCCTCCCAGCGGCTGATGTCACTGGTCGGCGTTTTTCGGATATGGGAGGGGATCATCGCATCTCCCTCCGAGTAGTCCGCCATGTCGAACCGCAGAACGCCGTTGTCCGCGGAAATGGAAATCTGGCTGCCTTTTTCGATATTCAGACCGTGATTCCGGAAAAGCCCATCGTATACGCGCGTAAGCCGCCATTCCGATTCATCTCCTGCTTCCGGGATCCGGGCGGTCAGAAGCGCGCCTGGAACCGACCAGTCCTCCGTATACGCTTTGTCCCCGCATACCTGGCAGGCGAGCAGGAACAAGCCTTTTGAACTCTCCACGACGCCAATACGGTGGCAGAAAGGGACATGCGCAACCTCGCGCATGCGCCAGGGATGCATGTATCCCTGTTCCGTCGGCTCCAGCAGGCAGACTGCGGCGTTCTTTGAGTCGAACACGGGATAGAAGCGGGTTATGGCAAGCAGCCGTTCCTGACCGGGGATCTGCACGATATTCATGCAGCCGGTATCGCCCAGCCAGAGATCCGCAGTTTCCCTGGTTTCGGGATCCATAATGAGTGCGCGCCCGCCACGCGCTTCGCTTGCCGCGGCGAGATACCGTCTGCCGCCAAGATGCAGTTCAGCCACGACGTACACCATCGGGAGATCTGCCAGTTTGATACGTTCAAAATCCATGCGTTCCACCTTCTTCCTGGTTTGAAGACCTGACATTTAGGACAGCAAATGCTCCGAAAGATCGAGGGAAGCGGAGATGACCCTGTCCATGTCGTAATACCGGTATTCGCCGAGCCGTCCGCCGAAGACGACCTTCTCTTCACGGTCTGCCAGGGCGCGGTACTTCTTGTACAGCGCGCCGTTGGCCTCGTCGTTTACGGGGTAGTAGGGTTCGTCGCCCGGTTTCCATTCGGCGCTGTACTCCCGGCTGATTACGGTACAGGGGATCTCGTTTCCCGCTGCATCCAGTCCGAAAGTGAACCATTTATGTTCGATAATGCGGGTCCAGGGAGTTTCCCGGTCCGTATAGTTGACCGCCGCGTTGCCCTGAAAATTCGGGATCTCCAGGGTCTCAGTCTCAAAACGGACGCTGCGATATGCAAGCGCTCCCAGCTGATAACCGTAGAACTCGTCGATGGGGCCAGTAAAGATGACCTTGTGGGCTTCTGCGTTCAGGGCCTCCCGGTTATTCAGGTAATCCACGCAAAGACGCACCTCTGCGCCTGCGAGCATCTTTTCGACCAACTTCGTGTATCCCCCTTCGGGGATGCCCTGATACCTGGCGTTAAAATAGTTGTTGTCGTAGGTGAAACGCACGGGAAGGCGGCGGATGATGAAGGCGGGCAGCTCCCGGCAGGATCGGCCCCACTGCTTTTCCGTATATCCCTTTACCAGCTTTTCGTAGATATCGATGCCCACCAGACGGATGGCTTGCTCCTCGAGGTTTTTCGGCTCCCCATTGTCTGCGGCCGCGCGCTGCTCCTCGATCTTCGCCCGCGCTTCCTCCGGGGTTGCGATGCCCCACATGCGGCTGAAAGTATGCATGTTGAAAGGGAGAGAGTAGATTTCGCCATGATAATTGGCCACCGGGGAATTGGTGAATCGGTTGAATTCCGCAAACCGGGACACGTAGTCCCAGACGCGCCGCTCGTTCGTATGGAAGATGTGGGCGCCGTAACGGTGCACGTCGATCCCGCGGAGGTTTTCCGTATACACGTTCCCAGCGATGTGGTCACGCCGATCCACGATGAGGACGGTCTTTCCCGCGGCCAGAGCCCGCTCCGTGAAGACCGCACCGAAGAGCCCGGCGCCGACGACAAGATAATCAAACATGCTGTGGTTTCCCGCTTTCTGCGTTTGTTTCCGGCAGGGAGTTTTCCGCCGGATGATAGGTCGGTACGATTTCGGCAACGCGGGTGCGCACGGCTTCCTCGTCGTTCCGGAAGGCTTCTTCCATGAGGAGGGAAAGCTGCCTCAGGAATTCGTCGTGGTCGAAATCCACGGGTTTGCCAATGTGGATGAGGTTGTTGTCAGTGCGCTGCAGCCCCTCTTCCGCCATCAGCTTTTCTTCATACAGCTTCTCCCCGGGGCGAAGGCCGGTATAGACGATCCTGATATCCCGGTCCGGCACGAAACCAGAAAGGCGGATGAGGTTGCGGGCCAGGTCGTCGATCTTCACGGGCTGTCCCATGTCAAGGACGAAGATCTCACTGCCCTCCGCCATGACGGAGGCCTGAAGGACGAGACCCACCGCTTCGGGGATTGTCATGAAGTAGCGGATGATGTCCGGATGGGTGACAGTGACGGGACCGCCTGCCTCGATCTGCCGCCGGAAGAGGGGGATCACGGAACCGTTGCTGCCGAGAACGTTGCCGAAGCGCACGGCTACAAACCTCGTCCGCCCATGAAAGCTCTCGGGGAGCGGTTCGTCCGGATTTCCACGGTGCCCGTGGAGCAGGGGAAGCTCCCGTTCCCGCCCCACCCGAGTCATATAGTCGAAGGTCTGGATGACCATTTCGGCGATGCGCTTGCTTGCGCCCATGATGTTCGCGGGATTCACGGCTTTGTCCGTGCTGATGAGGATGAAGCGGCTGACCCCCGCCCGCATGGCGGCCATCGCGGTTTTATAAGTGCCGATGGCATTGTTCTTGATGGCTTCGCAGGGGCTGACTTCCATGAGGGGAACGTGCTTGTGGGCCGCGGCGTGGAAGACGATGTCCGGACGCCAAGTTTCAAACAGATCCTTTAAGCGCCCGCTGTCCCGGACGGAGCCGATGATGACGGTGAGTGGCACCTGCGGCCTCGTCCTTCGCAGCTCCTGCTCGATGTCATAGGCGTTGTTTTCGTAAACGTCGAAGATGATGAGCCTGCGGGGACTGTGGGCTGCGATCTGGCGGCAGAGCTCGGAACCAATGCTGCCTCCGCCGCCGGTAACGAGGATCACTTTGTCCTGAAGGAAACGGAAGACCTCTGTCAGGTCGGAAGCGATGGGATCCCGCCCCAGGAGATCTTCAATGGCCACCTCGCGAAGGGCGGAAATGGAGATATCTCCGTTCACGATCTGGTAGATACCGGGGAGATTTTTGAGCTCGCAGCCAGTATCTCGGCAGATGCGCAGGATTTTCCGCCGTTCCGTCTCGCTGGCGCTGGGGATACAGACGTAGATTTTATCAATCTTGTATTTCTCCACTGCCCGGGGGATGTCGTCCCGCCCGCCCACAATGGGAACTCCGTCGATGTACCTGCTCCACTTGTTCGGGTTGTCGTCGATGATGGCGAGGACGCGCCCATTCAGTTCCTTGGCTTTGTGCAGATCCCTGAGGATGGTCTGCCCCGCATTGCCTGCGCCAACCAGGAGGATGCGGGGCGCTTCTTTATCCTGCCTGCGGATGGAAGTGGGCAGGGTCGTAAGGTAAAACCGGTAGGAGAAACGGATACCCAGAATCAGCAGGTATTGGAAGAAGGCGCCCATGACATAGTAGGAGATAGGCATGCGCTCGTAAAAGAGGGCGATCATAGTGATATGGAAAGCGGCGGATATACCGCAGGCGATGGTGGTCATGGCCAGCTCGTAATAGCTGGCAAAGCGCCACATGCTCTGGTACAGATGAAGCGCCCAGAAGAGGATGATGCAGAAGATGGTATAGATCGGCGTGAACTCCAGCCAGGTCTGCACGTACACCTCGTCAATCAGCGAGAAGCGCATTTCATGGCGCAGCAGCAGCGCGAAAAAGTAGGCGACATTCACCGCAATGCCGTCGTACAGCGTCATGAGGATGGCGATTTTCTGCCAGTGCTCCAGCCGCCCGTCCTTGCGCATGAACAGAACCTCCCCATTCTTATTCTATGCTGAATTATAGCACAGATGGCGGTGCAAAGAAAGGCATTGTGTGTTTCTTTCTAATGGATTTCTTTGCACTCGGAAGACCTGCTGACACCCCGGTCAAAGATATTGACAGTCAGGGATGCATGACGGTAGAATTATCCGTGATATCCGTTGAAACGGGGATAAGAAAGGAGACCGCCGCTGTGAAACGCGTAAGTATCCTGTTTCTTGTGATGATACTTCTTTTCTCTGGTGCAGGCGCCGAAGAAGTCTGCTTTGAGGAAACCTTTCGCGAGACGGAAGGTGTGGGCGAGGAATTTTTTATAGAAGAGTCCTTCCCAGGCGATGCCTTTGGGGCGGAAATGCCGGAGGACATGGACGAACCCGAGAAACGCAGCATCGTAACACTGATTCCGGAGTTCGAGAGCGATGTGACCGATGAGCAGCTGAAGAAAGATGACTGGTGGAAATGTGCGCCTGTGCTGCAAGTGAAGCACGGCAAGAAGGATGGCATTGTCGTGCTGAACTGGGTGCAGAGTGACAAGGTGACCGGCGACAGAACAGCCCTACCGGCAAATGTGAAATATTACGTATATTCCTACGAGTACGAAACAGGCGCCTGGAAGCAGGTGAAAAAGGTCGGAGCCGCCAAGAAGCCCGTTACCATTGCCATGGAAGAATGGGATCCAGAGCAATTGAAAGAGGTCGAGGTTACCTACACCGGTATCGGCGGCAAGGTTACTCTTAAAAACCAGCCGGTGGAAGCCTGTTACATGGTGCGCGCGGAGAAGAACGTGAACGGTGTCGAAACCTATGGCCTTTGTTCCGATACCGATATAGAAGACTATGAGTATGACGATCCTTTTCACGATGACTCCTGGCAGAAGATCAGAATCAGTTCGCTTTTCCGTTACAGCCAGAACGGAGTAAAGCTGGTCTGGCAGTCTGAGGGGAGGTTTCTGGGCAATTACCGGATTGTCCGCACGCTCTGGTGCGGCAAGGATAAAAGAGTCAGCACCGTTGAAAGCAACTTCACAGACGGGCTCAGGAATCCCCTCGACAGGAACCTGATAACACATCAGTATAACGACAGCCGAATTCCGGAAGACGCGACCAAGGTAAGCTATACGGTCATCCCGATCAAGTACAACGAGAAGTTGCAGCTGTTTGAAGAGGCGCCGGCCGGGAAGATTAAATCGAAGACGCTGAAACTGGCGAAGGAAGGGTGGAAGAACGTTTACGGTGTTTCTGTTAACGTATTCACCCGTGAAGCAAAAACAGAAAAAACGCCATATATGAATCTGGAGTGGAATGTCAGCGGCGGCATCGCGGACAGCTATGTGCTGAGCGGCTTTGACGGAGTGGTTTCTTTTGACTACAGGAATGGCGTATTCCTTCCCACCGTCGGGCAGAAGGGCGGCTTCACCTCCATCCCTGCGGGGGATTATTCCTATTGCGTACGGTGGGAAACAAAGGATGCGGATTACCGGATCCGTAACGACTGGGAAGATGACGCAGAAGGCAGAGTCAATTCGGAGAAAAACCTCGTCGAGATACTCGACAGGATCAGCGAGGAATATGTCGAAATCACGGATTCTGCGGAAAAGAAGACGGCGCTCGGCTCTCTTTTCTCAGATGACGCATACGATGTCAGCGGAGAGTTCCGGGTTATCGCTCCGGCAAAAGTAAACAAGAAGCTGCAGGTCAAGGGAACGGTGCAGCCAAGGCTTGACGGCAAGAAAGGGGTCAGAGGGACAGGATTTGACGATTACACCGATACCTGGCGATGGTCTCCTTTTGTTGAAGCCCTTCGGCAGGCTGACGAAAAGACAGTATCTTTCAGATTTTCCCCCAATGCATGGGAAGAAGGGGTGGAATACGAAATCGGTGGTCTGGCCGGACCGGTCCGTGTGAAGATCACGAAGGCAGTTATAAAACGGGCGACTGACAGTACACCGGAGGAGGTTGTTTACACGCTCGGGGTCGAGGATTCGAAGGACATCGGCGCGACAGCAGTATGGGAGAATCCGGACGATTCGGTCCTGCCGACAGTTAAAAGCGCTCTCGGGTACATCGAAATGACCGCAAAGGTGAAGAAACCAGGGAAAACGCGGATAACCATCCATTCAGAGAAAGGCGCAAATGGGAAAGGCAGAGCTTTTGGCACCAACATCGTGGTTGTCAACGCGGATCAGAAGGCAGGCGCGATCGTGAAGAATTTTGATCCGCATGGCCTCACTTTCCTGGCGCTGAATCCGGACGCAGAGAGCTATCGTGTTTCCATAATATCGGGATACTACGAGAATTTCGACAACAGCCTGTATAGTCTGATCCCTGATTATGTGGTGTTCAGAGCGGAGGATGTAAGAGTAAAAGGCTCCGAGGGGTACGAAGTTCCAGATTCTTCCGCACATGTCGTCTACGACGAGGACAAAAAGGCTTATACGGTATCGGGATTGTCAGGGCATGGCGAAAGGGTTACGGTTCTCGTGGAAACCATCCTGAAGGACGGAACCCGCATGCTGAACAGACAGGCCATGAGCTATGATTATCAACATACCGGCAAAACAGAGCCGGCTGGCGTCTATTCGGATTGACTGGAACAACTGCGCTCCCGTCCGCGAGGCCGGGAGCTTTTCTTTGCCGCGGGCGGGGGTTTCCCTTGGACGGTTTCTGTGCTATAATTCCCTTGTCCCTGCAATTTCGGAAAAGTGTGGTGAAAGCATGTCCCTGCCGCCTATCTCGGTCATCCTGCCAGTGCGCAACGAAGAGCGCTACATCCGCGACTGTGTCGCTTCCATCTTCGCCCAGGATTATCCTGTCGAGAAGATGGAGGTGCTTTTTGTCGACGGCCGCTCGGAAGACCGGACGGTGGAACTGCTGCAGGAACTGCAGAAGGAGCATCCGGAGATCCGCGTTTATGACAATCCGCACCGGACGGTTCCCTATGCCATGAACATCGGTATCCGGGAGAGCACGGCCCCCGTCATCGTGCGGCTGGACGCGCATGCGGAATACCCTCCGGACTATATTCGCCTCTCTGTGACGGCACTGCTTACGCAGGACTGCGAGAACGCGGGCGGCATTTTCGTGACCCGCGGGCGGGGTTTCATGGGAGAAGCGATCGCAGAGATGCTGAAGACGCCTCTCGGTGTGGGCAACGCTTCCTATCGGCTCTCGGAGGAGCCGGGCTATGTAGATACCGTCCCCTTTGGCTGCTTCCACAGGGAACTGTTTGAACGGATCGGCGGATTTGACGAACGCCTGACCCGGAACCAGGATAACGAGCTTAACTACCGCATCCGAAAAAACGGAGGAAAGATTTGGATGGATCCCCGCATCCGGGTGCTGTATTACTGCCGCGACTCCATGCGTGGCATCATGCGCATGGGCTATATGAACGGGAAATGGAACGTCATCACCATGGCGCTGGTTCCCGGATCCATGGGCATGCGGCATTTTGTGCCATTGGCTTTCGTCCTCTGCACCGCTGTCGGCCTGCTCGGCGTGCTGTTTCATAATCCTGTGCTCTCCGTGCTTCTCGGCCTCATGTGGGGAGCGTATCTCCTTCTGGACGGGTTTTACTCCTTTGAGATCGCGAAGGAGAAAGGCATGCGCTTCCTTCCGGTGGAGTTCATTCTCTACCCCGCCTTCCATTTTGCCTATGGATTCGGGAGCCTGACCGGCATCGCCGCGCTTCCTGCTTTCCTCCGGGAGGAAAGGAAAAAGAAAGAGGGAGGGAAGTCGGCATGATCCTGCACATCTGCTGCAACCTTGCCGGCTCTTCCGTTTTTTCACAGCTGTTTGCGGCCCTTGCCGCGGCAGGCATTCCGCAGCGGATCTTCGTCCCGGAAAAGCGGCGGGAGAATCTTGACAAGAATCATCCGGCGGACGTAGAGACCCTCGCACGACTGACCGTCCGGAGAAGCGATTCACTCTTCTTCTTTCGTAAGGCGCAGAGGAGCGTTCCGGTCATACGGCGGGAGATGGATCTTTCCGATCTTTCCCTCATCCATGCTCACACCCTCTTCACCGACGGTTCTGTTGCACGTCGGCTGTCGCGGGAGACGGGCATCCCCTTCGGCGTCACGGTGCGCTACTCGGATTCCGAAACCATCTGGCGCTACGAACCGCATCTGCGCCCGCTGGGGCGTACAATCCTGCGGGAAGCTGCCTTTGTGGCTTTCCCCGGACCGGCCGCCATGCAGAAGGCGCTCTCATGGTTCCCAGAAGGAGAACGGGAGAAGCTGCGCGGTAAATTCCATGTGATCCCAAACGGCCTCCTTCCGGCCTGGCTGGACGGAATGCCACGGCAGACGCCGGCGAATCCCGTGCGGGTCGGCTTTGCAGGACTGCTGAATGAACGGAAGCGCCCCATGGACGCGATCCGGGCGGTTCACCTGGCGGACGGGATGGGAGAAACACGTTTCACCATCCGTCTTTGCGGGGACGGGCCGCTGAAAGAGAAGATCTTATCCATGCTGCATCCGGGAGATTCCTGCTGCGGGCGTCTTACGGATATGCCAGCCATGAAAGAATTTTACCGGAGCATCGATGTGCTGCTTGTGCCTTCCGCGGCGGAAACCTTTGGTATGGTGTATCTGGAAGCCATGAGCCAGGGTGTCCCTGTTCTGTACACTGCCGGGCAGGGCTTTGATGGCCAGTTTCCGGAAGGTGAGGTAGGCTTTGCCGTTCCGGCGGGGGATCCGGTAAAACAGGCAGAACTCCTTCTTCGCACGGTCTCCGAAGGCTATGCCGCAAGATCCGCCCGGTGCGTGACTGCGGCGGCGGAGTGCGCTTTGCCGGAAGTCGCAGCGCGGTGGAAAACCCTGTATGCCTCGGCTGGCGGAGTTTTCGGAAGGGAGGCGGACGCTTGCGTATCCTCATGATGATCCACCGGCAGGACGACGCCTCGCCCTACTGTTTTTATGTGCACGAACAGGCGAAAGCGCTGAAGGCGCGGGGACATGAGGTCACGGTGATTTCCTGCCTGCCGCTGCCGCCCCTCGCGGCACGGTTCCGCCCATCCTGCGTGGCGCTGGACAGGAGGACGCCTCGGGAGGCTGTGGTTGATGGAATTCCGGTGTATTATCCCCGCTGCATTTCGCTTGGCAATTCGGGAGAGCGCCTCTTCGGCGGGCAGTTCCTCGCGCGCGCGGCGCTTCCAATTGCGCGGCGGCTGCATGAGGCGAAACCGTTCGATGTGGTGCATGCGCATATGTTGCCCCGGGACGGGCACGCAGGACTCATCGTCTCCCGTGCCCTTGGGGTCCCTCTTGTGCTCACGGTGCACGGAACCGACGTGCTGCATTATTTCATCCTGGGCGAGAAGCCCTGGAACAGGAATGTGAAGATCGCGAGGGAAGCGGACGCACTGCTTGCTGTTTCTTCCCTGCTGATGGAACGGGTTGCGCCATACCGCCCTTCCGGCTTCCGGATGGTGGTGCCAAATGGCGTCGATCTGTCCCTCATTCCGGAGGATACGGAAAACATCCCGCGCAAGATCCTCTCGGTGGGCACCCTGAAAGCACGCAAATGCATGGACCGGACTCTGGAAGCCTTTTCCCGCATCGCAGGGGACTTTCCGGACGCGACCCTCACGATTGTGGGGGTAGGCCCCATGGAAGGTCAGCTGCGCGGGAGGATTTCGGAACTGGGCCTTTCGGATCGCGTGACGCTCACAGGAGGGTTGCCACACGAAGAGGTGCTGCGTCTCATGGCGAAAAGCGACGTCTTTGTGCTACCTTCCTGGGGTGAAGGTTACGGCATCGTGTACATTGAAGCCATGGCCGCCGGCATGATCGCCGTGGGGGCCGAAGACGAGGGCATCCGGGACACGATCAAAGACGGAGAAAACGGCTTCCTCGTTCCGGCAGGGGATGCGGACGCCGTAGAGCGGGTGCTGCGGGAGATCTTTTTGGATGAGGCGTCCTATGCGGTGCTCCGGGAGCGGGGCAGGCAGGCGGCGAGAGCCCTCACCTGGGAGCGCAACGCGGCGACTATGGAACAGATTTACGATGAAATCAGGAGCACAGTATGAGCCGACAGAGTATGGACGGATCGAAGCTTTTATCCGCATATGACCGGGCGACGGGGATTTTCAACGAAATCTTCGACGCGCGGCTGCTGACGCCGGCGCTCGGCGCGCTGCTGTTTTACTGCTGCCTCTTCACGCAGCGGAAATTTCCCATGCGCTGGATGCTCTTCGTTCTCTTCGGGATGGTGCTTCTCGTCTTCGCGACGCTGACGGCGCGGGTTCCTGGGAAAGCGCGGACGCGCTTCCGGCTTAGCATGGCGGGGCTCTGGTTCGCGCTACACGGTATGATGGTGATCTCCGGTTTCTTCCACGAGGACTGGCTCCCGGAAAGCGTGCCGCTGCTCATCTGCTACCCGGTCATGTTCTCGGTCTTTTCCTCCCGGGACGACGACGACACCTTCCGCTGCATCCTGAAGGGCGCCCTCGTCGGAACGCTGCCCTTCCTCCTGTGGACCTGGATCGCCTTTCCCCTGACCTACGGCTATCCCGGCTACCGGGGCGTCTTCTACGATGCCAACACGCTGGCGATGTGCTGCATCGTGACTGCGACGGCTGCGTTCCTCCTCGCTTATGCCTGCCTGCGGGAGGGAAAGAAGGGCGCCGCGGTCTTCTGCTTGCTCGCGGGCGCCGGCGCGTCGGCGACTCTTCTTTGCACTATGTCCCGTTCCGGCCTTCTCGCTTTCCTGGGAGTCGCCTTCATCTTGGGCGGTTCTATCGCGGCGGGCACGGCGAAACGGCCCGGTGCGGTCGTCGCTGCGCTGCTTGCCTTGGCGGTGGTTGCGGGT
Source organism: Clostridiales bacterium (assembly GCA_024684665.1). The sequence goes on along the minus strand of JAIKWN010000274.1, from coordinate 13,639 downwards.
GTTTTCGGCTGGCGCGTCACGAAGGACAAAATGATGAAATCCTTCGAGGAGGATTACGAGCTGGCGCTCTACAACCACGAAACATTCGGAAGCCCCATGATGTGGGCGAAGCCGGAGGACCGGGTGATCACCATGGACGATCTGACTTCCGACCGGTGGGGCATTTGGAAGACCATCCTCGAGAACCCAAGCTGGAATGGACACGATTCGAGCGTGGTGGAGGAGTGGGTCCAAAAAGACGGCGGCGACCGGCGTTTCAACGCCCACAGCGCCTTCCTCGGCGTCTTCTACAACAACGGCTGGATTGCGGGCATACTACTCGTGTGCTATACGCTGCTTTCTTTCATCCGGTCTCTGACCTATTACTGGAGAAGGCGGAAAGAGAGCGCACTCGCGGCGACGCCCCTTGCTTTCTGTACGGTGTTCATTCTTGTCGGCCTGTTTGAATCGGTGTATGCGCCTTTCTCCCTTATCGGCTGCGCCTATCTTCTGGTGCAGGCGCCCCTCTGGCGGGCGGAGGAGGAAGCGTGAAACCGGAGGTATCCGTTATCATACCGGTGCACGACGGAGCGAAATATCTTCCGGAGTGTATAGCCTCCCTGCGGGGACAGACGCTTGCCGCCCTTGAATTCGTTTTCGTGGACGACGGCAGCCGGGATGAAACCCCCGCGCTGCTCGCCGCGGCGGCGGCAGACGACCCTCGCGTCCGGGTGATTACCTTTCCGGAGAACCGAGGAGTTTCCACCGCGCGGAATGCGGGACTGGATGCGGCGCAGGGGGAATTCATCGGCTTCTGCGACGCGGACGACACGGCGGAGCCGGAACTGTATGCGGCGCTTCTTTCCGCCTGCCGGGAAACCGGGGCGGACGTGTCCTTTTGCCGGGTCTTCAAGGACCGGCCGTCCGGAACGGAAGATGTACCCTTGGGTTTTCCGGACGGGACGGTTTTCAACAGGGCTGCCATCCGCGCAGCCCTGATTCCCCGGATGCTTGCTCTGCCGGAGGAGACGGGAGAACTGCCCTTGTCCGGCTACTCCCCCCGGAACCTCTTCCGCCGGGAGATCATCGGCGAGATCCGTTACCGCGAAGATATCCGCTATGCGGAGGATCTGCTTTTTATCGTCACCTGCCTGCTCCACGCGGGGAAGGTTGTAGCAGTGGACAAGGCTTATTATCATTACCGCTTTCATGGGAAAAGCGCAACGAAACGCTACAGCCCGCATATCCCGGAGAGCCTTCACCACTCCAACGACGCGCTGGAGGTGCTCCTCCCGTGGAAAACCTGCAAGGAGCGCATGCTCCTGCGCCGGCGGAAGATGGCGGCGGATGCCGCGCGCAACTTCTGCGCGGCGGGAACGCCTTATTCCTTCCCGGCAAGGGTGCGGGAGATCCGCCGCTACGCTGGGCGGGAGGATGTGCGTGGCTGGTTTGCAGGCGTCCGCCTTTCCAGACTGCCGTTACGCATTGCCGTACGTTACGGACTCATGAAATACCGGTGTTCGCTCGCGATGGCGGTTCTGTATTCCACCATCTTCCGCGTCCGGGCATAGGGAAAGGAGAAAACATGGAGCGTCCCGATGAAACAGGAACCGAAATTGCTTCGCTGCTCCAAAAGAAAATGCCGCAGCTCGTTTTCAAGCGAACAGCGGACGTGATCATCAGCGCAGCGGCTCTCCTCCTGCTTTCTCCGCTGCTTGCGCTCATCGCCCTGGCGGTGAAGGCGGACAGTTCCGGTCCGGTCTTTTACAGGCAGGAGCGGGTGGGGAAGGACGGTGTGCCCTTCCGCATCTTCAAGTACCGCACGATGGTAACGGACGCGGACAGGCGGGGCCCCGCGATCACCGTGGGTCAGGACAGCCGCATTACGCGCGTGGGTGCTTTTCTCCGGAGCACGAAGCTGGACGAGCTGGCGCAGCTGCTGAACGTTTTCCGGGGTGAAATGAGCTTCGTGGGTCCCCGACCGGAGGTCCCGAAATACGTGAAACTGTATACCCCTTGCCAGAGACAGGTGCTGCTGGTCCGGCCGGGGATCACGGATTACGCCTCCATCGCTTACCGGAGAGAGAGCGAACTTCTGGGGAAGGCGGAGGACCCGGAAGCGCTGTATGTGAACGAAATCATGCCGGCCAAACTGAAGCTGAACCTCCAGTACCTGAGAGAGATTTCTCCGCTGACGGACCTGAAACTGATCCTGAAGACGCTGTCTGCCGTGGTGAAAGGATAACCCTATGAAACGGATTGCACTTTTCTTCGCCCTTTTCTGCCTGTTCCTCTTTGAAAACGCCGCTCTGGCGGCGCGGGCGCCTGTTTATCTCGATCCTCCACCGGAATCCCTTCCAACCCAGGCGGAGGGCGAACTCGAACCGTATGATCTTACATTTCCGGAGGACATGCCGATCGAGGCACGCAACTTTGTTCTGACCGCGCGGGCTCAGTTCGAGCTGCATCCCTTTGAAAAGCTGCCCAAGGCCAACGAGTACACGCAGTGGTATTACGAGGACAAACGGGAGATTGGCTGGTGTTCGGTCTTCCAGATTTGGTGCGCCTATCACAGCGGCGTGCGGATGATCCATTACAAGCTTGCGGAACAGCTTCCGGAAGGCGCGGTTTTTACGGCGATGGAGGGCAGGGTCGGCAACGTCTACAAGGCGTTTGTGAACCAGGACCGCTGGCATTCCTGCGAGTCTGGCGCAATTCCAAAGCCGGGATATCTCATCATCTACGGTGTCCGGGGTTCTACTCCCTATACCCACATCGCGATCGTGGAGAGCGTGATGGAGACTGGAGACGGGCGATACGAGCTGACGACCATCGAGGGCAACGTCAACTCAACGATCAAGCGGATGAACTTCCGCTACGATCCCGCGCCGAAGAAACCCTACTTCAATATGTCGGTGATCCCGGAAAACGAAATCACGCGGGAGAGCTGCCAGTACACCCTGCAGAAGGACAGCTGGTATGTGACAGGCTTCTGCGCCACCTGGTAAACCCGAAAGGAACCCTGGAGAAACGAAATGCGGAAAACGGTCTTCGTATTGTTAGCGATTCTTGGCCTGCTTGTTTCCGGCTTCGCCCTGGCGGATCAGCGGGGGGAAATGCTCCTGTCTGTCGCGGTGGGCGAATTGGGCTACAGCGCGACCAAGGGCGGTTATACCAAATACGGTGAATGGGGCGGAAAAGCCTACGGGGAGTACTGCTCCGAATTCGTCTCCTGGTGCGTGAACCGGGCAGACGAGCTCTACGGGACCCATATGCTGGGGACGGATTATCCTCTACAGTCGGACTGCGGGGACGGCGCGGCTTGGTATAAGAAGCGGGGCCGCTACATCACGTCGGGAGACGGTTTGAAAGGGGAAGGGGGACAGTTCTGGCTTTCCGACGGAGCTTATGTGATCGACCGGCCCTACGTTCCCCAGGCAGGAGATCTCATCTATTTCGAGTGGTATAAATACAACCGGCTGGACCATGTGGGAATCGTGGAATTCGTTACCTCGGAGCCGGACGGGACCGTCCGTGTGCATACCGTGGAGGGAAACAACCACGAACTGGGCGAAACGCCAACGAAGATCGCACGCTTTTCCTATCGGCTGGACGATCCTTCCATCCGGGGCTACGGCGTCTTTACGGAAGGCCAGGCGGGATGGGAACTGAAAAAGGGCGACGCGGGGGACGCGGTCACCGCCCTGCAGAAGACCCTGAAACTGCTGGGCATCTATAAAGACGAGCCGGTGGCGAAGTTTGGCAAGGCCACGGAAACGGCTGTGAAAGCCTATCAGAAGTCTAAAGGCCTTCCGGAGACGGGAGAGGCGGACCGGGAAACCCTGTGCCTGCTGGAAGAAGACCGGGCTGCGGCCGAGGCGGAATCGGCCCTTCGTCTGGAAGAGCGGACGCGCGACGAGGAAGAACGCATGAAGGAGGCGGCCCGAGAGGCCATCTCCCATTCCTGGTTCGGGGATTTCGATCCGAAGGACGAAGAGGCGGTCTGGCAGCGGCTGATGGCGCCCATCACAATTCTGGACGTGGGGCAGACGGAGAAAGTATATCTCTCCGATGGTCCGAAAGGTAAACAGAAAAAGACGAAGGGCAGCCGGGGCTTCTTCTACGGGGAATCCGTGGCTGTGCGGGTTCTGGAAGAGCAGGACGGTTGGGCACATATCGAATCCTACAACGACTGTGACGAACTGGAGGACGGCTGGGTGCGGGGCTATCGAATCAAGGAAGTCACGCCCAATCAGCAGTACGGAATCGTAGTGGACAAGCAGACCCAGCGGCTGTACCTGTACGAATCCGGAAAGCTCCTCACGACCCTCCTTGTCTCCACGGGAACTACATCCGGGCAGAACGAGGATTTCAACGAAACAGCTTCCGGGGAGTTCCTGCTGTGCAGCCCCACCGGCGGTTTTTGGGCGGGGGATCTGTGGTGCAATTACGCCATCCGCTTCAACGGAGGAGACCTGCTGCACCTCGTTCCCTCCATGTTCACAGAGGACGGGCGGGAGGATTTCACCCGCTGCGAAGGCGCCCTCGGAACGAAAGCGAGCCACGGCTGCATCCGCGTTCAGCGGAAGCCCAATGAAGAGGGCTACAGCCACATGTGGATCTGGGACAACCTGCGCAACATCTACGGCATCAAAATCATCGTATGGGACGATGACGGTCGTACCCTGCCGGTAACGGATAGCGGGACGCCCATGTACTACAACCCCAAAGGCGGCGCGAAGTACCACACGACAGCCCGATGCCAGAGCGTGAAGAGCACGTATCTGCCTCTCTCGCCCATTACCTATGGCGATCTGTCCCGCTATCCCTACACGGATCTCAAACCCTGCGGTACCTGCGGCGCTCCCCAGCGCCCCGAAACCGTCACCGCCTGGAACAGGGCGATCGAACAGGCGAGGGTGGAGCTGGGACTTCAGTAAAACAGAGGAGGATTCCCATACGATCGTTTAGGATTTGAAGCGAGCAAATAGAAAAAAAGAAAACCGGCAACCTGTATGGCTGCCGGATTCTTGGGGATGGTGCTGATGGCGGGATTCGAACCCGCACGCCTCGCGGCAAGGGATTTTAAGTCCCCGGTGTCTGCCGTTCCACCACATCAGCACAAAATACATTATAGCTGAGCGGCGGCCGCTGTGTCAAGAATTAGCAGAGCTGCGCGTCGACAGACATACAAAAGAAACATCATTAATCATAGGAGGCAAAGAATGGAACGGAAAAACGCATGGGTTGCGCACGCAAAAATGGCGAACGAGCGCGAGCGGTTCGCAAAGGAGTATATGTCCTTCCTCGATCATGGTAAGACGGAGCGGGAATGCGTGACGGAGGCGCTGCGCCTTGCCGATGACCGCGGTTTCCAACCTCTTGCGAAACTGACCCAGGACGGACGTAATCTTCAGCCCGGTGACCGCGTTTCTTTCGCGTGGATGAATAAATCCTTTGTGCTGTATATCATCGGAAAGCGTCCGCTTGAAGAGGGGATGAACATCCTGGGGGCGCATATCGATTCCCCGCGCCTGGATGCGAAGCAGAATCCCTTGTTTGAAGAGCAGGGCCTTGCCTATCTTGATACGCATTATTACGGCGGAATCAAGAAGTATCAGTGGCTTGCGCTCCCTCTCGCGCTGCACGGGGTCGTCGTGAAGAAGGACGGTACGCGCGTCAGTCTTGCAATTGGCGAGGACGACGCGGACCCGGTTTTCTGCATCACCGATCTTTTGCCGCACCTCGCTAAGGACCAGATGGAAAAAAACGCATCAAAGTTTGTAGAGGGCGAGGCGCTGAATCTGCTCATCGGATCGCAGCCGGACGAAAAGGAGGAAAAGGACGCCGTAACCGCGAGGATCCGGGAAATCCTTGCAGAGAAGCTTGGTATGGAGGAAGAGGACTTCCTTTCGGCGGAACTGGAAATCGTCCCGGCCGGCCGCGCCCGCGAAATGGGCCTAGATCGCAGCATGATCCTGGGCTACGGTCACGATGACCGCTGCTGCGCTTATCCCTCCCTTGCGGCGATGCTGGATTTCGATGGCGTGCCGGAGTATACCCTCTGTTGTGTGCTCACGGATAAGGAGGAGATTGGCAGTGTCGGCGCCACCGGCATGGCCTCCCGTTATTTTGAAAACCTGACGGCGGAGCTTCTGGCGGCTTCCGGGGATTTCCGGGAGATTTCACTGCGGCGCGCGCTTGCGAACTCGCGGATGCTGTCCAGCGACGTGAGTGCGGCGTTTGATCCGGGGTTCGCTTCCGCTTTTGAAACGAAGAACAGCGCTTATCTCGGGAAAGGCATCTGCTTCAACAAGTATACCGGAAGCCGCGGCAAGTCGGGCAGCAACGACGCGAACGCCGAATTTGTGGCGGAGATCCGCCGCATCATGGACGGGGCGGACGTCTGCTTCCAGATGTCGGAGCTGGGGCGCGTGGACCAGGGCGGGGGCGGAACTATCGCTTACCTGTGCGCCAAATACGGCATGAACGTTATCGACTGCGGTATCCCCGTGCTGTCCATGCACGCCCCCTGGGAAGTCATCAGCAAGGCTGACCTGTATGAAGGTTATTGCTGTTATTGTGCCTTCCTGCGTGGCGCGCGCCCGCTGTAAACAAAGGAGAGCCTGCGAACGCGCCCGGTTTTTCGGGCGCGTTCCGGAAGGATGTTGAAAGCATGAACGAATTGCCGAAGGTTGTTGCTGTAGTGGGGACAAACGCGTCCGGGAAAAGCGCGCTGGGCGTTGCGCTTGCAGAACGCTTCGGGGGCGAAATCGTTTCCGCGGATTCGCGCCAGGTCTTCCGGGGGCTGGACCTGGGCAGCGGAAAAATCACGCCGGAGGAAATGCGCGGCGTTCCGCATCATATGCTGAATGTACGCGAGCCGGGTGAGTTTTTCTCCATGGCGGATTTCCAGCGGATGGCATACGCCTGCATAGACGGGATCCTTACGCGCGGACATGTTCCCTTCGTCGTGGGCGGAACGGGGCTGTATGTGGACTCCGTTTTGGACGGCTATCTACTCTCCGATAAGGAACCGGATCTGAATTACCGCGCGGAACTGGAGAAGAAGACGACGCCGGAACTGTACGGGATGCTCCTGCGGATCATCCCGGATGCGGAGGTGGACGGAAAAAACCGGAACCGTGTCATGCGCATGCTGGAACGCATCCACGACGGGGACGACGCGGTCCCGGCAAAGCAGGCCCGATACGAAAGCCTCAGGCTGGGGGTCAGCTGGCCGCGTGAGATCCTGGCAGAGCGGATCCGGGAGCGCCTGGAGCGGCGTGTAGACGAGGGGATGATCGAAGAAGTCCAGGGGCTGCTGGATGCCGGCGTCTCTGCGGAGTTCCTGCTGGGGCTGGGCCTCGAATACCGCTTCATCACTCAGTATCTGACCGGGGAGATCCCGGACAGGGAGGATATGCTGGAGCAGCTTGCTCACGCGATCCGTAAATTCGCGAAGCGGCAGATGACCTGGTTCCGGAGGAATCCGGCCATCCTCTGGCTGGATATGATGGGAGACCCGCTGGCTGAGGCCGCGGAAGCGGTGGAAGAATTCCTGTCATGATTGGATTTTTCCAAAAATAAAACAACCGCCCGCAAAGGCGGTTATTTGATCCCGTACTGGCGGGCGCTCAGCGCAGGCCCGCGAAATAGACGAGGAAGGTGGACAGCAGCAACGCGACGCAGGCGACGAGCGCGATGATGCGGACCATCTTCTGCTTTTTCAGCTGTTTTGCCGTTTTTTCGGTGGATGCCATTGCGTTATTACCTCCAATCTGGATTTGCGGGGAGTATAGCACAAAAAGACGCAGATGGCAATGGGATTTGTCGCGCGTCTTGTCAAACGCGCGTTTTTCCTGTATACTATCGTGGAAATCAGTGGGCGCGATCGACCCGAGGAGGTACTTTTATGGAGTGCAGGATCACTAACGATTTGGGACTCATCACCATCACCGAAGACGTGCTGCTGAAAGTCGCGGGTTATGCGACGCTTGAGTGCTACGGTATCGTGGCTATGTCCGGCAAGCGGGCAAAGGACGGGTTTACCGAGTGGCTCGGCAGGGAAAATCTGACCAAGGGCGTGGAACTGGATATCACGGATCAGGGGATCGACATCGATCTCTATATCATCGTGGAATACGGGATCTCCATCGTGGAGGTCTGCAACATCATCCGGTCGCAGGTCACCTATAAGATCGAAAACATGACAGGCGCCAAGGTGCGCCGCGTCAATATCTCCGTTGAGGGCATCCGCGTCTGACCCCCGACGTGCAATACGCAATTGGAGGCGAGGCATTTGTCACATAATACGATCGATGGGGCGCTCCTCAAGGAAATGATCATTTCAGGGGCGAACCTGTTGGAGCAGAACCGGGAACTTGTCGATACCCTGAATGTATTCCCCGTGCCGGACGGCGACACGGGTACAAATATGTCCCTGACCATGCGCTCCACCGTCAGCGAAATCGAGGCGAAAGACGAGCACGACGCGTCCCGTATGCTGGCGATGGCTGCGAAGGGCGCCCTGAAGGGCGCGAGGGGAAACTCCGGCGTCATCCTGTCCCAGATCCTGCGCGGCTTCTCTCGCGGCATCGAAGGCAGCGAAGAGATCAACGCGGACACCTTCGTGAAGGGATTGCGCCGCGGCGCGGACACCGCCTATAAAGCCGTCATGAAGCCCAAGGAGGGTACCATCCTGACAGTGATCCGCGTCATTGCAGAGGACGCGGAGCGCTACATCAAAAAGCATCCGGGTGATCTCGACGCGCTTCTCGGGAAAGTGGTCCGCAGCGGCGAGGCAATCCTGAAAAAGACGCCGGATATGCTTCCTGCCCTGAAAGAAGCGGGCGTGGTGGACTCCGGCGGACAGGGCCTGGTGTTCATTTTCCGCGGCTGGCTGGCCGCGTTTCGGGGTGAGCACATCGAACTGGCGCCGGAACCGGAAGCACAGGAGGAAGCCGCCGAAGAAGCGGAACTTAAATACAGGTACCGCACGGAATTCGTGATCCTCTCCCTGCGGGAGGGCGTGACGGAGGACGACCTGAACCGCTACCGTACGCGCCTCAGCCGCATCGGCGAGGGTGTATCCCTGGAGGGACTGGACGGAGATCATGCACCGATCCGCGTCCGCGTGCAGACGAACGACCCCGGCAAAGCCATTCAGTACGCCTGTGACATGGGCGAGATCAAGGACCTTACGATGGTCAACCTAGCGGAGCAGCGCCGTGAGGCGAAGCGCCGGGCGGAGGAAGAAGCGCGCCGCCGGGAAGAAGAGGCGAAGGAAGCAGCTCGCCTTGCCGATGAAGCGAAACGCCAGGCGGAGGAAGCCGCGAGGAACGCCCCGGTGAAACCGTACGGTATCGTTGCGGTATCCATTGGCGAGGGCTTCTCACAGATCTTCTCCGACCTCGGCGTAGACGTCATCGTCGAGGGCGGACAGACCATGAACCCCAGCATCGAGGACATCGGTGGCGCTATTGAAAAGGTCCATGCTGAAAACGTCTTTGTGCTGCCCAACAACTCGAACGTCATCCTTGCCGCGACGCAGGCGGCCGATCTGTCCGAAGGTAACGTTGTCGTTCTGCCGACCAAGAACACGGCCATGGGCATCGGCGCGGTGGTGGCTTTCAATCCGGAAGCGACCCCGGAGGAGAACCGTGAAACCATGACGGCGGCGGCGGAGCAGGTGAAAACCGGCCAGATCACCTTCGCGGTCCGGGATTCGGTCTTCGAGGAGAAGGAAATCCACGAGGGCGACATCATCGGCATCCACAACGGCCGCATCGAAACCGTCGGGAACGACGTGCACGACGTTGCCATCGACCTTGTGAAGAGCGTCGTAGAGGACGGGGACACGCTGATCACCGTTTACTACGGAGAACAGACGGAGGAAGACGTGGCGGAGTCCCTGCGCAACGAAATCGCAGAGCTCTTCCCGGATATGGACGTGGTTTCCCAGTATGGCGGACAGCCGCTCTACTATTACCTCATCTCGGCTGAGTAAAGGACAGAGAAAGGCGCTCCATGCCCCTTCGCGGCATGGAGCTTTTTTTGGAGTATATATGCGGGAGCTCTCATCGATTCACGGATTTGGCCCAATGCGGCTGAAAGCGCTTTCCGACCGGGGCATCAAAACGGCGGAGGATCTGCTTTCCATGCTGCCGAAGGAATACCGGGATACGACACATCCGCTCTCCCCGGGGCAGTTGGTGCCAGGCGAAGCCGCCTGTTTTGAGGGGTTTATTACGGGAGAGCCGGCGCTGCACCGGGTGCACGGACGGCAATGGGTTTCCGCCGTCGTGGCGGACGAATGCGGACGGATGCGCTGCCTCTGGTTCGGCCAGCCCTGGATGAAGCAGCAGCTGACAAGGGATTCCTATGTGCTGCTCTGCGGCCTGCCGGTAAAAAAGAAAAACGGCGTTTTCGTCATCAATCCCGTGCGGGAAGAGAAGGGGGTCATCGCGCCGGTCTATCGGATGATTCCCGGCGTGCCACAGAAGCAGCTGCGGGACGCCATTTGCCTTCTGCTGAATGAATACGAAGAGCCGGATCCGCTTCCCGCCTGGCTGCGGGAGGAATACGGACTTATGGAGCGTGGAGAAGCCCTGCGGGAGGCGCATTTCCCGGTGAATGCGGATCGCCTGACGGCGGCGAAACGCCGGCTGGCTTTCGAAGAGCTGCTTTGCTTTCAGGCAGCGGTGTCCGGACAGGAACAGCGGGGTTCCGCAGTCTCCGTCAGGATCCCCGAAGAGGCTGAGGCGGTTTTTTGGGCTTCGCTACCGTTCGCGCCGACTGGCGCGCAGCGCCGGGTCTGCGGGGAAATCGCTCGGGATATGGAGCAGGAGCGGAACATGGCCCGCCTTGTGCAGGGGGACGTGGGCTCCGGAAAGACCGCGGTGGCACTGTACGCCCTGTACCGGGCGGCGCTTTCCGGTGGACAGGGCACGCTGATGGCACCTACTGAAATTCTTGCCGGACAGCATTTTGAAAGCGCGCGGCGCCTGCTCGCACCGCTTGGGGTGCGCTGCGGCCTCCTGACAGGGGCTATGACGGCGGCGGAGCGGCGACGGGCGCTTGATTCGATCGCTGCGGGGGAATGGCAGGTAGTCATCGGAACCCATGCCCTCGTATCGGAAAACGTGTGCTTTTCGGATCTTCGGCTGGTCGTGACGGATGAACAGCACCGCTTCGGCGTCCGCCAACGGACCCGCCTGCAGGAGAAGAGCGCGGGAGCGCACGTTCTGGTGATGAGCGCGACGCCCATCCCGCGGACGCTCTCCCTCATCCTCTACGGTGATCTGGACATTTCGGTCCTGGATGAGATGCCGCCGGGACGCACGCCTGTTACTACACGCATTGTCCCGGAGGAGAAGCGGGAGGGACTGTACCGTTTCATCCGGGAGGAAGCGGAAAAGGGCAGACGCACCTATGTGGTTTGTCCCCTGCTTGGAGAGGAAGAACAGGAAGAACCGATAGAACCCGTTCCCAGCGCGACGCAGCGGAAAAGAGAACTGGAAACAGCGCTTGCCCCGCTTTCCGTCGGCCTCGTGCACGGGCGCATGAAGAAGGCGGATAAAGAAGCGGCGCTCGAGGCCTTCCGCGAAGGGCGAATGGACGTGCTGGTGGCAACCACGGTGGTGGAGGTGGGACTCGACGTGCCGGAGGCCTCCATCATGGTGGTGGAGCAGGCGGATCGGTTCGGCCTCGCGCAGCTGCATCAGCTGCGGGGCCGGGTCGGGCGCGGCGGAGGCGAGAGCTGGTGCTTCTTGATGGGCGAGCCGAACGAGCGCCTCCAAGCCCTGCGGCGGACAAGTGATGGCTTTGCCATCGCGGAAGCGGATCTGAAGCTCCGCGGCGCGGGAGAGCTCTTCGGCACCAGGCAGCACGGCGCGCCGCGCATGCCCGCGCTCATGCTGATGACGGATACCCGCCTGCTGGAAGAAACACGTTCTGCCTACGGGCGCTGGGCTGATGATCCCGGGAAAAAGGAGGAATTTGCTGCTTTCCGGACATATGCCCTCCGGCGGCAGCCCCTTGGCACCGAAAAGGCGGGGATCAACTGAGGTTTTTCAACTGTATACAAAAAAAGACCGGCCTGTTCGGCCGATCTTTTGCTGTCAGATCAGGTTTTCTCCAGCTTTCTGCTTCATCAGGGCCATTACCTTCATCGGAAGGCCATAAAGATTGATGAAGCCGGCGGAATCCTTATGGCTGTACATCTCGCCGGAATCGCCGAAGGTAGCGATGTTCTCCATGTACAGGCTGTAGGGCGAGGTGACACCGGCGCCGATGCAGTTGCCCTTGTAAAGCTTCATTTTGACCGTTCCGGTCACATGCGCCTGCGTCACGTCCACGAAGGCGGAGAGCCCTTCGCGAAGAGGCGTATACCATTGCCCGTTATAGACAAGCTCCGCGAACTTCACGGCCACCTGGTCTTTGTAATGGCTGGTTTCACGGTCTACCGTGATTTCCTCAAGGTTACGGTGCGCTGCGTAGAGCAGGGTGCCACCCGGGGTCTCGTATACGCCGCGGCTCTTCATGCCGACCAGCCGGTTTTCAACCATGTCTGCAATGCCCACGCCGTTCCGCGCCGCGATTTCGTTGCATTTTTCGAGCAGCTCCACAGCCGGAAGCTTTTCCCCGTTCACCGCCACAGGCACGCCCTTCTCGAAATCAATAGTCACATACTCCGGCTTGTCCGGGGCATCTTCCGGGTGTACGCAGATGAGGGGCAGATCCCGGGGCGGCTCATTTGCCGGATTTTCCAGATCGCAGCCCTCGTGGGAGAGGTGCCAGATGTTGCGGTCCATGGAATAGGGACGATCCTTTTTGACGGGGACCGGGATGCCGCGCGCTTCGGCGTAGTCCACTTCTTCTTCGCGGGTCTTGATATCCCATTCCCGCCAGGGAGCGATGATGGGCATATCCGGCGCGAAAGCTTTGATGGTCAGCTCGAACCGCACCTGATCGTTTCCTTTGCCGGTGCAGCCGTGGCAGATGGCGTCGCAGTTTTCTTTTTTCGCAATTTCGACCAGGCGTTTTGCGATGAGGGGCCGGGCAAAGCTTGTGCCAAGCAGGTATTTCCCTTCATAAATCGCGTCGGCCTTCAGTGTGGGCCAGATGAAATCTTCGACGAATTCGCGCCGCAGGTCTTCGATATAAAGCTTTTCCGCGCCAGTTTTCTTCGCCTTTTCATGTAGCGGGGCGAGCTCTTCGCCCTGTCCCACATCCGCGGCGCAACAAATAACGGCGCAGCCGTAGTTTTCTTTCAACCAGGGGATGATGATCGACGTATCCAGGCCGCCGGAATAAGCCAGCAGTACCCGCTGAAATTTCTTGTCTGCCATGTTTTTCCTCCATGATCGCCGGAATCCGGTTTTTTAATGTGGCACATATCATAGCACACCATGAATAAAAATGCAAGCAGAATGTCTAAATATTCATACGTGGATCTGCAGGACTGCAACGGACATAAAAAACAACCGTCTGAAACCCTTGGATTTCAGACGGATTGTGGTGCGGGAAACAGGACTTGAACCTGCATGAAATTGCTTTCACTAGAACCTGAATCTAGCGCGTCTGCCAATTCCGCCATTCCCGCAGAAATTGGTGGGCAGGGATGGATTCGAACCATCGAAGGCGAAGCCGGCAGATT